>NZ_JBEXGM010000042.1:0-61223 GCF_040607335.1 Streptomyces sp. NPDC005303 | reverse complement strand
TGAGTTCTCAAGGAACGGACGCTTCCTTTGTACTCACCCTCTCGGGCTTTCCTCCGGGCTTTTCCCTTCGGTCTTGCGTTTCCGACTCTATCAGATCCTTTCGGGCCTGATTCCCTGTCGGCGGGGCCTTTCGACATTCACTACGTTAGCCGATTCCCTCGGCAACTCATAATCGAGTTCCGCGAGTTCGAATTCAGACGTGCGGACACGCCGAAATCGCCCCCGCTGAGGGGATGTCGTAGGTAGTGGTTTGGCCGCTCTCGGCTGCTGGCGATCGCCGTAACCGGGTCAAGCGGCTCGGGCCACGTTACGCACCTTCCAAGAGCGAGTCAACTTGAGCGCCGCCTCGGGACATGAGCGCGATAGGGGCTCACCGTCGGGTCGTCGGCGACCCAGAACCGCCAGGGGTGTACGCCCCCTTCGCCGGCCACCCCGGTCCGCGGACCGTTGAGTACCTGGTCGGAGGCGACCGGGGTGCCGGTGAGCACCTTCAGCGGGGTCTCGCCCGGGTCGCATGCGTCCGTGCCGTCCAGGGCCCTGTCCACGCCCAGGGCCGTGGCCAGGCGGGCCGGCCCTTTGGCCAGTTCCTTGTCATTTCGGGCCGAGAGTCGACGTTTGCGAGCTAGTTCAGCGCCCTCGACGACCTCGCCGGCTCGGAGCAGGACGGCGCTTGCCCGGCCTTCCGGTCCGCACACCAGGTTCATGCAGAACCACATGCCGTATGTGAAGTAGACGTACACATGCCCGGGCGGACCGAACATCACGCCGTTGCGGGCCGTGCGGCCTCGATAGGCGTGGGAGCCGGGGTCGCCCGGACCGTCGTACGCCTCGACCTCCGTGAGGCGCACCGCGATCGGACCGTCCGGGGTCGTACGGACGAGGGTGCGGCCGAGGAGGTCGGGGGCGACTTCCAGTACGGGGCGGTCGAAGAACTCTCGTGGCAGTGGCGTACGGTCCGGGGGCGTGATCATGGCGTACGAGCGTAGTCCAGACGGGTGTGTGCCAAGGGGTGGTCAAGGGTTCGTCCGCTTGCCAGGGTGAGGGCGCGGAACCGACCACGGCCGGATCGCGTTTGTAGGGATCAGGAATCCGCGCGTTCTAAGAGGAGAGACATGGCGTTCAAGAAGCTGCTCGCGAGCCTGGGGGCCGGTGGGGCTTCGGTGGAGACGGTGTTGACCGAGGTCAATGTCGTCCCGGGTGGTGTCGTCCAGGGTGAGGTGCGGATCCAGGGTGGATCCGTCGATCAGGAGATCGAGGGGCTGTCGGTCGGGCTCCAGGCCAGGGTCGAGGTCGAGAGCGGCGACCAGGAGTACAAGCAGGACATCGAGTTCACCAAGGTCTCGCTCGGCGGTGCCTTCACGCTTCAGTCGAACGCGGTGCACGCGGTGCCGTTCGGTCTGGAGATCCCCTGGGAGACGCCGATCACGACGATCGACGGCCAGGCGCTGCGCGGCATGAACGTCGGTGTGACGACCGAGCTGGCGATCGCGCGTGCCGTGGACTCCGGTGACCTGGACCCCGTCAACGTGCACCCGCTGCCGGCGCAGAAGGCGATCCTGGACGCGTTCATGCAGCTGGGCTTCCGCTTCAAGAACGCGGACCTGGAGCGCGGTCACATCCGTGGGACGCGGCAGCAGCTGCCGTTCTACCAGGAGATCGAGTTCTTCCCGCCGCAGCAGTACCGCGGGCTCAACCAGGTCGAGTTGAGCTTCGTCGCGGACGGCAACGCGATGGACGTCGTGCTGGAGATGGACAAGAAGCCGGGGCTGTTCAGCGAGGGCAGTGACACCTTCCGGTCCTTCCAGGTGGGGCTGCACGACTACCAGCGCACCGACTGGGCCGCGTACCTCAACCAGTGGCTGTCCGAGGTCGGCAGCAAGCGCAATTGGTTCTAGGCTCGGGAACTGCTGATTCCGGTAATCGATCAGGAGGTACCGAGGTGACCGAGCTCAAGCGGCGGCCGCTCCCCCATGACTTCCATCCGCCCGTAGCGTCGTTCACGGTGACGAGCGAGGACGTGCAGGAAGGCGGCACGCTCAAGGACGCTCAGGTCTACGCGGCCGGCAACACCTCTCCGCAGCTGCGCTGGGAGGGTTTTCCGCCGGAGACCAAGAGCTTCGCCGTGACCTGCTACGACCCCGACGCGCCCACGGGCAGCGGGTTCTGGCACTGGGTCGTGTTCGACATTCCGGCCTCGGTGACCGAGTTGCCGGTCGGGGCGGGCAGCGGCAAGTTCGAGGGGCTGCCGGAGGGTGCCGTACAGGCGCGGAACGACTACGGGTCGAAGGACTTCGGTGGGGCCGCTCCGCCGGCCGGGGACGGGCCGCACCGGTACGTCTTCACCGTGTACGCGGTGGACCAGGAGAAGCTCGGGCCGGATTCGGATGCCTCTCCCGCCTTTGTGGGCTTCAACCTGCGCTTTCACGCGATCGGGCGGGCCCAGTTGATCGGTGAGTACGAGGTTCCCTCCGAAGACTGACGTTCATCGAGCGTTTGCCCGCCTCTGGTCTTGGAATTGATCAGAGGCGGGCACTTTTTATTGCGTTGTCCATCTCGGCGTGCCCGGCCAGAGTTGATCCAAGCCCAAGCCCGCCAGGGGGTGGGACGGTGCACATGGGAGGTGGGCTGACATGCGGGACACGCTGGTACTGAACGCGAGCTTCGAGCCGCTGTCGACGGTGACGTTGAACCGAGCCGTCGTTCTGGTGCTGCAGGACAAGGCCGTCGTCGAGCAGTCCCACCCCGAACTGCGCATGCGCGGAGCCGCGGTCGACATACCGGTGCCCCGGGTGATCAGGCTGTGTAGGTATGTGCGGGTGCCCTTCCGAAGACAAGCCCCGTGGTCCCGGCGGGGTGTTCTGGTGCGCGACCGGCACAGGTGCGCGTACTGCGGGCGTCGGGCGACGACCGTGGACCACGTGGTGCCGCGGTCTCAGGGTGGTCAGGACACCTGGCTGAACACGGTGGCCTCCTGCGCGGAGGACAACCACCGCAAGGCGAACCGGACTCCGGCGGAGGCGGGGATGCCGTTGCTGCGGGAGCCGTTCGAGCCGACTCCGGCGGACGCGATGCTGTTGTCCCTGGGGCACGAGGACTTCTCCGCGCTGCCGGACTGGCTGGCTCGAGAGGCCGCCTAGACATCTGCCGGGTCCGGTTCTGATGCGGCTGCGGGTGCGCCGTGGCTTGTCGCGCCCACGCGGCGGAGCCGCATATTGATACAGCCCGCGCCCCTAAGTACGTTGGGGCCCGCCTTCGTTGGGAAGGCGGGCCCCCTTGTCGTACGGGAATTCCTGGGTCAGTCGATCTTCGGCGTCTCCCGGCGTTCCGAGCCGCCGTTGCCTCCGCTCGAACCGCCGCCGAAGTTGCCGAAGTTGCCCATCGCGCCGGAGAGGCCCTTGAGGGCGTCGCCGATTTCGCTGGGGACGATCCAGAGCTTGTTGGCGTCGCCCTCGGCGATCTTCGGGAGCATCTGGAGGTACTGGTAGGAGAGGAGCTTCTGGTCCGGGTCTCCGGCGTGGATCGCCTCGAAGACCGTGCGGACCGCCTGGGCTTCGCCTTCCGCGCGGAGGGCGGCGGCCTTGGCCTCACCCTCGGCGCGCAGGATCTGGGACTGCTTCTCACCTTCGGCCGTGAGGATCGCGGCCTGGCGCGTACCTTCGGCGGTGAGGATCGCGGCGCGCTTGTCGCGGTCGGCGCGCATCTGCTTCTCCATCGAGTCCTGGATGGAGGTGGGCGGCTCGATCGCCTTGAGTTCGACGCGGTTGACGCGGATGCCCCACTTGCCGGTGGCCTCGTCGAGGACGCCGCGCAGGGCCGCGTTGATCTCCTCGCGGGAGGTCAGGGTCCGCTCCAGGTCCATGCCGCCGATGATGTTGCGGAGGGTGGTGACGGTGAGCTGCTCGATCGCCTGGATGTAGCTGGCGACCTCGTAGGTCGCGGCCCGGGCGTCGGTCACCTGGTAATAGATGACCGTGTCGATGTTGACCACCAGGTTGTCCTGGGTGATCACCGGCTGGGGCGGGAAGGGCACGACCTGTTCGCGCAGGTCGATGCGGTTGCGGATGGTGTCGATGAACGGGACGACGATGTTGAGGCCCGCGTTGAGCGTCCGCGTGTAGCGGCCGAAGCGCTCCACGATGGCGGCGCTCGCCTGCGGGATGACCTGGATCGTCTTGATGAGGGCGATGAAGACCAACACCACCAGGATGATCAAGACGATGATGACCGGTTCCATCGTGCTCCCCGTGCCCTTCTCTGCCTCGGCGTTTTCGGAAGATCTTATGGTTGTTGAAGATCTTGCTGGTCGAGTCTGACAGACCGTCGCCCAACTCGTGGTGCGTTCGGTTCAGTTGCATCCTGCGAGGTCACATGATGATCGCCGTGGCTCCCTCGATGTCGACGACATCCACTTCCTGGCCTACTTCGAAGGCACTGCCGGTGTCGAGAGAGCGGGCCGACCAGACCTCTCCGGCGAGCTTGATCCGGCCACCCGCGCTGTCGACGCGCTCCAGGACGACGGCCTGTCTGCCCTTCAACGCGTCGATGCCCGTGACGAGTTGGGGGCGCTGGGAGCGATGCCGGGTCGCGATGGGCCGTACGACGGCGATGAGGGCCACCGAGACGACGGCGAAGACGAGCACCTGGACGACGATGTCGCCGCCGAGTCCGGCCGCGGCCGATGCGGCGACAGTGCCCGCGGCGAGCATGCCGAATTCCGGCATCGCGGTCACCACGAGCGGGATTCCGAGCGCTGCCGCGCCGACGAGCCACCACACCCATGCGTCGATGTCGTTCACATGGTCATGGTAGGTCCGGGGGTACCGCCGCGGACAGGGCGCGATGGAGCGGGGACGGGCTTATTGCCCTTGTTTTTGCAGGGACTTCACGTGATCACGACAGCGGCAGGCCCTGCGCGGTCCAGCGTTCGCCGACCTGCTCGACGACGAGAGGGAGGCCGAAGCACATGGAGAGGTTGCGGGAGGTGAGTTCGAGCTCCAGGGGACCGGCGGCGAGCACCCTGCCCTGGCGGATCATGAGGACGTGGGTGAAGCCGGGGGCGATCTCCTCGACGTGGTGGGTGACCATGAGCATCGAGGGGGCGATCGGGTCGCGGGCGAGGCGGCCGAGGCGACGGACCAGGTCCTCGCGGCCGCCGAGGTCGAGGCCGGCGGCGGGCTCGTCGAGGAGGAGGAGCTCGGGGTCGGTCATCAGGGCGCGGGCGATGAGGGTGCGCTTGCGCTCGCCCTCGGAGAGGGTGCCGAACTTGCGGTCCAGGTAGTCGCTCATGCCGAGGCGGTCGAGGAAGGCGCGGGCGCGCTGCTCGTCGATGTCCTCGTACTCCTCCTGCCAGCCGGCGGTCATGCCGTACGCCGCGGTCAGCACGGTCTCCAGGACGGTCTGGCGCTTGGGGAGCTTGTCGGCCATGGCGATGCCGGCCATGCCGATGCGCGGGCGCAGTTCGAAGACGTCGGTGCCGGGCTTGCCGAGGGTCTCGCCGAGGATGGTGGCGGTGCCCTTGCTGGGGTAGAGGTAGCTGGACGCGAGGTTCAGGAGCGTGGTCTTGCCGGCGCCGTTGGGGCCGAGGATGACCCAGCGCTCGCCCTCCTTGACCGACCAGGAGACCTGGTCCACCAGAGCCCGGTCCTCCCGGACCACGGATACGTCCTGAAGCTCCAGAACATCGCTCATGAGCGCGTTGTCTCCCCTTGCAGTGTGACCGGTGTCGGCGTCTCGGCTGGCGCGTGCGCGCTTGTGGGCGCAGCCCTCGATGAAATCTACGCCACCGGTCGGCAGCTCCGGTCCAGCGGTCCGGTCCTTAGGCTGGGGGCATGCTCTCGGAACCGCGCTCTGGACGCCTTGCCGCTTGGGGAAACAGCCTTTTGGCCGGACTTGTCTCGCCGGACGACGCCGTGCTGGCGATCGTCGGTGACGATGCCGTGCACCGGGTCGAGGGGCTGCCGGGTGAGACGGCGGCCGTCGGTCTCACGCTGGCGCTGGGGCGGCTGCGGTCGCTCGGCGTGACGGGACTGCGGGTCGCGCTGCCCGCGTCCGGACATCCGCTGGGGCTGAGCGGGCCGCCGGAGTTCAACGCGCGGGCCTTGGAGGCGGAGGAGGCGGTGGTCTGTCATGGTGCCGCGCTGGGCCTGGTGCCGGAGGTGTACGAGGCCGGGCCCGCGGGTGATGTGCATGTAGAGGTGGTGTGGCGGGTGCTGCCGGTGCGGGAGGCTCCGCCGGCGGACGTTCCCTCGCTGGGCGAGGCCGAGCGGGAGCTCGCGGAGGCCCTGCGGGAGGCGACGGAGGTGCTGTCGCGGCTGGACGTGGCCGCGTCGGGGCCGGTGGCGGAGGCGGCGCTCGGGGCGTACCGGGCTCGGGCCGAACGAGGGCGGGAGGTCTTGGCGCCGGGGTATCCGCCTCGGGCGGTGCGGGTGCTGGAGCTTGCCCAGCGGGTGGGGCTGTTGGTGTCGCTGGCCTATGAGAACGAGCACGGGGGTGCGGTGAGCTCCGCCGAGATGCGAGCTCGGGGGGAGGCGTTGCGACCGGTGGAGCGGACGGGGCGGCGGGCGCAGGTGGCGGCTTACAACGCGTACGTGGAGGAGTTGGAGCGAGGGGCGCGGTGACCGGTGTGGGGCCGGGCGACCGGCCGGTCTTACGCCCGGCGACTGCAGGGTTCGGATGATTCGCTGGGCAGACGGACCGGCCTCCCGGGTGCGTGGCGCACCCGGGAGGCCGAAGTCACTGCCCGCTCGGCGAGGGACGTCAGTGGTTGAGACCGAGGTTGCCGAAGGCGGGGTTCAGCACGCCGATGACGTTCACGCTGTTGCCGACCGCGTTCACCGGGACGTGCACCGGGGCCTGGACGAGGTTGCCCGAGACGACGCCGGGCGAGCCCACGGCCTTGCCGTCGGCGTGCGCCCCGTCGGTGGCGGAGGCCATACCGGCACCGGCGGCGATCAGCCCTCCGGCCACCATCGTCACGGCCGCTGCCTTCTTCAGGTTCTTCACTTCTAAGCCCTCCTAGCGATTGCCGCGGCAGTCGCCGCAGCACGCACTGGAGAACGGCGGACGCACACGAAGGATGCGCCATTCGGGGGACATTCCCACGACGGTATGAATCTCACTCCGGAGCGGAACCCTCCGTATTGCCGTGCGGGCATGGATCAACCGGCCATTCCATGACGAACCGCCCACAGTGCCGCCTGTGTCCGGTCCGCCAGGTCGAGTTTCATCAGGATGTTCGAGACGTGCGTCTTGACGGTCTTCTCGGAGAGGACCAGCGCGCGGGCGATCTCCCGGTTGGAGCGGCCGTCCGCGATCAGCCCGAGCACCTCGCGCTCCCGCTCGGTGAGCGAACCTCCCCTGCCCTGGCCGGAGTTGTTCTCCTCCTGGGACAACAGGGCGTCCGCGACCTCGGGTTGGAGCAGGATGTGTCCCGCGTGGACGGAGCGGATGGCGCCGGCGAGGGCGTCGGGGTCGACGTCCTTGTAGACGTAACCGGCGGCGCCCGCACGCAGGGCCGGGACCACAGTGCGCTGTTCGGTGAAGCTGGTGACGATCAGCACGCGCGCGGGGTTGTTCAGTTCGCGGAGCTTGCGCAGGGCGTCGATGCCGTCCATGCCCGGCATCTTGACGTCCATGAGGACGATGTCGGGCTTCAGTTCCTCCGCGCGCGCGACGCCCTCGGCGCCGTCGGCCGCCTCGCCCACGACCTCTATGTCCTCCTGCACTTCGAGGAAGGTGCGCAGTCCCCGGCGGACGACCTGGTGGTCGTCGACGAGCAGAACCTTGATCGCGTCAGCCACCGGGAACCTCCATCTCGATCGTGGTGCCCTTGCCGGGCGCCGATTGCACGGTCAGCGTGCCGCCGACCCCGTTGGTGCGGTCCCGCATGGAGACCAGCCCGAGGTGGCGTCCCGCGCGGCGGATCGCCTTCGGGTCGAAGCCGCTGCCGTCGTCCGTGACGCGCAGGACGGCTCCGCTGCCGCACCGGTCCAGGGTCACGTCGACATGCTCGGCTCCCGAGTGCCGCAGCGCGTTGTGCAGGGCCTCCTGGGCGACGCGGAGCATGGCCTCCTCCTGGGCGGCGGGCAGGGCGCGGAAGTTGCGGGCGGCGAAGGTCACGCGCGCGCTGTGGGCGCGGTCCAGGACCTGGATCTGGGTGCGCAGGGTGGCGGTGAGGCCGTCCTCGTCCAGGGCGGCGGGGCGCAACTCGACCACAGCGGCACGCAGTTCGTCGGCGGCTTCGGCGGCGAGCAGGGCCACCTGATGCAGCTCGCCCTTGGCGCGGGACGGGTCGCGGTCGACCAGGGCGGCGGCGGCCTGGGCGGTCAGGCGCAGGGAGAAGAGCTTCTGGCTGACCGCGTCGTGCAGTTCGTGGGCGAGGCGGGAGCGCTCCTCGGCGATCGTGAGCTCGCGGCTGCGTTCGTAGAGGCGGGCGTTGGTCAGGGCGATCGCGGCGTGCTGGGCGAGGATCGAGAGGAGTTCCTCGTCCTCCTCCGTGAAGCCGCAACCGCCCTCGGGCTTCTCGCAGTTCTTGTTCGCGAGGAAGAGGGCGCCGATGACCTCGTCGCCGTCGCGGATCGGCAGGCCCAGGAAGTCGATCAGGTCGGGGTGGGCGGAGGGCCAGCCCTCGAAGCGGGGGTCTTTGCGGACGTCGGCGAGGCGCTCGGGGGTGGCCTCGTGGAGCATCGCGGCGAGGATGCCGTGCTGGCGCGGGAGGGGGCCGATGGCCTTCCACTGGGCGTCGCTGACGCCGTCGACCACGAACTGGGCGAAGCCGCCGTGGTCGTCCGGGACGCCGAGGGCGGCGTACTGCGCGTCGAGCAGTTCGCGGGCCGAGGCGACGATCGTCTTGAGGACGTCGCGGACCTCGAGGTGCCTGCTCATGGCCAGCAGCGCGGAACTCACCGCGGCGAGGCCGGACCGGGGGCCTTGACTCATGACCTCAGCGTACGGGCGGGGTGTGACAGCGCGGATCGGACCTGTGACCGCCCCGACTAGGGCGGGCGACCTAGGGCGAAGGGCCTCGCCGCTCTGCGGCCCGCGTCCGAGGCGGCCGGGAGGACCGCGTTCCTAGGTTGGGAGCACGCCGATCAGGAGGCGTGGAGGACGAGGGGACGGGTGTCATGCCGGTAGCGATCATCACGGGAGCCTCCAAGGGGCTGGGGCGGGCGCTCGCCGAGGCCCTGGCCGGGCGGGGCTGGGACCTGGTGCTCGACGCGAGGACTGCGGAGGTCCTGAAGGAGACTGCGGTAGCGCTCGCCCGGCACGGGACCCGGGTGACGGCCCTGCCCGGGGACGTCACGGATCCGGCGCACCGCTCGGAGCTGGTGGCGGCGGCCTGGCGGCTCGGCGGCGTCGATCTGCTGGTGAACAACGCGAGCGCGCTGGGCGCCGAGCCACTGGCGCGGCTCGAGGGGCTCCCTCTGGAGGGGCTGCGCCGGGCGCTGGAGGTGAACGTCGTGGCCGCGCTGGGCCTGGTCCAGGAGGCGCTGCCGCTGTTGCGGGCGTCGCAGGCCGGCACGGTGATCGCGGTCAGTTCGGACGCGGCCGCCGAGGCGTACGAGACGTGGGGCGGCTACGGGGCCTCCAAGGCCGCCCTGGACCACCTCGCGGCGGTGCTGGGCGAGGAGGAGCCGCGGCTGCGGGTGTGGGCCGTCGATCCCGGGGACATGGCGACGGACCTGTACGCGGCGGCCGTACCGGACGACCAGGACCCGCGGTCCGAGCCGGCGAGTGTGGTGCCGGCCTTTCTGCGGTTGCTGGACGAGCGGCCGGTGAGCGGGCGGTACGGGGCCCCGTCGCTGCTGGAGGGGCGATGACACTCGCGGTGCGGGTACCGCGGGAACTGTCGGCACGGGTGCCCGCCGAGCAGCGTGGGCCCGGGCTCGACCGGGACGCCGTGCGGCTGCTGGTGTCGCGGGGCACGGAGGTGTCGCACCACTCCTTCGTCGAGCTTCCGCGGCTGCTGCGGGCCGGGGACCTGCTGGTCGTGAACACCTCCTCCACGCTGGCCGCGGCCGTCGACGGTCGGATCGGGCACGCGCGCGTGGTGGTGCACTTCTCCACGCTCGGGGACGACGGCCGGTGGGCGGTCGAACTGCGGGATCCCGACGGGAAGGGGACCACGCGTGCGCGTGCGGGCGGGCCCGCCGGGACGGAGGTGCGACTGCCCGGTGGCGTGCGGCTGCTTCTGGAGGAGGCGGTGAGCAGGCGGCTGTGGTGGGCGCGGGTGTGCGGCGGGGAGGTTCTCGGGCTGCTGCGGGAGCACGGGCGGCCCATTCGCTACTCCTATACGGAGCGGGACCAGCCGTTGTCCGTCCACCAGACGGTGTTCGCGCTGCCGACGCCCGACGGGTCGGGCAGTGCGGAGATGCCCAGTGCGGCGCGGCCCTTCACCGCGCGGCTGGTGGCGGAGCTGGTGAGCCGGGGGGTGCAGTTCGCGCCCGTCACGCTGCATACCGGGGTGGCCTCGGGGGAGGCGCACGAGCCGCCGTATCCCGAGCGGTTCTCGGTGCCGGAGGCCTCGTCGCGGCTGATCAACGCGGTGAAGGCCGGGGAAGGCAGGATCGTCGCCGTGGGGACGACGGCCGTGCGGGCCGTGGAGTCGGCTGCAGGTGCCGACGGGGTCGTACGCGCGCGTGCGGGGTGGACGGATCTCGTCGTGACCCCGGAACGCGGAGTGCGGGTGGTGGACGGGCTGCTGACCGGGCTGCACGAGCCGCAGGCCTCGCACCTGCTGATGCTGGAGGCGGTCGCGGGGCGGGCGGCGATCGACCGCGGCTACGAGGAGGCGCTGCGCCGGCGGTACCTGTGGCACGAGTTCGGGGACGTGCATCTCCTCCTCCCCGAGGAGGATCCTCACGCAGTGCATTGCGCCCGCAACTGCTGGTGAGATCGCTGTGCGGACGATGTGAGCCCGCACATAGGGCGCACATCACGTACGAAGCGAAATAGGAGACAAAGGGTTCCCAGATGAACGGGAAAGACGTTCCAGTCTGTCCTGTTTTGCCCTCCCCCGCTCCACTACCCGGGATCGTACGTCACACCTTTGCCGGGATGTTTTGCGCCAGCTAAGAATGGCCAACGTCGCTCAGCGCCGCGGGTTCCGCCCGCGGCGTTTGTGCAGGAAGCACCCGTGTCCCCCACCGGACAGCGAGCGACCTCCGCGCTATTCGAAGAGGTCCATCCCGCATGCCCAAGAACCCTTTCACCCGTGGTCATCGTCGCGCGCTGAGCAAGCGCCACAAGATCGCCGTGGCCGGTATCGCCACGCTCGGCGCCGCCGCCGTCGCCTTCAGCGCGGTACCGGGCAACGCCGAGACCACCACGTCCGAGGCGGCCGCCTACTCGGCCCCCGTGAAGTACTCCTCCGAGCAGCTCAAGGGCCTCCAGGCGGACGTCAGCGAGCAGCTCGCCGCCAAGGCCCTGCAGGGCAAGGCCGCTGCGGCGAAGGCCAAGGCAGAGGCTGCGGCCAAGGCAGAGGCTGCGGCGAAGGCCAAGGCAAAGGCCGCGGCCGCCGCGAAGAAGAAGGCCGCCGCGGCCGCAGCCGCCAAGAAGGCAGCGCACGCGCGCAAGGTCAAGGAGGCCGCGAGCCGGGCCGCGCACCGCGCCAAGCTGAAGGCCGCCGCGCCCAAGAAGAGCTACGCGAACAACCTGGACGGGTGGATCAAGGAGTCCTTGGCCATCATGAGGGCCAAGGGCATCCCGGGCAGCTACAACGGTCTGTACCGCAACATCATTCGGGAGTCCTCGGGCAACCCGAACGCGATCAACAACTGGGACATCAACGCCATCAACGGCATCCCCTCGAAGGGGCTGCTCCAGGTCATCCCGCCGACGTTCAAGGCGTACCACGTCGCCGGCACGTCCTGGAACATCTACGACCCGGTCGCCAACATCACCGCCGCCGCCAACTACGCGGCCGACAGGTACGGCTCGATGGACAACGTGAACAGCGCGTACTGAGGTCGCGCGGACCTCTCGTACGCACAAGGGCGGCACCCCGGTCGGGGTGCCGCCCTTCACCGTCGTACGACAGTGATCACTTGCGCATGACCTCGGGCTCGTGGCGGCGCAGGAACCGGGAGACGAGGAACCCGCAGACGACACCGATGGCGATGAGGGCGATCATGTTCAGGCCCCAGGTGGTGAGTGTGTGGTCCCACAGCGGGTCGGTCGTGTCGCCCGGTTTCACGGGCGGGTTGACCTGGTTGAAGTCCAGCGTGGCGCCCGCGGCGGCGACCGCCCAGCGGGACGGCATCAGGTACGAGAGCTCGTTGACGCCGATGGTGCCGTGCAGGGTGAACAGACAGCCGGTGAAGACGACCTGGACGATCGCGAACATGACCAGCAGCGGCATGGTCTTCTCGGAGGTCTTCACTAGCGCGGAGATGATCAGCCCGAACATCATCGAGGTGAACCCGAGCCCCATGATCGGCAGGCACAGCTCGGCGAGGGTGGCGTGGCCGAGGACCAGTCCTTCCTTCGGCAGTCCGCGGCTGGCGAAGCCGATGACGCCCACCATCAGCCCCTGCAGGATGGTGATCACGCCCAGCACGACCACCTTGGACATCAGGTAGGCGGAGCGGGACAGGCCGGTGGCGCGCTCCCGCTCGTAGATCACCCGCTCCTTGATCAGCTCACGGACGGAGTTGGCCGCCCCGGCGAAGCAGGCGCCGACCGCGAGGATCAGCAGGACGGTGGTGGCCGTGCTGTTGGGCTCGGGAAGCTTGGTCCTCGGGTCGACCGGCTTGGGCAGCAGGTTGTCGCCGAAGTCGATGAGCAGACTCACCGAGCCGAGGACGAGCGGCAGGATCACCGTCAGGGCCAGAAAGCCCTTGTCGGACGCGATGACCGACACATAGCGCCGCACGAGTGTCCCGAACTGACCCGTCCAGCGCTGTGGTTTCGGCGGCTTCATGCCGTGCATCGGAGGCGTCTGTACGGACTGCGGCGCAACGGCGTCTATGTCCGCGGCGTACATCTGGTAGTGCTGCGAGCCCTTCCAGCGCCCGGCCCAGTCGTAGTCGCGGTAGTTCTCGAAGGCGGAGAAGACATCGGCCCAGGTGTCGTAGCCGAAGAAGTTCAACGCCTCCTCCGGCGGCCCGAAGTAGGCGACCGCGCCGCCCGGGGCCATCACCAGCAGCTTGTCGCACAGGGCCAGCTCGGCCACGGAATGGGTGACCACGAGGACGGTACGGCCGTCGTCGGCGAGGCCGCGCAGCAGTTGCATGACATCGCGGTCCATGCCCGGGTCGAGGCCGGAGGTCGGCTCGTCGAGGAAGATCAGGGACGGCTTGGTGAGCAGCTCCAGGGCCACCGAGACGCGCTTGCGCTGGCCGCCGGAGAGGGAGGTGACCTTCTTCTCCTTGTGGATGTCGAGCTTCAGCTCGCGCAGCACCTCGTCTATGCGGTGTTCGCGCTCCTGCGCCGTGGTGTCGGCGGGGAAGCGGAGCTTGGCCGCGTACTTGAGGGCCTTCTTGACGGTCAGCTCCTTGTGCAGGATGTCGTCCTGCGGGACCAGACCGATGCGCTGGCGCAGCTCGGCGAACTGCTTGTAGAGGTTGCGGTTGTCGTAGAGGACGTCGCCCTGGTTGGCGGGCCGGTAGCCGGTGAGCGCCTTGAGCAGGGTCGACTTGCCGGAACCGGACGGTCCGATGACGGCGATCAGGGACTTCTCCGGGACGCCGAAGGAGACGTCCTTGAGGATCTGCTTGCCGCCGTCGACCGTGACGGTCAGATGGCGGGCGGAGAACGTCACCTCACCTGTGTCGACGAACTCCTCCAGCCGGTCGCCGACGATCCGGAACGTGGAGTGGCCGACGCCTACGATGTCGCTCGGGCCGAGGAGCGTGGAGCCGCCCTTGGGGATCGGCTGGCCGTTGACGTACGTGCCGTTGTGCGAGCCCAGGTCGCGGATCTCCATCCGGCCGTCTGGCATCGAGTGGAACTCGGCGTGGTTGCGGGAGACCTGCAGGTCGGAGACGACCAGGTCGTTCTCCAGGGCGCGGCCGATGCGCATGATGCGGCCGATGGTGAACTGGTGGAACGTGGTCGGGCTGCGGTCGCCGTAGACCGGCGGCGCGCCCCCGTCGGCGCCCGCCCCGGGGCCCTGTTGCTGCGGGATCTTGTGGGGCGGCTGGTGGGAGTACCCCTGCGGCTGTCGCTGAAGCGGTTGCTGGGGCTGCGGCCAGCCGGACTGCGCGGCCTGTGGTGATGCCTGCTGGGGCGCAGGCTGTGCCCAGCCGGGGTTCGCGCTCTGCGCGGCGTACGGCTGCTGCCCGGACTGAGGCCGCGAGACCGGGGCCGCGGTGCCGGACAGGCTCAGCAGCGGGCCGTCGCTTGCGTTGCCGAGATGGACGGCCGCACCGGGTCCGAGCTCCGTCTGGTGGATCCGCTGCCCGTGCACGAACGTACCGTTGGTGCTGCTGTGGTCCTCGATGACCCAACCGCGCCCGCTCCAGCTGATCGTGGCGTGCCGCCAGGACACCCTGGCGTCGTCGAACACGATGTCCCCCTGCGGATCGCGTCCAAGGCTGTACGACCTGGACGAATCGAGCGTCCAGGTACGTCCATTCGCTTCCAGTACGAGTTCCGGCACTCCAAGCCCCACTGAGTAGTCCCCCGAATTGCCCCCGTCACAGGGAGTGTAGGGATGTCGAACATCGTCGGGAACTATTTCAGGATCCCCCTCCTGACCGAAAGTCGAGCCCCGAGAACACCACGTTCGCGCGCTTCGGCCGGTTCCGTTGACGGGGTTGAAACCGACCCGGAGAGTGGGTAATCCACGCGAGGGGGGCAAGCGCGGTCTCGGCCGCGCCGCGGGATCGGGGGGTCTGCCATGAGTGCGTCCATGAGCGCAGAGACCACACGGCGGGGCGTGAGGCTGCCGTGGGGAGACATCCTGCTGTCCGCCATAGCGGCCGTGAGCTGGGCGTTGATCGGGATGGCGGGTGCGGCCGCGCTCGGTCTGCATCTGCTGGAGGCCGATTCCGCCGCCTCGCTGGGTCCGATGACCGCGGCTGTTGTGGCCCTTGCGGCGGGTGGTTCGGTGACGCCCTCCGGTGACGTGTCCGCCTTCGGGCTGACGGGGGCTCAGGCGGCGACCGCCATCGAGATCACGCCACTGGGCGTCAGCCTGGTCGGTGCGGTGCTTTTGTCATGGTTCTTCCTACGGTCCCTGCGGGGGGCCGGGGCGGTGATCGCGCCGTCCGAACTCCTCGCGCGCGCGGGCTCGGTGGTCGTGCTGTTCACGGCAATGATGGGCGGGCTGGCCTGGGCGGGGCACGACGTCATCACGATCGACGGGGGTGCGCTGGGGCTCGACAAGCTGCCCGGCGCGGGTGGGGGCGGGAGCGGCGGGCTCGACATCCCCGGGCTGGGGGACGTCGGGGACATCGGCGGGTTGCTGCCCGACCGGATCGGCGGCCTCATCGACGCGAAGGCCGCGGTCGGCTTCACGGTGGACACCGCGCCGACGCTGCTCGGCGGGCTCGGCTGGTCGGCCGGGATCCTGCTCGTCGCGCTGCTGGCGTCCCGTCGTACGCCGCTGCCGCGGGGCTGGGAGGCGGTGCACCGGGTCGTACGGCCGGCTGTGTCCGCCCTCGTGACGGTGCTGCTGGTGGCGGTGGCCGCGGGGCTCTCGGCGGCGGCGTACGCGGCGATCGGCGACGACCATCCCAAGCGGATCGCGGGAGCGGCGCTGCTCGGGGCGCCGAACGGGGTGTGGCTCGGCATCCCCGTCGGCCTGTTCGTCCCCTTCGACGGCCGGGCCACGGGCGTCCTGACGAACTTCCTCCCGGCCCCCCTGGACCGACTGCTCGACTCGGACTCCGACCAGTCGACGACGCTGGGGCACCTGGCGGAGCTGGACGGGCGGGTGTGGCTGCTGGGGGTGGCGGCGGCGCTGATGATGCTGCTGGCGGGAGTGCTCACCGCTGTGCGGACGCCGGTGGGGGTGGTCGGCGGGGCCGGTGCGGGGCGGGGTACGGCCGGGCCGGGTCATGAGGCCGTACGGGATCCGGGGGCGCTTGGTTTCGCGGGGAGGTGTGCGCTGCGGTTGGGGGTCGCGACCGCGCTGGCGTTGCCGTTGCTCGCCTGGCTGACGGAGGTGTCGGTGGACGCCTCACTGTCGGTGCTGGGCTTCGACGCGTTCGGCGCGGGCGTACGGCTGCGGGGGCAGCTCGACATGGCGCTGCTGCTCGGGGCGCTGTGGGGGGCGGGTGCGGGGGCCGCGGGGGCGTTGCTGGCGCGGGCGACGGGGGCGGCGGGGTCGCGGGCTGCGGGGTTGGCACTGCGTGACTTGGCGGGGATGGGGACTGGGGCGGCGGGAACGGTGGGGGCGGCCGGCGATCCGCGGTACGTGGGCGGGGGTGTCGCGTACGAGGGTGTAGCCGAGCGTTATGAGAGTGGGATCGGGAGTTACGAGAGCGCGGCCGGGGGCTATAAGGGCGGCCCTGGGCCGTACGGGGACAGCACGGCGAGGCTGTACGGGGGTGGGGTGGGGCCGTATGCCGATGGGGCTGGGGCTGGGGCTGGTGCCGGGTCTGGGTCCGGGGCTGAGTATGGGGCCGGGGCCGGGGCCGGGTCTGGGTCCGGGGCGCACCAGAGCCAGGCGGGGCCACGCGGAGGCGCGGTCGGCGGGTACGAAGGCGGCCCCCGGCCGCATGGAGGCGGGGGCGGGGCGTCCGCCAGCCGGTCGGGGCCGTACCAAGGCGAGGCCGGGCCCTACGCCGGTCGGTCCGACGCGCACGACGGCGACTCCCCACCCGACCAAGGCCGGGCCGGAGCCTACGACCGCGGGGCCGGACCGTACCAAGGCGAGGCTGGCGAGGCCGGCCCCTACGCCGGTCGGTCCGACGCGCACGACGGCGAGGTGGGGCCGTACGTGCCCGGTGCGCCCTATCGGCCTCCGAATCCGGCGACGAACCCGTATCTGCGGGTGCCGGAGGATGTGCGGGGGCCGGAGGACGCACGGCCCGGTGATGAGTCGTGGCGGGCGTCGGGGGCTGAGGGTGGCCGCCGGGAGACGGGCCGTCAGAGTGGTGGGCAGGAGTCGCGGCGCGGGGATCGTGCGGGTCCGGGAGCGTCGGGTGGGGTGCCGCCCGCCCCTAAACCGCGATCGTCCCGCGGGTACCGGCAGGGCGAGGGTCCGGGATCGTCGGAGGGTCAGGACGCGGTGCGGCCCGACGGGAGCAACGCTCGGCCCTCGGACGGGCCGGATGGCTCGCCGCCCCCGCCTGACCCCGTCTACGGCGCCCCCACGATGGCCGCCCCCATCGACCCGCCCCCTCGTTCTCCGCGACGGCCCGGCAGCCGACGTTCCTCCTCCCGTGACGAGGGACCGCAGTCGCCGCCCCCGCCGCCCCCTCCCCCGCCGCCACCACCCGGGAAGCCGAAGGGACGGCGCTGAGCCCGCGCTGCGCCGAGAGCGCCCGCCGAGGAACAGGAGCCGGGCTCGGCGGGCGGCCCGACGAGAGCCCGCGGGCCCATCGCAGGCGTACCGCGGCCTTCGCCCTCGTCCGCGCAGCCCCGCCGCAGCGCAGTCGTGTCCTGCGCGTAAGGATCTCGCCACCCGCTCGACACCGAGTGTTTTGTGTCCGTCAGACGGACCGCGGGGGCAGAAGGCACTGGGTGCCGGATACGGTGGGAGCACCATGAGCGCTGAGCAGACCTCGTCCTCCGACGTCCCCACCCTCCTCGTCAAGATCTTCGGGAAGGACAGGCCGGGCATCACGGCCGGCCTCTTCGACACCCTCGCCGCCTACTCCGTCGACGTGGTCGACATCGAGCAGGTCGTCACGCGTGGCCGAATGGTGTTGTGCGCGCTCGTGACCGCGCCGCCCCGCACGCTGGAGGGCGATCTGCGGGCGACCGTCCACAGCTGGGCCGAGTCGATCAAGATGCAGGCGGAGATCATCTCCGGTCTCGGCGACAACCGGCCGCGCGGGCTGGGACGTTCCCTGGTCACCGTGCTCGGTCACCCGCTCACCGCGGAGGCCACCGCCGCCATCGCCGCCAAGATCGCCAAGGCGGGCGGCAACATCGACCGTATCTTCCGGCTGGCCAAGTACCCGGTCACGGCCGTCGAGTTCGCGGTGTCCGGTGTGGAGACGGAGCCGCTGCGCACCGCCCTGGTGACGGACGCCGGCAAGCTCGGCGTGGACGTGGCCGTCGTCGCCGCCGGTCTGCATCGCCGGGCCCAGCGGCTCGTCGTCATGGACGTGGACTCCACCCTCATCCAGGACGAGGTGATCGAGCTCTTCGCCGCGCACGCCGGTTGCGAGGACGAGGTCGCCGAGGTGACCGCGGCCGCGATGCGCGGCGAGCTGGACTTCGAGCAGTCGCTGCACGCGCGCGTGGCGCTGCTGGAGGGGCTCGACGCCTCGGTCGTCGACAAGGTGCGTTCCGAGGTACGGCTGACGCCCGGTGCGCGCACCCTCATCCGTACGCTGAAGCGGCTCGGCTTCCAAGTCGGTGTCGTCTCGGGCGGTTTCACCCAGGTCACCGACGACCTGCGGGACCGGCTGGGGCTGGACTTCGCCCAGGCGAACACGCTGGAGATCGTCGACGGGAAGCTGACCGGCCGGGTCACCGGGGAGATCGTGGACCGCGCGGGCAAGGCGCGACTGCTGCGCCGGTTCGCCGCCGAGGCCGGGGTGCCGCTGTCCCAGACGGTGGCGATCGGTGACGGCGCGAACGACCTGGACATGCTGAACGCGGCCGGGCTCGGGGTCGCCTTCAACGCCAAGCCGGTGGTGCGGGAGGCCGCGCACACCGCGGTGAACGTGCCCTTCCTCGACACGGTGCTGTATCTGCTGGGGGTCACCCGCGAAGAGGTCGAGGCGGCGGACGCGCACGAGGAGGACTGACCCCGACGGCGGATCGACAGAACGCCGGATCGACAGAACGCCGGATCGGCAGGACGGCGGATCGCAAGGACGGCGGATCGCAAGGACGGCGGATCGCAAGGACGAGGAATCGGCAGGGGCCCGGCACCACCACGGTGCCGGGCCCCTGTATGTCACGCGGGGGTGAGGGACGTCGTCAGTCGGCCGGCGCCCAGTAGTCGACGAGGGTGGCCACGCCGGGCTCCAGGGCCTTCCAGGGGCCGCTGAAGGACAGGACGGCGAAGGCTGCGGCGGGGAAGCCGCGGCCGCTCATCCGCTGGCGCGCGTCCCCTTCGGCGGCGCCCGCGAGGACGTCGGCGAGGCCCTGCACACCCGGGTTGTGGCCGACCAGGACGGCGTTGTGCACGTCGTCCGGCGTCTCGTTCAGCACGGCGATCAGCTCACCGGGAGAGGCCTCGTAGATCCGCTCCTCGTAGACCGTTTTCGGCCGGTGCGGGAACTCCTGCACGGCGAGCTTCCAGGTCTCACGGGTCCGGGTCGCGGTGGAGCAGAGGGCCAGGTCGAAGGGGATGCCGGAGTCGACCAGCCGTCGTCCGGCTTCCGCTGCATCTTTTCGGCCCCGGTCGGCGAGCGGCCGCTCGTGGTCGGTCACCTGCGGCCAGTCGGCTTTCGCATGCCGGAAAAGGACAATCCTGCGGGGATCTGCGACGCTCATGGGATCCAGCTTCGCACGAAACAGGCCATGGGGCGCAGGGAGTTGGCGGGCGGCTTCGCCGGTGCTCAGCGCGTTATGAGCTGCTGTACGCGCTCCAGGAACTGGGTGACGAGGGGGTCGCCGGAGGCCGCGTGCGCGTCGGAGGGGTTGAGGATGAGCGCCAGGAGGACGGCGAAGGCGAGCGTCGGCAGTGCGAGCGCCCACCAGGGCAGCCGGATGTCGACGCCGCCCCGGGACGCCGGGTGGGGCGGGGTGTGCGTAGGGGCCGACATGATGCCTCCGCTGGTCTTCGAGTCCTCCGCGCTCCGCTTCTCGCGGTCACATCTCGAAGTTACGGAACCGGCGGCCCTCAACCCATCCGGTGATCCACCCAGTTGACCCTGACACTCGCCCCCTAGGGGACGGTGGGGTTAACCCCACCGTCGTACCGGGGAGCGGGTGGCCGGGTCAGGGCGAGGCGATCGTCGCGATGATCGCGATGATGATGAAGATGGCGAAGAACGAGCCGAAGACCAGCAGCATCTTCTTCTGGCCGTTCTGGGGGTTCGGGTCGAGCACTGGCATACGGCCAGTTTCGCACCCCGGTCTCTTACCGAGCCTGCCGGGGTGAGCTCAGCGGGCCGCCTCTTCCTCCACCGTACGGTCGCGGCCCGCGAGCACACCGACCGCCATCTGCGGGACCATCAGGCCGATCATGAGGGCGATCGGCAGGCCCCAGCCGCCGCTGTGCTGGTAGAGCACGCCCACCAGGAGCGGTCCGGGGATGGAGATCAGATAGCCGGTGCTCTGCGCGAACGCGGACAGCTGGGCGACGCCCGCGCCGGTCCTGGCACGCATCCCGACCATGGTGAGGGCCAGCGGGAAGGCGCAGTTGGAGACGCCGAGCAGGACGGCCCAGGCCCAGGCGCCGGCGGCGGGGGCGAGGTACAGGCCCGCGTATCCGGCGAGACCGCAGACGCCGAGCGCGATCACGATCGGGCCCTGGTGGGGCAGCCGGGTGGCCACGCGCGGGATGACGAAGGCCAGCGGGACGCCCATGACCATCGTGACGGCCAGCAGCAGCCCGGCGGTGCTCGCGGGCACGCCCGCGTCCCGGAAGATCTGCGCCATCCAGCCCATGGTGATGTAGGCGGCGGTGGCCTGGAGCCCGAAGAAGACGGCGAGCGCCCAGGCGGTCCGGCTCCGGGTGATCCGCAGCGCGGGCGCCTCCACGCGTGCGTGCGTGTGCCGGACGGGTCCGGCGCCCTCCACACGCGTGTGCACGCTCCGGTCCGCCTGCGGCTCCGTCGGCGCGGGCCCCCGGTCCCGTACGAGCGGAATCCACGGCAGTACGGCCGCCGCGGCCAGGCCCGCCCACACCGCGAGCCCGGACTGCCAGCTCCCGCCCAGGGCCTCGGTCACCGGAACGGTCACGGCGGCCGCCGCCGCGGTGCCGAGGGCCAGGGCCATCGAGTACAGCCCGGTCATGGAGCCGACCCGGTCCGGGAACCAGCGCTTGACGATGACCGGCATCAGGACGTTGCTGACGGCGATGCCCATGAGGGTGAGGCCACTGGCGGCCAGGAAGCCCGCCGTGGAGCCGGTGTACGGCCGTATGAGCAGGCCCGCCGTGATGGCGACCATGCCCGCGCACACCACCGCGCCCGCGCCGAAGCGGCGGGCCAGCCGCGGGGCCGTGACACCGAAGACGGCGAAGCACAGCGGGGGCACCGAGGTGAGCAGGCCGGCCATGCTGCCGCTCATGCCGAGTCCGTCGCGCACCTCTTCGAGGAGGGCGCCGAGGCTGGTGATGGCGGGACGGAGGTTGAGGGCGGACAGCACGATGCCGACGACGACCAGGCGCACCGTCCACGCGCGCGGGGCGGGCGCCAGGGGTCCTTCCTGTGGCGGGGTCGCGGAACTGCGTGCGCTCGTGGACTTCACTGTCCGGGTTTCCTCGCTTGCCATGCCCCCCATCATAGAATCATGGGATGATTGGTTGTCCATCCCCGGGTCGTCACCGGTCGTCCCGCCCGTGCGAAGGTGTGTCATGCCCCTGAGCCATCCGCGTCGCTCGGCGCTGTCCGAGCAGGTCATCGCCGCGCTGCGCAACCAGATCACCTCGGGCGAGTGGCCGGTCGGCTCCCGGATCCCGACGGAGCCCGAGCTGGTCGAGCAGCTGGGGGTCGCCCGCAACACCGTCCGCGAGGCCGTCCGGGCGCTCGCGCACAACGGTCTGCTGGCCATCCGCCAGGGCTCGGGGACGTACGTCGTGGCGACCAGTGAACTGGCGGGCGTGATGCACCGCAGGTTCGCCGACGCGGACCCCCGGCACATCGCCGAGCTGCGCTCCACCCTGGAGTCGTCCGCGGCGCGGCTGGCCGCCGAGCGGCGCACCGAGAAGGACCTCAAGCAGCTCGACGTGCTCCTGGTGCGGCGCGAGGAGGCGTGGGCGTCGGGTGACGCGGAGGCCTTCGTGACGGCGGACGCGACCTTCCACCTGGCCGTGGTGGCCGCCTCGCACAACGACGTGATGACCGAGATGTACGCGGACCTCGGCGAGGTGCTGCGGGACTGGCTGCGCGAGGACGTCGGCGAGGAGCTGACGCCGGAGACGTACATGGATCACACCCGGCTCGTCGACGCGATCCGCGCGGGCGACGCGGCAGCTGCCGCCGAGGAGGCGGCCGGCTATCCCTTCCTGTGCCGTCCGGGACGGTTCAGCGCGCCAGCTTCCGGTGGCTGACCCACACCGAGCGGACCTCTTTCCAGCACCGGCCGGTCAGCCGCACGGTCTGCGCGGGCCCGGCCTCGACCTCGGGGCCGTCGGTGTCGAGGTCCCACCAGCGGTCGCACTCGATGTGCAGGCGGACGCCGTCGGTGCGCGGATAGGGGTTGTGGCAGTAGGTGGTCACATGGGAGCCGGTGACCCTGCTGCGGCAGGAGGCTCCGAACAGCTCCGAAGCGGCGGCTCCGGGCGCTCCCCCGCGTGTGTGCGACACGGCTTCGTGCGACAGGGGCATCACGAGACAGACGGCTGCGGTCACTGAGGCCAGACTGCGGGACAGGCGCACAAGGGGACCTCCTCGGCCGTACTGGGGAGGGAATCTCTGGTGAACGCGTGATCCAGCGTGCCCAGTTGTGGCAGGTGCGCGCCCGGCCTGGTGGGCCGAACGGGTGAGGGCCCGCACCCGTGACAGGTGCGGGCCCTCAGCGGAAGTGTCAGGCGCCGATGGCGTGCAGACCGCCGTCCACGTGGATGATCTCGCCCGTGGTCTTCGGGAACCAGTCGCTCAGCAGGGCGACGATGCCCTTGCCGGCCGGCTCCGGGTCCTTGAGGTCCCACTCCAGCGGAGAGCGGTTGTCCCACACCGCGGCCAGGTCGCTGAAGCCCGGGATGGACTTGGCGGCCATGGAGGCGAGCGGGCCCGCGGAGATGAGGTTGCAGCGGATGTTCTGCTTGCCCAGGTCGCGCGCGACGTAGCGGCTGGTGGCCTCCAGGGCGGCCTTGGCCGGGCCCATCCAGTCGTACTGCGGCCAGGCGTACTGCGCGTCGAAGGTGAGGCCGACGACCGAGCCGCCGTTCTGCATCAGCGGCAGGCAGGCCATGGTGAGCGACTTCAGGGAGTACGCCGAGACGTGCATGGCGGTGGCCACGGACTCGAACGGCGTGTTCAGGAAGTTGCCGCCGAGCGCGTCCTGCGGCGCGAAGCCGATGGAGTGCACGACACCGTCGAGGCCGCCGAGCTCCTCGCCGACGATGTCGGCCAGGCGGCCCATGTGCTCGTCGTTGGTGACGTCGAGCTCGATGACCTTGGTGGGCTTGGGGAGCTTCTTGGCGATGCGCTCGGTCAGCGTGGGCCGCGGGAACGCGGTCAGGATGATCTCCGCGCCCTGCTCCTGGGCCAGCTTGGCGGCGTGGAAGGCGATGGAGGACTCCATCAGCACACCGGTGATCAGGACGCGCTTGCCCTCGAGAATTCCGCTCATGGTGTTCAGTGACCCATTCCCAGTCCGCCGTCAACGGGGATGACGGCTCCAGTGATGTACGAGGCGTCGTCCGAGGCGAGGAACCGCACCGTCGCGGCGATCTCCTCGGGCTGCGCGTAACGACCGAGCGGCACCTGCTTGACGATGCTCTCGCGCTGCTCGTCGGTGAGCACCTTGGTCATGTCGGTGTCGACGAAGCCGGGCGCGACGACGTTGAAGGTGATGTTGCGCGAGCCCAGCTCACGGGCGAGCGAGCGCGCGAAGCCGACCAGGGCGGCCTTGGAGGCGGCGTAGTTGGCCTGGCCGGGGCCGCCGTAGAGGCCGACGACCGAGGAGATCAGGACGACGCGGCCCTTCTTGGCGCGCAGCATGGCGCGGTTGGCGCGCTTGACCACGCGGAAGGTGCCGGTGAGGTTGGTGTCGACGACCGAGGTGAAGTCCTCCTCGGACATCCGCATCAGCAGCTGGTCCTTGGTGATGCCGGCGTTGGCGATCAGAACCTCGACCGGGCCGTGCTCGGCCTCGATCTCCTTGTAGGCCTGCTCCACCTGCTCGGTGTCGGTGATGTCGCACTTGACGGCCAGGAAGCCGGCCGGCGGCTCACCCGAGCGGTACGTGATGGCGACCTTGTCGCCGGCGTCGGCGAATGCGCGCGCGATGGCGAGGCCGATGCCCCGGTTGCCTCCGGTGACGAGAACCGAGCGGCTCAACGGATCACCCTTTCCATAGGGGTCTGACACACCCGCCCGAACACCTGGATGGCAGGCGGCTTCCCCGAAAACCTATCGGGCCGGTCGCTGTCGGGGACATTCGGGCACCGACAGTGGCTTACGGGACTCGCTGTCGGGTCCCTACAGAAAGATGCCGGCAGCGGTCACAAACGTGTGGTCCGCGCACCGGTCGCCGCGACATGATCGGAGCAACCGCCGCTCACGTCACCCGACAGGAAGAGACCCAGGTGCCTCATACGATCGACGAAGCCTTCACAGCGCTTCCCCTACGTGCCCTCGCCGACGCCGCGCTGGCACGCGCGCGTGCGCTCGGCGCCGAGCACGCGGACTTCCGGTTCGAGCGGGTGCGCAGTGCGTCCTGGCGCCTGAGGGACGCCAAGCCGTCCGGGTCCTCGGACACCACCGACCTCGGGTACGCGGTGCGGGTCGTGCACGGCGGCACCTGGGGCTTCGCGTCGGGCGTGGACCTGACGCTGGACGCCGCCGCCAAGGTCGCCTCGCAGGCCGTGGCCATGGCGAAGCTGTCCGCGCAGGTGATCCGGGCCGCCGGTTCCGAGGAGCGCGTGGAACTCGCCGACGAGCCCGTGCACGCCGACCGTACGTGGATCTCGTCGTACGAGATCGATCCGTTCTCGGTGCCCGACGAGGAGAAGGCGGCGCTGCTCGCGGACTGGAGCGCGCGGCTGCTGGGGGCGAACGGCGTCAACCACGTCGACGCCTCGCTGCTCACCGTGCACGAGAACAAGTTCTACGCCGACACCGCGGGCACGGTGACCACACAGCAGCGGGTCCGGCTGCACCCGCAGCTGACCGCCGTGTCGGTCGACGAGTCCAGCGGCGAGTTCGACTCCATGCGGACCATCGCGCCGCCGGTCGGACGCGGCTGGGAGTACCTCACGGGCACCGGCTGGGACTGGGAGAGCGAGCTGGAGCAGATCCCGGAGCTGCTCGCCGAGAAGATGCGCGCGCCCAGTGTCGAGGCGGGCCTGTACGACCTCGTCGTCGACCCGTCCAACCTGTGGCTGACCATCCACGAGTCCATCGGCCACGCCACCGAGCTGGACCGCGCCCTCGGCTACGAGGCCGCGTACGCAGGCACCTCCTTCGCCACCTTCGACCAGCTCGGCAAGCTGCGCTACGGCTCCGAGCTGATGAACGTCACCGGTGACCGCACCGCCGAGCACGGCCTCGCGACCATCGGCTACGACGACGAGGGCGTCGCGGGCCAGTCCTGGGACCTCGTGAAGGACGGCACCCTCGTCGGCTACCAGCTGGACCGGCGGATCGCGAAACTGACCGGGTTCGAGCGGTCCAACGGGTGCGCCTACGCCGACTCCCCGGGGCATGTCCCGGTGCAGCGCATGGCCAACGTGTCGCTCCAGCCGGACCCGGCGGGCATGTCGACGGAGGATCTCATCGGCAGCGTTGACCGCGGGATCTACGTCGTCGGGGACCGGTCCTGGTCGATCGACATGCAGCGCTACAACTTCCAGTTCACCGGCCAGCGGTTCTTCAGGATCGAGAACGGGCGGATCACCGGGCAGCTGCGGGACGTCGCCTACCAGGCGACCACCACCGACTTCTGGGGCTCGATGGCCGCGGTGGGCGGCCCGCAGACCTATGTCCTCGGCGGTGCCTTCAACTGCGGCAAGGCCCAGCCGGGGCAGGTCGCGGCGGTGTCGCACGGCTGCCCGTCGGCCCTCTTCAAGGGCGTCAACATTCTGAACACCACGCAGGAGGCCGGTCGATGAGCCCGCGTACCAACAAGCCGCACGAGATCGTCGAGCGGGCCCTCGCGCTGTCCCAGGCCGACGGCTGTGTCGTGATCGCCGACGAGGAGTCGACCGCCAACCTGCGCTGGGCGGGCAACGCGCTCACCACGAACGGCGTCACGCGCGGGCGCACCCTCACGGTCGTCGCGACCGTCGACGGCAAGGAGGGCACCGCTTCCGGGGTCGTGTCGAGGTCGGCGGTGACCGAGGACGAACTGGAGCCGCTGGTGCGGGCCGCCGAGGCCGCCGCGCGCGGCGCAGGGGCCGCCGAGGACGCACAGCCGCTGGTCACGGGCGTACCGGAGTCCCCCGACTTCACGGACGCGCCCGCCGAGACCTCCTCGGCCGTCTTCGCCGACTTCGCTCCGGCGCTCGGCGAGTCCTTCGCACGCGCGCGTGCGGGCGGCCGCGAGCTGTACGGCTTCGCCAACCACGAACTCGTCTCGACGTACCTGGGCACGTCCACGGGGCTGCGGCTGCGCCACGACCAGCCCAACGGCACGCTGGAGCTCAACGCCAAGTCGCCGGACCGTACTCGCTCGGCCTGGGCCGGGCGCTCCACGCGGGACTTCAAGGACGTCGACCCGGCGGCGCTGGACGCCGAGCTCGCCGTACGCCTCGGATGGGCCGAGCGGCGCATCGCGCTGCCCGCCGGGCGGTACGAGACGCTGCTGCCGCCGACCGCGGTCGCCGACCTGCTGATCTATCAGCAGTGGTCGGCGTCCGGGCGGGACGCGACCGAGGGGCGGACGGTGTTCTCCAAGCCGGGTGGCGGCACCCGCATCGGCGAGAGGCTGAGCGAGCTGCCGCTGACCCTGCGCAGCGACCCGAACGAGCCCGGTCTGGAGTCCGCGCCCTTCGTGGTCGCGCACTCCTCCGGTGGCGACCAGTCGGTGTTCGACAACGGCCTGCCGGTCACGGCCACCGACTGGATCCGCGAGGGCGAGCTGGCGCATCTGATGACGACCCGGCACGGCGCGGGCCTGACCGGGCTGCCCGTCGCCCCGGCGGCCGGCAACCTCGTCCTCCACGGAGGCTCGGACCTCTCCCTGGAGGAGATGGTCGCGAACACCACGCGCGGGCTGCTGCTGACCTGCCTCTGGTACATCCGCGAGGTCGACCCGGCCACGCTGCTGCTCACCGGGCTGACCCGGGACGGTGTGTACCTCGTCGAGAACGGCGAGGTGACCGGTGAGGTCAACAACTTCCGGTTCAACGAGTCGCCGGTCGGCCTGCTGGGGCGGGCGACGGAGGCGGGGCGGACCGAGAAGACGCTGCCGAGGGAGTGGAGCGACTACTTCACCAGGGCCGCCATGCCGGCGTTGCGGGTGCCGGATTTCAATATGAGTTCTGTCAGTCAGGGCGTATAACCTCGTAGCCGGTAGTCACTCGACTGCCCGAGGACCTTTCGAGGAGATACGAGAACCGTGACGGACATCGTCGACGAGCTGAAGTGGCGGGGGCTGTGGGCCCTGTCCACTGACGAGGACGCTTTGCGCAAGGCGCTCGCGGACGGTCCCGTCACGTTCTATTGCGGTTTCGACCCGACCGCGGCCAGTCTCCACGTCGGTCACCTGGTGCAGGTCCTCACCATGCGCCGGCTCCAGCAGGCCGGTCTGCGCCCGCTGGCGCTGGTGGGCGGAGCGACCGGTCAGATCGGCGACCCGCGCCCCACGGCGGAGCGCACGCTGAACGACCCGGAGACGGTCGCGAACTGGGTGAACCGGCTGCGCGCGCAGATCGAGCCGTTCCTGTCCTTCGAGGGCGAGAACGCCGCGACGATGGTGAACAACCTGGACTGGACGGCCGGCATGTCGGCCATCGAGTTCCTGCGGGACATCGGCAAGCACTTCCGCGTCAACAAGATGCTGACCAAGGACTCGGTCGCCCGGCGTCTGGAGTCCCAGGAGGGCATCAGCTACACGGAGTTCAGCTACCAGCTGCTCCAGGGCATGGACTTCCTGGAGCTGTACCGGCGGTACGGCTGCACGCTCCAGCAGGGCGGCAGCGACCAGTGGGGCAACCTCACGGCGGGTCTCGACCTGATCCACCGGCTGGAGCCCGACGCCTCGGTGCACTGTCTGGCGACGCCGCTGATGGTCAAGGCGGACGGCACCAAGTTCGGCAAGACCGAGGGCGGGGCCATCTGGCTCGACGCCGAGATGACGACGCCGTACGCGTTCTACCAGTTCTGGCTGAACGTGGACGACCGGGACATCTCGACGTACATGCGCATCCTGTCCTTCAGGTCCCGCGAGGAGATCGAGGAGCTGGAGAAGCAGACCGAGGAGCGGCCGCAGGCCCGGGCCGCCCAGCGGGCGCTGGCGGAGGAGCTGACGACGCTGGTGCACGGCGCCGACCAGACGGAGGCCGTGATCGCCGCGAGCCGTGCTCTCTTCGGGCAGGGTGAGCTGGCGGGTCTCGACGAGCGGACACTGACCGCCGCGCTCTCGGAGGTGCCGCACATCCAGGTCGCCGAGCTCGGTGCCGTGGTGGATCTGTTCGCGGAGGTCGGGCTCGTGGCCAGCAAGTCCGCCGCGCGGCGGACGGTGAAGGAGGGCGGGGCCTACGTGAACAACGTCAAGGTCGCGGCCGAGGACGCCGTACCCGCCAAGGAGGACCTGCTGCACGGTCGCTGGCTGGTGCTGCGCCGGGGCAAGAAGAACCTGGCCGCGGTCGAGGTCACGTCCGCGTAGGTCTGGGCACGCCAGAAGGGAGCGTCTCCTCGCGGAGCGCTCCCTTCGTCGTACGGCTCTCAGGTCCGCTGTTTCCGCTTGCCGAGGGTCGCCATGTAGAGCATGTCGCCGACGGCGACGATGATGATCGCGGCGATGAGCTGGAAGGCGTGGCGGCTCCAGTCGATGCCGGGGGTCTCGTCCACGCCGAACCCACGTGCCATGGCATTGCCGGCGATGGCGCCGAGCATGCCGAAGATGGTGGTCAGCCAGAGGGGACTGTGCTGCTTGCCGGGGATGATCGCCTTCGCGATCAGACCCAGCACGAATCCCACGATGATCGCCCACAACCAGCCCATGGCTGCCTCCTCGTACGGCTCTACGTGAGCATTACGGCCAGTGTCGGTCCGTTCGCACTACGCCGCATGCCGGGTACGGCCGTACGTGCCGTGGGCGAGCCCGATGGTCCGCGTGGGAGGTGCCCCGGTCTCGTAGGCGGCGCAGACGCGGCGTACCGTGGGAGATGTCCGGGTCCGATACCTCCACCGGGTACGGAGCGGACGCGGAGCCGGGAGCAGTCCGAAGCGGGCGGATGGTGGAATGTGATGCGGAAGCAGCATGGCGGCGGCAGCGCCCAGGTGTTCCGGATCACCGGGGCCCGGACAAGCCTTCAGGAGGACGTGCGCGGACGTCAGCGCCGGTACGTCATCTCGATGACCGTCCGTACGATTTCCGTGGTGCTCGCGGCCACGCTCTGGAACGTCGAACGGCACGTCGCGATCGTCGCACTGGTGCTGGGCGCGGTTCTGCCCTATATCGCCGTCGTCATCGCCAACGCGGGGCGGGAGAACGCGCCGTCGCTGCCGTCGACCTTCGTGACCGCTCCGACCAGGCCGATGATCATGCCGCCGCGGGCCGAGGACGGCTTCGAGGGTGACTTCGCGGAACCCGTGCCGGAAGGCGGTGCGGGCGGGGCGGCATCGGGTGCCCGGGGTGAACCCCGCGAGCGGACGTGACAGGTCTGCTGGGCACCAAGCTCAAGAAAAGCTCAGATCAATCATGTTGTTCAGGTGCCGGGCCAAGGGTTACCCGTGACATACTTCGTACGCGCTCCGCATCCCCCGTCGGAGCGACAGACCGACGCCGGGCAGCTCCCCCCGTGGCTGCTCGGCGTCGCCTTTCCCCCTCGCTTGTGAGACGAGATCCGTGAGTGACGAGACCCCGATCTGCTCCGCGAAGGGCTGTCGTACCGACGCCGTGTGGGTGCTCGCGTGGAACAACCCGAAGATCCACACGCCGGAGCGGCGGAAGACCTGGCTGGCCTGTGAGGAGCACCGGGAGCATCTGTCGCAGTTCCTCGGTGTGCGGGGCTTCCTCAAGGACGTCGTGAAGTTCGAGGACTGGCAGGCGCCCGAAGGGGCCTAACCGCCGATCGCGGACATCGGCCGGTCCGGCTGGACGAACGTCGGGTCGTCCAGGCCCGCCCCGGCCTTCTTGCCCCACATCGCCTCGCGCCAGATGCGGGCGATCTCCTCGTCGCCGGCGTCGGAGCGCAGGGCCGCTCGGAGATCCGTCTCCTCGCGGGCGAAGAGGCAGTTGCGTATCTGGCCGTCGGCCGTGAGGCGGGTGCGGTCGCAGGCCGCGCAGAACGGGCGGGTCACCGAGGCGATGACGCCGACCACATGCGGGCCACCGTCGACGATCCAGCGCTCCGCGGGGGCCGAGCCGCGCTTCTCGGAGCCTTCCTCGGTGAGCTCGAAGCGGGTGCGCAGGGAGGTCAGGATGTCCCCGGCGGTGATCATGCCGTCGCGCTTCCAGCCGTGCTGGGCGTCCAGGGGCATCTGCTCGATGAAACGCAGTTCGTAGTCGTTCTCCACCGCCCAGGCCAGCAGGTCGGGGGCCTCGTCGTCGTTGAGCCCCGGCATCAGGACGGAGTTCACCTTGACGGGGGTCAGGCCCGCCTCGCGGGCGGCGTCCAGGCCCTCCAGGACGTCCCGGTGGCGGTCCCGGCGGGTGAGGGTCTTGAAGACGTCCGGCCGCAGGGTGTCCAGGGAGATGTTGACCCGGTCCAGGCCCGCCGCCTTCAGGGCGGTCGCGGTGCGCTTGAGGCCGATGCCGTTGGTGGTGAGGGACATCTGGGGGCGCGGGTCCAGGGCCGCGACGCGCTCGACGATGCCGACCAGACCGGGGCGCAGCAGCGGCTCACCGCCGGTGAAGCGGACCTCCTCGATACCCAGGGAGGTGACGGCGATGTCGATCAGGCGGACGATCTCGTCGTCGGTGAGCAGGTCCGGCTTGGCCAGCCACTGCAGGCCCTCTTCCGGCATGCAGTAGGTGCAGCGCAGATTGCACCGGTCGGTCAGCGAGACGCGCAGGTCGGTGGCCACCCGGCCATAGGTGTCGATGAGCACGTGGGCCCCCTCCCTCGTCGCGGATCAGTGTGGGACTCATCTTGTTCCGTCACTTGCGAGCCTACGTGACGTCACTGACAACGACAGTGCCCGATCCCACGACGTACGAAGCGGCCGCCTCGTAGAGATCTACGACGCGGCCGCTCCAGGGGGCGGGTCAGTGGGCGCCGGTGCCGGTCAGCGACCGGACCTCCAGCTCCGCGTACTTCGCCTTGTCCGGCTCCTCCTTGGAGAGGTAGGTGCCGATGATGCCGAGCAGGAAGCCGACCGGGATCGAGATGATGCCCGGGTTCTCCAGCGGGAACCAGTGGAAGTCGACGTCCGGGAACATCGAGGTGGGCTTGCCGGAGACGACCGGTGAGAACAGCACCAGGCCGACCGCCGTGACGAGGCCGCCGTAGATCGACCACAGAGCGCCGGAGGTGGTGAACCGCTTCCAGAAGAGGCTGTAGATGATCGTCGGGAGGTTTGCGGAGGCGGCGACCGCGAAGGCGAGGGCGACGAGGCCGGCGACGTTGAGGTCGCGGGCGAGGGCGCCCAGCAGGATGGAGACGGCGCCGATACCGACGGTCGCCCAGCGGGCGGCGCTCATCTCCTGCTTCTCGGTGGCCTGCCCCCGCTTGATGACGTTCGCGTAGATGTCGTGCGCGAAGGACGACGACGAGGCCAGGGTGAGGCCGGCGACGACGGCGAGGATGGTGGCGAAGGCGACCGCCGAGATGGTGGCCAGCAGGATCGCGCCCCAGTTGGAGTCGACGCCGCCCAGATGCAGTGCCAGCAGTGGCGCCGCCGTGTTGCCCGCCTTGTTGGAGGCGATGATCTCGTCCGGCTTGATCAGCGCGGCGGCGCCGAAGCCGAGGGCGAGGGTCATCAGGTAGAAGGCGCCGATGAGGCCGATGGCCCAGATGACCGACTTACGGGCGGCCTTGGCGGTGGGCACCGTGTAGAAGCGGATCAGGATGTGCGGCAGGCCCGCGGTGCCGAGGACCAGCGCGATACCGAGCGAGATGAAGTCCAGCTTGGTGGTGCCGGTGGCGCCGTACTTCAGGCCCGGCTCCAGGAAGGCCGCGCCCTTGCCGCTGTTGTCGGCGGCCGAGCCGAGCAGGTCGGAGAGGTTGAAGTTGAACTTCAGCAGCACCAGGAAGGTCAGCAGCAGGGCGCCGACGATCAGCAGGACGGCCTTGACCATCTGGACCCAGGTGGTGCCCTTCATGCCGCCGATGGTGACGTACACGATCATCAGGACACCGACCAGGGCGACGACGCCGATCTTGCCGGCGTCGCTGGTGATGCCGAGCAGGAGCGAGACCAGGACGCCCGCGCCCGCCATCTGGGCCAGCAGGTAGAAGATCGAGACGACGATGGTGGAGGTGCCGGCCGCCGTACGGACCGGGCGCTGGCGCATTCGGTACGCGAGGACGTCGCCCATCGTGTAGCGGCCGGAGTTGCGCAGCGGTTCGGCGACCAGGAGCAGGGCGACGAGCCAGGCGACCAGGAAGCCCACGGAGTAGAGGAAGCCGTCGTAGCCGAAGAGGGCGATGGCGCCCGCGATGCCGAGGAAGGACGCGGCGGACATGTAGTCGCCGGAGACGGCGAGGCCGTTCTGGAAGCCGGTGAACTGGCGGCCGCCCGCGTAGAAGTCGGAGGCGTCCTTGGTCTGGCGTCCGGCCCAGACCGTGATGACGAGGGTCGCTACGACGAAGACCGCGAACAGGCTGATGATCAGCGGCCGGTGCTCGCTGGCCTCGCCGGCCGCCAGGGTGATCGCGGGGCTCATGCGCCGCCCTCCATCCGGGACTTGATGGCCTCGGCCTTGGGGTCGAAGCGGGCGGCAGCGGTCCGCGCGTACCACCAGGCGATCAGGAACGTGGTGAGGAACTGGGCGAGGCCCAGGACGAGGGCCACGTTGATGTTGCCGACGACCTTGGTGCCCATGAAGTCGCCCGCGTAGTTGGACAGCAGGACGTACAGCAGGTACCAGGCGATGAAACCGACGGTCAGCGGAAAGGCGAAGGAGCGGTAGGAGCGGCGCAGTTCACCGAACTCCGCGCTCTCCTGCACCTCGGTGAACTCCTCGCTGGTGGGGAGTTTGTGCGTCTCTTTCGAGGGTGGCGGTGCGTCGGTGGCCACGGAGACTCCTCGCGTTGCGGGTGCGGTTGTGACGGGGATCGGGGGCGAGTGTCCTCGCGTTCCCTGTCCAAGGTCACGGCGCCGCGCTGGCCCCGGTTCAACTCGCTTTGCTTCTTTCGGAACTCACCTTGGGGAAGTCATTGCTGGCCAGCGACTTCGGGAGATAGCTTCGGCCTGGCACCACCCGTCATGTACCTGCCCGAGCGACACCTGCGCCTCGGGCCGGTTTCGTTTCCGGATGATGTGGAGACCCCATGTCCCAGCCGCGTTCCAGACGTTCGATACGTTCGATACGTCCAAGACACAGCGTCGCGCTCGCTGTGCCCGTCGTGCTGTCCCTCACGGCCTCGCTCGGCTTCCTGCCCTCGGCAGCCTCGGCCGCGCCCTCCGCGCAGGCCACGGCTCAGGCCGCGGACGCGACGGCCCTGTCCTACGTCGTCAACACCAAGGTGGACCACCGCACGATCGCGGCGGTGAAGAAGGCGATACCGGCGGCCGGCGGCACCGTGGTGATCGCTTACGAGAAGATCGGTGTGATCGTCGTCCACTCCTCCGCGCCGGACTTCGCCCAGCAGATCCGCAAGGTCCACGGGGTGCAGTCGGCCGGTGCCACCCGCACCTCGGCGCTGACGCCGGCGGCCACGACGGACGAGGGCGCGGTCCAGGTCCTGTCGGACGCGCAGGCCGCGAAGGTCGCCAAGGCCTCGGCCGCGGCGCCCGACAGCGAGCCCCTTGAGGCCGACCAGTGGGACCTGCGCGCGATAGGCGCCGACAAGGCCGCCAAGATCAACCCGGGCAGCCGGAAGGTGACCGTCGCCGTGATCGACACCGGCGTCGACGACACCCACCCCGACATCGCGCCGAACTTCTCCGCCGCCCAGTCGGCGAACTGCAACGGCGGTGTCCCGGACACCAGTCCGGGCGCCTGGCGGCCGTACACCGCGGACGACTACCACGGCACGCATGTGGCCGGCGAGATCGCCGCGGCCCGCAACGGCATCGGCGTGGCGGGGGTCGCGCCCGGCGTGAAGGTGTCGGCCATCAATGTGACCGACCGGAGCAACGGCCTCTTCTACCCGGAGAGCGTCGTGTGCGCGTTCGTGTTCGCCGCCGACCACGGCGTCGAGATCACGAACAACAGCTATTACGTTGATCCGTGGCTGTACAACTGCATGGACGATCCGGATCAGCGGGCCATTGTTGATTCAGTCAACAGGGCGCAGCAGTACGCCCAGAAGAAGGGCACGCTCAGCCTGGCGTCTGCGGGCAACTCCAACGACGACCTGGACTCCGACGCGATCGTCGACGACTCCAGCCCCGACGACTCCACCGCGGTGGAGCGCACCGTCGACCCGCACGAGTGCTTCGACGTGCCGACTCAGCTGCCGGGTGTCGTGACGGTCAGCGCGACGGGCGTCAAGAACCTCAAGTCGTACTACTCCTCGTACGGCAAGGGTGTCATCGACGTCGCGGCGCCCGGTGGTGACCGGCTCTACCAGATCCCGGACACGCCGTCGCAGAACGGCCGCATCCTGTCGACCCTGCCGAACGGCGAGTACGGCTTCCTGCAGGGCACCTCGATGGCCTCGCCGCACGCCGCGGGCGTCGCCGCGCTGCTGAAGTCGACGCACCCGAAGGCGAGCCCGGCCCAGCTGCAGGCGCTGCTGAAGGCACAGGCGGACGCCACGAGTTGTCCGGCCTCCTACGACCAGGACGGCGACGGCACGCAGGACGCGGTGTGCAAGGGCGGCGCCCGGGCCAACGGGTTCTACGGCTTCGGCATCGTCGACGCGCTGCGCGCGGTCAAGTGACCCGCCCGTCAAGTGCCCCGCCCGTCAAGTGCCCCACCGGTCAAGTGACTTCGCCCCACCCCGCACCACCCGCACGGACCCCCTGTACCGAGAACGAACTGGAGAGATTCTCATCATGACTGGGCCCCACCCGCGCTGTCGGCGCACGCTCGCGATCCCGCTCGGTATGGCCGTCGCGACGGCCATGGCCTTCCTGCCGGGCGCCACGGCGTCCGCGAGCGAACTGTCCGGTAGCGCCGCCGTCTCCCCCGGTGCCGTCAGCGACGCCCTCGCCGCCGCCGCCGACGCGGACGGGACGGCGCTCAGCTATGTCGTCAACGTCCGCCCCGGGTACGGTCCTTCCGCCCAGGTGAAGAAGGCCATCGGCAAGGCCGGCGGCACGATCGTGACGTCGTACGACCAGATCGGCGTGATCGTCGTCCACTCGTCGAACCCCGACTTCGCCAAGACGATCCGCAAGGTCCGCGGGGTCGAGTCGGCGGGCAACACGCGCAACGCGCCGCTGCCCGCGCAGTCGACGACCGACGAGGGGACGCCGAAGGCGCTGAGCTCGGCGCAGATGGCAGCGGCGCAGTCCGCCGCCGACGCCGGCCAGGACCCGCTGGAGTCGTTGCAGTGGGACCTGCCCGCCATCAAGGCGGACAAGGCGCACGAGAAGTCGCTCGGCAGCAGCAAGGTGACCGTCGCCGTGATCGACACCGGGGTGGACGACACCCACCCGGACCTCGCGCCGAACTTCGACCGGGCCGCCTCGGTCAACTGCGTGACGGGCAAGCCGGACACCACCGACGGGGCGTGGCGGCCGAGTGCCGAGGAGAGCCCGCACGGCACGCACGTGGCCGGTGAGATCGCGGCCGCCAAGAACGGCGTCGGCATGACGGGCGTGGCGCCCGGGGTGAAGGTGGCGGGCATCAAGGTGTCGACCACCGCCGGCTACTTCTACACGGAGGCCGTGGTCTGCGGCTTCATGTGGGCGGCCACGCACGGCGTCGACGTCACCAACAACAGCTATTACACCGACCCGTGGTACTTCAACTGCACCGACGACCCGGACCAGAAGGCCCTCGTGGACGCGGTCACCCGGGCCTCGCGGTACGCGGAGAAGCGGGGCGTGGTCAACGTCGCCGCGGCCGGCAACGAGAACTACGACCTCGCCGCCGACGAGATCACCGACCCGGTATCGCCGAACGACGGGACGCCCTCGGACCGGGTGATCGACCCCTCGGAGTGCTTCGACATACCGACCCAGCTGCCGGGTGTCGTGACGGTGGCGGCGACCGGCGCCAAGGGCATCAAGTCGTCCTTCTCCAACTACGGCCTGGGCGTCATCGACGTCGCCGCGCCCGGCGGTGACTCGACGGCGTACCAGACGCCCGCGCCGCCCGCGACCAGCGGTCTGATCCTGGGCACGCTGCCCGGCGGCAAGTGGGGCTACATGGCCGGTACGTCGATGGCCTCGCCGCACGTCGCGGCAGTGGCCGCCCTGATCAAGTCGACGCACCCGTACGCCCCGCCGGCCCTGGTGAAGGCGCTGCTGTACGCCGAGGCCGACGCCACGCCGTGCACGGACCCCTACGACATCAACGGCGACGGCAAGGTCGACGCGGTGTGCGAGGGTTCCAAGAACCGCAACGGCTTCTACGGCTGGGGCACGGTGGACGCACTGGACGCGGTGACGAAGTAGCAGCACAGGACGATCAAGGCTCGTCCATATCTTGATTCAGTCAATACTGCATAGTGCAGTCATGACTCGAATCAAGTTCGTGGTGCGGGAGGGCGCTCTGCAGGGGCGGCTTCCCGTGCGGAAGCTGGCGCGGACCTGTGTGGCCGAGTGCGCGCTGGCCGCCGCCGCACTCGCGGCCCGGCGGGCCGGGCTCGTCGAGGTGCCGGCGGCGCGGGTGGACGACGGGGCGGTCGCCACCGCTTTCCTGAGCGAACGTCACCTGTTGATCAATGACCGCGCGCCGGTCAACTTCGCACCGCTGTCCCGCTTCTGGCGGACGGCGGACGGGTGGGTGCGGACGCACGCGAACTATCCCCACCACCGGGCGCGGCTGCTCGACGCACTGGGGGTGCCGGAGGACGCGGCGGCCGTCGAATCGGCCCTCGCCGAGCGCTCCGCCCTGGATGTCGAGGAAGCCGTGTACGCGGCCGGGGGTCTCGCCGTCGCCCTGCGTTCACCCGAGGAATGGGCCGCACACCCACAGGCGGCCGAGGTGGCGAAACGGCCACTGATCGAAAGCGGACGACTGGATACGGCACGCGTGCGTGCCTTCCCGCCGGTCGGGCCCTCTCCCCTGCTGCCGGCCGCCGGTCTGCGCGTCCTGGACCTGACACGGGTGCTGGCGGGTCCGGTCGCCACCCGCACACTCGCCCTGCTCGGAGCGGACGTCCTGCGCCTGGACGCGCCCAGCCTTCCCGAACTGCCGGACCAGCACGCCGACACGGGCTTCGGGAAGCGGTCGGCGACGCTCGACCTGGCCACCGACCGGCAGGCCTTCGAGGAACTGCTCGCGGCGGCGGACGTGGTCGTCACCGGGTACCGGCCGGGCGCGCTGGACCGGTTCGGGCTGTCCGCCGAGGCGCTGGCGGAACGGCGGCCCGGGGTGGTCGTCGCCCAGTTGTCGGCGTGGGGCGCGTACGGGCCTTGGCGTGAGCGGCGGGGCTTCGACAGCCTCGTACAGGCCGCGACCGGGATCGCGGTGCTGGAGGGTTCGGCGGAGCGACCGGGCGCGCTGCCCGCGCAGGCCCTCGATCACGGGACGGGCTATCTGCTGGCGGCGGCCGTGCTGCGGGCGCTGACCGAGCAGTCGCACGAGGGTGGAAGCCGGTTCGTGCGGCTGGCGCTCGCGCGGACGGCCTGGTGGCTGATGGACGGTGTGGCCGACGGGGACGCCATGGCCGCGGGGAACGTCGAGAACGACTCCTACGACGGTCCGGAACCCTGGTTGACACAGACGGACAGTGTGCTGGGACGGCTGCGGTACGCGCTGTCGCCGGTCTCCTTCGAGGGCGGCCCGGCGGACTGGGCCCGCCCGCCCGTGTCATGGGGCACGGATGCCGCGCGCTGGCGCTGAGCGGGTCTGAACGACGATGACACCTGAAACGTATGTATGGGTGGAATGCCGTACCACCACTTGTTTTCCTGCAGTTGCCCGGATCTGTCCGTTGTGGTCAGGATCGTGGGGTGACCTTGACAAGACCCACCTCCGAGGCGACCGACGCGGGTGGCGCCCCGCGGCGTCCCGGCACCGGCCGGGCGGTCGCCGTCCTCGTCCTGGCGGTACTGGCCCTGGCGATACCGATGTTCGGGCCGTCCGCCGCGCTGCACGGCACCGGGGAGGCCGCCGCGCCCGGGGCCGGTGGGGTGGCCCTGCTGCGAGCGGTGCTCTTCGCGGCGTTGTGTGTGCCGCTGGGCGAGCTGTTCGTGGGCCGGCTGGCCCGCTCGGTGCCCGGTGCTCCGCCGGACGTGCCACGCTCCTGGGCCCCTTATGCGGCCGCCGCCGGTTTTCTCGCCGCGCTGGGTCTGGCGTCTGTCGTGGCGACCGGCAATCTGGTGCCGCACAGCCTCTCCGAGATCAACGTCGGCGGCCTGTACGAGTCGCGGGACGGCAAGTTGGCGCTCCTGGAGGTCAACGCGTTCCTGGTGGCCGGCCTGTGCGCCCGTTCGGCCCGTCCGGCCACCCAGGTGTGGCCGCTGGCGGCCGTGGTGGTGGCGGAGGCCCTGCGCGCGCATCCCGCGGCCGAGCACAGTCCCCTGGTCGGCTCCGGGCTGACGCTGGTTCACCTCACATGCGCCGCGCTGTGGGCGGGCGGGCTCCTGCATGTGCTGCGGACACTGCGCCGGTGGGCCGCCACGGACCCGGGCGCGGCGCTGCTCGGGCTCTACGCGCGCGTGGCGGCCGTCCTGCTCGCCGCCATCACCGCGACCGGCGTGTGGAGTTCGCTGCGCCGGATGCCGCCCGGCACCATTCTGGAGCAGCTGACTGACACGGCCTACGGGCGCACGCTGCTCGCCAAGGTGCTCCTCGTGGCGGTCGTCGCCGCTCTCGCCCTGTGGGCCCGGATCCGGCTGCACCGCGCCCCCGCATCGCTGACCGCCTGTGCCCCCGCACGTGCCGAGGTCGTCGCCCTGGGACTCGTGGTCGTGGTGTCGGGGCTGCTGACAGCGCTGCCGTTGCCGATCCGCTGGTGAAAACGCTGGGTGACCGCTACCCGGTGACGAGGACCTTGAGCGCGGTGCGCTCGTCCATCGCCTTGTAGCCGTCGGGGACGCCCTCCAGACCGACGGTCATGTCGAAGACGGGTGAGGCGTCGACGGTGCCGTCCAGGACGTCGGGGAGCAGTTCCGGGATGTAGGCGCGGACCGGCGCGACGCCGCCGCGCAGGGCGATGTTCCGGTCGAACAGGACACCGAGGTCGACACCCGTGCCGCTGCCGTGCGGCACGCCGACGAAGCCGATGGCGCCGCCGTCACGGGTGATGCCGACAGCCGTACGCATGGACTGTTCGGTGCCGACGGCCTCCACGACGGCGTGGGCGCCCTGACCGCGGGTGAGTTCGCGGACCGCCTCGACGGCCGCGTCCCCGCGCTCGGCGACGACGTCGGTGGCGCCGAAGCGGCGCGCGATGTCGGTACGGACCTGGTGGCGGCCCAGGGCGATGATCCGCTCGGCGCCGAGCCGCTTGGCGGCGAGCACCGCGCACAGGCCGACGGCGCCGTCACCGACGACGGCGACCGTGGCGCCCGGGCGGGCTCCGGCGCCGAGGGCCGCGTGGTGCCCGGTGCCCAGGACGTCGGAGAGGGTCAGCAGGGAGGACAGCAGGTGGTCGTCGGATGCCGCCTCCTTGGGCAGGCGTACGAGGGTGCCGTCGGCGAAGGGGACGCGGACGGCCTCGCCCTGGCCGCCGTCGTAGCCGACGGAACCCCAGAACCCACCGTGCTCGCACGAGGTGGTCAGGCCCTCGCGGCAGTAGTCGCAGACGCCGTCGGACCACATGAAGGGTGCGACGACGAGGTCACCCCGCTTGAGGGTGCCGACCTCGGAGCCGGTCTCCTCCACGACGCCGAGGAACTCGTGGCCGATCCGCTGCCCCGGCTGCCGGGCCGCCTCGCCGCGGTAGGCCCACAGGTCGCTGCCGCAGATGCAGGCGCGCAGCACCCGGAGCACGGCGTCGGTGGGCAGCTGCACCACGGGCTCGGGCACGTCCTCCACACGCATGTCGTAAGGGGCGTGGATGGTGGTGGCGCGCATGGCGAGGGTCCTTCTCGTGCGAGGTCGGTGCGGCGCTCAGAGGGTGGTCGAGCGCATCTCACCGTACGTCGCCATCGGTCCCGGGCGCGCTTCGAGGGCTCGGAGGGTGCCACCGGCCAGCAGGAACTGCGCGGCGACATACGTGAGCATGATCCAGAAATCGGGCCGTGGGAGCTGCGGCCAGTCGGCGACGCCGGTCGCGATGAGGGTGTCCGAGAGGAGGAACAGCGCGCCGCCGACTCCGGTGAGCGCACCGAACCGGACGGCCGACGCGCACGCCATCGTCGTGAGCAGCACGCTGTAGCCGGCGACGGGCACCCGCAGTCCGGCGGGCAGGTCCGGCCACAGGGCGACGACGGTGGCGACGAGGGCGGTGGCGTAGAGGGGCGCAAGGAGGCCGGCACGCGCGCGTGGGCTGCCGTATGCCTGGAAGAGCACGAGGTAGCAGACATGGCCGGCCGCGAAGGAGGCCATGCCGGCGAGGAAGGCGGGGTCGGCGTCGGACAGCAGCAGGACGTCGCCGCCCCAGCCGCACAGGAGGGCGCCGACCAGGAGCCTGGGCGCCCCGGACGCGACGCAGTACGCGGCCAGGAGGGGCATCAGGAGGGGCTTGGCCACGGCGTGGCCGGGAGCGAAGCCGACGACCAAGGAGACGAGGTCGACGGCGGCGGCGAGGGCGGACACCACAAGGAGTGCCCGGCGGCCGCGGTGGGTGCCGTACGCGCTCGGGGTTCTCACGCGGGCACGGCCTCCTCGGCCGTCTCCGGTAGCGGTGCCGGTGCCCAGCCGGGTCCCCTGAAGACGCGTCCCGCCCGCTCGCGCCAACTCCGCGCCTTCTTGATGTCCTTGATGATCGCTACGTACTCATGGGTGGCCACCTTGATCGGGTTGAACGTGTTGATGTTCTTGGTCAACCCGTAGACGGGCCGTTCGGTCTCGGCGACGAACGAGCCGAAGAGCCGGTCCCAGACGATGAGGATCCCGCCGAAGTTGCGGTCCAGGTAACCGCCCTGGGAGGCGTGGTGGACACGGTGGTGGGACGGGGTGTTGAACACGAACTCGAACCAGCGGGGCATCTTGTCGATGCGTTCGGTATGGATCCAGAACTGGTACACGAGGTTCGCGGAGGAGCAGAAGGCGAGTGCGGCCGGGTGGACGCCGGCGGCGACGAGGGGAACGTAGAACGGCCAGACGGTCAGGGTCGTCCAGGGCTGGCGCAGCGCGGTGGTGAGGTTGAACTTCCGGCTGGAGTGGTGGACGACGTGGCAGGCCCACAGGATGCGGATGACGTGGTGGCCGCGGTGGGACCAGTAGTAGAAGAAGTCCTGCCCGAGCAGCATCAGCGGGACCGTCCACCACAGGACGGGGACGCGGAGCGGGGTCAACTCGTAGACGGCGGTGTAGACGGCGACGATCGGGATCTTCCAGAGGAAGTCGAAGACGAGGCTGCCCAGTCCCATGCCGATGCTGGTGGCGGCGTCCTTCGTCTCGTAGCCGGCCGCGTCCTCATCGGGATGGATGCGGACGCTGATCATCTCGATGACGGTGAGCAGCACGAAGGCGGGTATGGACCAGACCACGACGTCGGGGAGGTTCGGCATGCGTGCACCGTAGAACCGCCGGTGAGGCACGGCTAGACGTTGTTACCCACAAGTATCAACGGTGGTACGCGCTTGCTTCTTGGTGATCTCCGCCAAGGGGCGGGGGTGTCAGCCGACGCCCGCCGCCCCCAGCAGCACCCCCACCCCGTAAGTGACCCCCATCGCCAACACCCCGCCCCCCACATTGCGCACCACCGCCCGTCCGGCGTCGGCCGCCCCCAACCGCGCACTGCTCCACCCGGTCAGGACCAGCGCCGCCACCACCGACACCACGGTCACCGGCACCCGCCACCCCGCCGGCGGCAGCACGATCGCGAGCAGCGGCAGCAACGCCCCCGCCGTGAACGCCAGGAAGCTCGCCCAGGCCGCGTGCCAGGGGTTCGTCAGTTCGTCCGGGTCGATGCCGAGCTCCACGCGTGCGTGCGCCCGGAGTGCGTCACGTTCCGTCAGCTGTTCCGCCGCCTCACGGGCCACGTCACGGGACAGGCCCCGTTCCTCCAGAAGCTCTGTCAACTCCTCCAGCTCCGCCTCGGGCTGTTCGCGAAGCTCCCGCTTCTCCACAGCCAGTGCGGCCATCTCGGAGTCCCGCTGGGTCGACACGGACACGTACTCCCCGGCCGCCATGGACATCGAGCCGGCCAGCAGGCCCGCCAGACCCGCCGTCAGCAACGCCGCGCGGTCGCTCGTCGCACCGGCCACGCCGACGACGAGGCCCGCGGTGGAGACGATGCCGTCGTTCGCGCCGAGGACGGCCGCGCGCAGCCAGTTGAGGCGGGCGCCGAGCCCACCACCGTGGGCCTCGCCGTGCGCCGGTCCGTTCACACCCTCTTCGGTCATCCCCGGAGGATCGCACCCCGGTCGCCTGGAGCCCGGTACCGACGCCGTCGTGAGGGACTGTCAGTCGCGGCCCGTATCCTCATGAACCATGCTCGAAGACCAGACGACCGCAGCCTCCTCCCCCACAGCGTGGCCGGCCGCGTATCCGCAGGGATACGCGGTCGTCGACGTGGAGACCACCGGCCTGGCCCGCGACGACCGGATAATCTCCGCGGCCGTGTACCGGCTGGACGCCCAGGGTGAGGTCGAGGACCACTGGTACACGCTGGTCAATCCGGAGCGGGACCCTGGCCCCGTCTGGATCCACGGGCTGACGAGCGAGGCACTCGAAGGCGCCCCGCTCTTCCAGGACATCGCCGACGAGTTCTCGGCGCGTCTCGACAGTCGTGTGCTGGTCGCGCACAACGCCGTCTTCGACTGGCAGATGATCGCCCGCGAGTACGCGCGCGCGGGCCGGGTGGCGCCGGTGAGTCAACGGCTGTGCACCATCGTCCTGTCGAAGGAGCTGGGCCTGCCGCTGCCCAACCACAAACTGGAGTCGCTGGCGGCCCACTTCGGTGTCGTACAGCAGCGGGCGCACCATGCCCTGGACGACGCGCGCGTGCTCGCGGAGGCGTTCCGGCCGAGCCTGCGGGCCGCCGCCGCGCGAAGCGTGCGGCTGCCGCTGCACGAGTGCCGGCCGCTGACCGAGTGGACGGACCGGGCGGCGGTACCCCGGCAGTCGGCGGGCTACGGCGGCTACCGGACGACCAGTTGGCGGCCCACTCGCAAGCGACCCGCGTGCCCCTACCCCAACCCGGGGCGGTACGAGGACGGCAAACCACTCAAACAGGGCATGCGGATCGCCTTCTCCGGTGACACCTCGACCGAGCGCGACCTCCTGGAGGACCGGGCGATCGAGGCCGGGCTGCATGTCGCCACCAGCATCTCCCGGCTGACCAGTCTGCTGGTCACCAACGACCCGGACTCGGGCACCTCCAAGGTGGTCAAGGCCCGGCAGTTCGGCACCCCGGTCGTCGACGAGGCGGCCTTCGGGCAGTTGCTCCAGGATGTGGAGCCGGCGTCGCGAGGATGACCGTACTGTCCCCTTCACCCCCGTAGGCGTCGGCTACACGGCGGAGCCGACCTTGTCCACGATGCCGGCCTTGCCCTCCGCGCGGGCACAGTGGGCGCCGCAGAACCAGTGACCGTCCACCTCGACGCCCTGCCCGATGATCTGCACACGGCAGTGCTCGCAGATGGGGGCCATGCGGTGGATCGCGCAGGCGAACGAATCGAAGACGTGACGGGCCCCGTCCCGGGTCTCGACGGTGAATGCCAGCTCGTAGTCGTTCCCACACACTTCGCAACGTGTCATAAGCCGAATCGTCAGGGGCGTCGCCGGCACCCGCAAGCCGGCAGCGCCCCATCGGGTGGGCGTCGTCGACCGGTCCGGCACACCCCTGTGCGCACCCCCCGCGGTCCGAGTTGTACGGTCGTGGGGTGTACCGCTTCCTGTTGTCCCGGCAGTGGGTGATCCTCACGCTGGTCGCCCTCCTCCTCATCCCCACGATGATCAGGCTGGGCATCTGGCAGATGCACCGCTACGAGGAGCGCACCGCCCGCAACCAGCTGGTCTCCGACGCGATGTCCGCGAAGCCGGTGCCCGTGGAGCGGATGACCTCGCCCGGACACACGGTCACGACACACGACCGGTACCGCAGCGTGACCGCGAAGGGGCACTTCGACACCGAGGACGAGGTCGTCGTCCGGCGCCGCACCAACTCCGACGACGAGGTCGGCTACCACGTCCTGACCCCCTTCGTCCTCGACGACGGCAAGGTGCTGCTGGTCAACCGGGGCTGGATCCCCGCGAACGGTCCGAGCCAGACGGTGTTCCCGAAGATCCCCGCTCCCCCGAAGGGTGAGATCACGGTCACCGGGCGGCTGATGCCCGACGAGACGACCGCGGCGAGCGGCATCAAGAACCTCAAGGGGCTCCCGGACCGGCAGGTCATGCTGATCAACAGCGAGCAGGAGGCCGAGCGGCTGGGCGCCACGGTGCTCGGCGGCTACATCGCCCAGACGGCACCCGAGCCGAAGGGTGACAGCCCGGAACTGATCGGCGGCAACCCCGGCAAGGAGGACGCCGCGCTGAACTACGCCTACGCCTTCCAGTGGTGGCTGTTCTCCCTCGGCGTTCCCATCGGGTGGGTCGTCATGGTGCGGCGCGAACTCCGCGACCGCCGGGAGAAGGCGGAACAGGAAGACGCGACGGAGGCGCAGCCGGCCGCGGTGTGACCCACCGGAAGACGAGCGGGGCAGCCGGCGCACGGACGGCCCGCACGGTGATTCTCCGGCGCGGCGGCGTCACTCCCCCGGCCCCACCCTGATTGCCTGCCGGGCCTGCCGGGAAACCGCACTCCGTGCACCCCCGTATCGAGGACTACGCCCTCATCGGCGACGAACAGACCGCCGCACTGGTCGGCATGGACGGCTCCGTGGACTGGCTGTGTCTGCCCCGCTTCGACTCGGCGGCCTGCTTCGCCAGGCTGCTCGGGGACGAGGAGAACGGCCACTGGCGGATCGCTCCGAAGAAAGCCGACCGGTGCACGAGGCGCGGCTACCGTCCCGGCACCCTCGTCCTGGACACCGAGTGGGAGACCGACGAGGGCGCGGTGCGCGTCACCGACCTGATGCCGCAGCGCGACGTCGCCCCCGACGTCGTACGCGTCGTGGAAGGGCTCCGCGGCCGGGTCACCGTGCGCAGCACACTGCGGCTGCGCTTCGAGTACGGCTCGATCGTGCCGTGGATGCGCAGGGCGGACGGACACCGGGTGGCCGTCGCGGGACCCGACGCGACGTGGCTGCGCAGCGAGCCCCCGGTACGCACCTGGGGCGAGCACTTCGGGACGCACTCGGAGTTCACCGTCGAGGCGGGTGAGAAGGTCGCGTTCGTCCTCACCTGGCATCCCTCGCACGAGCCGCGCCCCCCGCTGACCGACCCCTTCGAGGCGCTGGAGAGCAGCGTGGCCGACTGGCAGGCGTGGTCGGCGCGCTGCCGCTACGACGGTCCGCACCGGGACGCCGTGATCCGTTCCCTGATCACCCTGAAGGCGCTCACCTACCGGCCGACCGGCGGCATCGTGGCCGCGGCCACCACCTCGCTGCCGGAGGAGATGGGCGGGGTGCGCAACTGGGACTACCGCTACTGCTGGCTGCGCGACTCCACCCTCACCCTGGCCGTCCTGGTGCAGTGCGGCTACCTGGAGGAGGCCGAGGCCTGGCGGGACTGGCTGCTGCGCGCGGTCGCCGGCGACCCGGCGGACCTCCAGATCATGTACGGCGTGGCGGGCGAGCGGCGGCTGCCCGAGTTCGAGCTGCCGTGGCTGTCCGGCTTCGGCGGCTCCCGGCCGGTACGCATCGGCAACGGGGCAGTGAAGCAGCTCCAGCTGGACGTGTACGGCGAGGTCATGGACTCGCTGTCGCTGGCCCGGCGGGCGGGCCTGCCCGCCAAGCCGCACATGTGGTCCCTGCAGAGTGTCCTGCTGGACTTCCTCCGGTCCTCCTGGCGGCAGCCGGACGAGGGGATCTGGGAGGTGCGCGGCGGCCGCCGCGACTTCGTCCACTCGAAGGTCATGGTGTGGGTCGCCGCCGACCGCGCGGTGCGCGCCCTGGAGGCCTTCCCGGACCTCAGGGGCGACCCGGACGGCTGGCGCACGCTGCGCGACGAGGTGCACCGCGAGGTCTGCGAGAAGGGCTACGACCCCGAACGCAACACCTTCACCCAGTACTACGGCTCGCGCGAACTCGACGCGTCCCTGCTGCTGATCCCGCGCACCGGCTTCCTGCCGCCCGACGATCCCCGGGTCGTCGGCACCATCGACGCGATCCGCGCGGAGCTGGAGCACAACGGACTGGTACGTCGCTACAGCGCCGAGGAGACCCCCGTCGACGGGCTGCCCGGCGGCGAGGGCACGTTCCTGGTGTGCTCGTTCTGGCTCGCCGACGCGCTCCACATGACCGGCCGTACGAAGGAGGCGCGGGACCTCTTCGAACGCCTGCTGGGGCTGGCCAACGACGTGGGGCTGCTGTCCGAGGAGTACGACCCCGTGGCCGACGCCCAGCTCGGCAACTTCCCGCAGGCGTTCAGCCACATCGGTCTGGTGAACACCGCCCTGACGCTGTTCGGGGGCGAGGAGGCAGGATAGGGACCATGGATCTTGGACTGAAGGACCGGGTGTACGTCGTCACCGGCGCGACCCGTGGGCTCGGCAACGCGGCCGCGCGTTCGCTGGTCGCGGACGGGGCGAAGGTGGTGGTGACCGGGCGGGACGAGAAGCGGGCGCTCGCCGCGGCGGCGGAGTTGGGGCCGAACGCGGTGGGGGTGGGCGTCGACAACGCCGATCCGTCGTCGGCGGAGCGGCTCATCGCCTCCGCACGGGAGAACTTCGGCGGCTTCGACGGGGTACTGATCAGCGTGGGCGGGCCCGCGCCCGGCTTCGTGGCCGACAACACGGACGAGCAGTGGCAGTCCGCGTTCGAGTCCGTGTTCCTCGGGGCGGTGCGACTGGCTCGGGCGGCCGCGGCGGAGCTGGAGGCCGGGGGTGTGATCGGGTTCGTGCTGTCGGCGTCCGTGCACGAGCCGATTCCCGGGCTGACCATTTCGAACGGGCTGCGGCCCGGTCTCGCCGGGTTCGCGAAGTCGCTCTCGGACGAACTGGGACCGCGGGGGATTCGGGTGGTCGGGTTGCTGCCGTCTCGCATCGACACGGACCGCGTGCGCGAGCTGGACGGGATGTCGGCTGATCCTGACGCCACTCGGGCCGCCAACGAGTCCCGGATTCCGCTGCGACGGTATGGGACACCTGAGGAATTCGGGCGGGTGTCGGCGTTCCTGCTGTCGCCGGCCGCTTCCTATCTGACCGGGGTCATGGTGCCGGTCGACGGGGGCATGAGGCACGGCTTCTGAGGCGCGGGCCCGTGGAGGTTCTCAACTGACCCTTTCCGCCTTGTGCTTGACGCCCGTCATGCGGACCTCGGCCGGTAGTGAGTCGAGGCCTGCCGAACTGCGGGCATGGGTCAGGGCCCCGGTCGTCAGGTGGTGCAGGGCCGTTCCCGGGTCCACGTGCGGTTCCAGGTGGAGGCGTACGTGGGTCTCCGGGGCGTCCGGGCGGCCTTTCAGGCCTACCTGGGCTCGTTGCACGCCGTCCAACTGGCCCGCGTCGCCCGCCAGTACGGTCTCCAACGCCCGGCCCCGCAACAGCGCGCCCTCACCGTCGCCCGTGTTGACGCGTACCTCCGTGAGTCGGCGCCTGCGCAGGACCGCCGTCAGCCACCACAGGGTCAGGAGCACCACGAGTGCCAGTGCGGCGATGACCGTCGGCCACCACCAGCCCTCACCGTCCCAGCGGGTGCGCTCCGCGTCGCTCAGCAGAACGTCCTTCTTGCCGTCGTGGATCCACCAGGAGGGCGGGTCGACGCCGAGGCCCACGGCGAGCACCGAGCCGCCGACTACGAGCAGTACCAGGCCCACCAGGCCGATCAGTACGCGGTTGACGGTCCTGAGCATCGGCCTCAGCCCTTCTTCTTGGTGGTCCGCGCCACGTGCACCGACAGGGCGGGGGGCCGGGCCAGTCCCAGTCCCCTGATCGCCTCGGTGAGGGTCAGGTCCAGGTCGGCGCGTACGTCGTCCAGTTCACGGAAGTGGGAGACCGCGCGGACGTCGGCCTTCTTCCGCCTCACCCGTGCGCGTGCGGACTGGACGCCGGACACCTCCATGGCCCGGTCGCGCAGGACCATGGCCGCCGCGTCCCGGTGGAGTCCGGCGCGGACGTCGGGGTGGGTGCGGCGCATCGGGAGGACGCTGCGCAGACCGGGCGTGACGGCCAGGACCAGCAGCCACAGGCCCAGGGCCGCGGCGACGCCGGCGCCGATCAGGACCCAGATGTCGTCCAGGGGGCGTTCGGCGAGTTGACCGGAGAGTTCGCGGCGCCAGTGCATGGCCGGCCGGTGCGCCCGGACGGCCGCGATGTCGTACAGGAAGATGCCCGCGACGAGCAGGAGCAGCAGGGCGAGGATGCCGGCCGGGATCCTGCGCGCCGACCAGAAGCGGCGTTCGCCGCCGCCCCCTTCGGCCTCCGGTGCGGGTGGTGGGCCGTACGCGGCCGCCGACGCGGACTGGTCGCGCCGGTCCGGTTCCGCCGTCCGCTCGATCACCGGCAGTCGTTGTGTGGTGCCTTCGGAGCCCTGGGGCTCGCTCATCGCGTCCTCCCCTGTGCCGCGCCGTGCGTCTGTGCCGGATGCAGCCGCTCCACCTGGACCGTCACCTCCGACACCTCCATGCCCACCAACGCGACTACCCGCTCGACCACTTGCTGACGCACCTGTCTGCAACGGGCGCCGATGTCGCTGGGGTAGTCGAGTTCGAGGTGCATGCGGATGCGGGCCACTTCGTGGTGGACGACGACGGTGGCGTGCGGGGGCCCGGCCTCGGCGGGGAGCTTTCCGAGCGCCTCGCGGGCCGCCTGTCCCGCGACCTTGGCGACCACCCGGTCGGCGATCCTCGTCGCCCCCCGGTCACCGGGCGGAACGGCGGTCACGGTCAGGGGTGCGCGGAGCCCGTCCGCCGTGCCGTTCTCACTGCTCACGGACGTCATGGCCGCCGGTCGCGTCGGTCGTCACGGGTACGGAAGAAGTCGCCGATCTCCAGGTCCCCCTCCAGGAACCGGCCGACGACGAAGCCGATGGCGCCCAGCGCCGCCACCAGCAGGAAGGCGCCGAACCCGCCGAAATACCCTGCGAAGCCCAGCGCCATGCCGGCGATCATGCCGACCACGGCCATGCTCATCGTGCGCTCCCTAAAGGTCCTTCACGGTGTGGTGCGGCTACTGGAGCCGGGACTCCGGCTCCTCGTCCTCCTCGTCGGGCAGCTTCACATCGCTCACCGCGACGTTGACCTCGACGACCTCCAGGCCGGTCATCCGCTCCACCGCCGCGATGACGTTCTCCCGCACCGCCTTGGCGACGTCGGAGATCGAGACGCCGTAGTCGACGACGATCTCCAGGTCGAGCGCGGTCTGCACCTCGCCGACCTCGACCTTGACCCCGCGTGTGGCGGACTTCGAACCGCCGGGCACCCGGTCCCGTACGGCTCCGAAGGTACGGCTCAGACCGCTGCCCATGGCGTGGACGCCGAGGACGTCCCGTGCCGCGAGTCCGGCGATCTTCTCCACGACACCGTCGGCGATGGTCGTCCGCCCTCGGGTCGCCGGGTCGCCGCCGCCGCGCTTGGTGGTCTTCCGCAGCTGTGCCTGCGGATCCACCTCGGTGCCCTGCGTCATGTCGGTCATCGCGTCACCCCTTTCGCTCGTCCTCCTTCGACCACCGTAAGCGCGGTAGCGCGATCGCGCGCCGGAGATGCGGCAGGCTGGAGTAATGACGGCGGAGCAGTGGGCACGGACGGTGCGGCATCAGCTCGGACTGGGCAGATTGCTGCCCCTGGGCGGGCCGCGCGACGGCGCGTGGATCTCCGAGGAGGCGGCCCGGGCGGTGCTGGCGGCCGCCGCCAAGGACCTTCACGGCGTACGGCTGGACGCGGTGCGCATCGGGCTCGCCGACCCTGAGGACACGCACGAGCCCGCCGTACCTCCGCCTCCGGGCGCGCTGCCGCCCGGGCCGCTGCGGCTCACGGCGGAGTTCGGGGCCACGCCCGCGGAACCGCTGCCGGTGACGGCGGAGCGGCTGCGCACGGTGCTGGCCGGAACGGCGGCCGGACTGCTGGGGCTGGAGCTCGGCGAGGTGGACCTGCGGGTGACGGCCCTGCTGGACGAGGACGCGGAACCGTCTCCCGTACGACAGCCCGAGCCGCCGCGTCCCGCCGAGACGGAGCGTGGCGACGAGGCCCTCGCCACCGTCGCCGCGCTGGCGGTGCCCGGGGTGGGCCGGCTGACCGGTCTGCTCGGGCCGCCGGTGCACATCTCGGACCGTACGACCGGGGGCGGCTCGCTTCCGCGCCGCCATGTCCGCGTCGAACTGGCGGTGGGCGCGGACCGCCGGGCCGTGGACGTGGCCCGGGAGGTCCGCGCCGCCGTGGGGGCCGCGCTGTCGGATCGTCCGACGGTGGCCGTGCTGGTGACGGCCGTGCTGACCTAGTCGCCGACTCCGGCGAGGTCCCGCAGCCGTCGGGTCTGGGCCGCGCGCTCGGCGCCGCGCTGCTCGTCGTAGGTGCGGTCCTGGGCGCCCCGCAGCAGCGCCTTGGTCTCGATGACCGCGTCGCGGGGGGCGGACAGAAGGGCGGCCGCGAGGTCCCGCACGGCGCCGTCGAGCTGGTCGAGCGGTACGGCGATGTTGGCGAGGCCGGTGCTCACGGCCTCCTCGGCCGTGACAAAGCGCCCGGTGGCGCAGATCTCCAGCGCCCGGGCGTATCCGACGAGGCCCACCAGGGGGTGGGTGCCGGTGAGGTCGGGAACCAGCCCCAGACTGGTCTCGCGCATGGCGAACTGCACATCGTCGGCGACGACGCGCAGGTCACAGGCGAGGGCCAGCTGGAAGCCCGCCCCGATGGCGTGCCCCTGCACGGCGGCGATGGACACGACGTCACTGCGCCGCCACCAGGTGAAGCCCTCCTGGAACTCGGCGATGGCGGCGTCGAGTTCGGCGTCACCACTGCGAGCGAGGTCGATGAACGACGGCTCGCCCTCGATCCCCTCGGGCGTGAACATCTGCCGGTCGAGCCCGGCGGAGAAGGACTTGCCTTCGCCACGCAGCACCACGACCCGGACGGAGCCCGGCACCAGCCGGCCCGCCTCGGCGAGCGCCCGCCACAGAGCGGGGCTCTGGGCGTTGCGCTTGGCGGGGTTGGTCAGCGTCACCGTGGCGAGGGTGTCCTCGACGGTGAGCCGTACGCCGTCCTTGTCGAGCAGGGGAACTGATTCCTGGCCGTCCTGGCTGGACATAGCCATGGGGCGCCTCCGATGCGTGCGGTCAGCAGAGCGATGCTAAGTGACTGCACAGTAACCACCCGGCCGATCGTCCGACCGACCGGGTGGCCACCATCGAAGCGCGATGGGCCGCCCGGTTCAGGACGATGCGGCCTTCTTGCCCCGCGTCGCTCCGCCACGCCCACGAAGCGTGACGCCCGATTCGCTGAGCATCCGGTGTACGAAGCCATACGAGCGGCCGGTTTCCTCGGCCAGCGCCCGAATGCTCGCACCGGAGTCGTACTTCTTCTTCAGGTCTGCCGCGAGCTTGTCGCGCGCGGCGCCGGTTACCCGGCTGCCCTTCTTCAGAGTCTCGGCCACCCGTGCCTCCTCATGGGAAGTGCGCTCTGGTTCTCTCATGATCACCCCTCCGGGCGTTCATGGCCACCCATTCGGCAAGGTCCGTAAGACATGGTTTTGACGACAGGAGCGCGTCCCCACATACGGAATCTGCAATTCCACCCGGGCATGTTCGTACCGCCGAACGGGTTCCTTTGTGAAAGGCCAGGTCAGAGACGCACCACGGCCGAGCCCTTGTCGATAAAGGACTCGGCCGTGAAATCGATGTAGGACACACCTCGGTACGAGGAGATCTCACACAGATGATGGATCACCGGTGGGCCGAATGATCCATACGCCGTTGATCACGCATTCGATCAAGCGACACAGACGGTCAGGCGAGGGCGACGAGATCCGCGTAGTCCGCGCCCCACAGGTCCTCGACGCCGTCCGGCAGCAGGATGATCCGCTCCGGCTGGAGCGCCTCCACCGCGCCCTCGTCGTGGGTGACCAGGACGACGGCGCCCTTGTAGGTGCGCAGGGCGCCGAGGATCTCCTCGCGGCTGGCCGGGTCGAGGTTGTTGGTGGGCTCGTCGAGGAGCAGGACGTTCGCCGAGGAGACGACCAGGGTGGCCAGCGCAAGACGGGTCTTCTCGCCGCCGGAGAGGACCCCGGCCGGCTTGTCGACGTCGTCGCCGGAGAACAGGAACGAGCCGAGCGTCTTGCGCACCTCGACGAGGTCGAGGTCGGGGGCCGCCGAGCGCATGTTCTCCAGGACCGTGCGCTCCGGGTCGAGCGTCTCGTGCTCCTGCGCGTAGTAGCCGAGCTTGAGGCCGTGGCCGGGCACGACCGCGCCGGTGTCCGGCTGCTCGGTCCCGGCGAGCAGGCGCAGCAGGGTGGTCTTGCCCGCGCCGTTGAGGCCCAGGATGACCACCCGGGAGCCCTTGTCGATGGCCAGGTCGACGTCGGTGAAGATCTCCAGCGAGCCGTAGGACTTGGACAGTCCCTCCGCCATCAGCGGGGTCTTGCCGCAGGGCGCGGGCTCGGGGAAGCGCAGCTTGGCGACCTTGTCCTGCTGGCGCACGGCGTCGAGGCCGGCGAGCAGCCGGTCGGCACGCTTGGCCATGTTCTGCGCGGCGACCGTCTTGGTGGCCTTGGCGCGCATCTTGTCGGCCTGCGAGTGCAGGGCGGCGGCCTTCTTCTCGGCGTTCTGCCGCTCGCGCTTCCTGCGCTTCTCGTCGGCCTCGCGCTGCTGCTGGTAGAGCTTCCAGCCCATGTTGTAGACGTCGATCTGGGCACGGTTGGCGTCCAGATAGAACACCTTGTTGACGACCGTCTCGACCAGGTCGACGTCGTGGGAGATCACGATGAAGCCGCCGCGGTAGGTCTTGAGGTAGTCCCGCAGCCAGATGATCGAGTCGGCGTCGAGGTGGTTGGTGGGCTCGTCGAGGAGCAGGGTGTCGGCGTCGGAGAAGAGGATCCGGGCCAGTTCGATACGGCGGCGCTGACCACCGGAGAGGGTGTGCAGGGGCTGGCCCAGTACCCGGTCCGGGAGGTTCAGCGCGGCGGCGATGGTGGCGGCCTCGGCCTCGGCGGAGTACCCGCCCTTGGTGAGGAACTCCGTCTCCTGGCGCTCGTACTGCCGCAGCGCCTTCTCGCGGGTGGCGCCGCTGCCGTTGGCGATGCGCTGTTCGTTGTCGCGCATCTTCTTCAGCAGGACGTCGAGGCCGCGCGCGGAGAGGATGCGGTCGCGGGCGAGCACGTCGAGGTCGCCGGTGCGCGGGTCCTGGGGGAGGTAGCCGACCTCGCCGGAGCGGGTGATCTGGCCGGCGGCGGGGATGCCCTCGCCGGCCAGGCACTTGGTGAGGGTGGTCTTCCCCGCGCCGTTGCGGCCGACCAGGCCGATGCGGTCGCCCTTGGCGACTCGGAAGGTGGCGGACTCGATGAGGACTCGGGCGCCGGCGCGCAGCTCGATACCGGAGGCGGAGATCACGGACAGACTCCAGGGCGGATTCGGGATTGACGGGTGGGCGGCTGAGGCGTTCCCGCCGTCTAATGCGCGAGGAGAATGGCCATGGGCCAAGTCTAACGGGGGCGTGCAAGCACTTTTTCTGGGTTCGGGTGTTCGGTTGGTCTCGCTCCGGGTATCCGGTCGGTCCCGTCGCCGTCCCTCGTTCGGGTGGGTGTCCGAGGCCGGGGAGGGGCCGCCGGGCGAGGTTGCCCTGCGGGACCGGTGAGCGCGGAGGGGGCGGGGTCCATGCAGTTCGACGACGACGCCAGGCTGGACACCTCCGAGGTGCAGGATGTGCGCGGCAGCCGCATCCCGGGCGGGAAGGCGACCGTCGGCGGTGGCATCGGCGGGCTGATCGTCCTGCTCCTCGGTCTCTTCCTCGGCGTCGGCCCCGACCAGCTCGGGCTCACCGACGGCGGCGGACAGCCCGGGGCCACGGCCTCCGGCCTCGCCGAGGTCGAGCGGAGCTGCCGGACCGGGCAGGACGCGAACACGCGCGACGACTGCCGGACGGTGGCGGTGGTCAACAGCGTGCAGGACTACTGGGACCAGGAGTTCGAGCGGCGCGGCGGCACGTACACCCGCTCCTCCACGGTCCTGTTCGGCGAGCGGGTCGGCACGGCGTGCGGGTCGGCGACCTCGGCGGTCGGGCCGTTCTACTGCCCCGGCGACCGGAAGGTCTACCTCGACCTCGGGTTCTTCGACGAGCTGCGGACGAAGTTCGGGGCGCGCGGCGGGCCGTTCGCGCAGGCGTACGTGGTGGCGCACGAGTACGGGCATCACGTGCAGGACCTGATGGGCACGCTGAGCCGGTCGCAGGACGGGAGCACGGGCGCGGACAGCAACGCGGTGAAGGTGGAGCTCCAGGCGGACTGTTACGCCGGGGTGTGGGCACGCCACGCGACCACGACGAAGGACGAGTCGACGGGGCGCCCGCTCATCACGAGTCTCACGGACGTGGACATCGCCGACGGTCTGGACGCGGCGGCGGCGGTGGGCGACGACCGGATCCAGGAGCGGTTCCAGGGGCGGGTGACACCGGAGTCGTGGACGCACGGGTCGGCCCGGCAGCGGCAGCAGTGGTTCCGCGAGGGATACCGGAGCGGCGAGATGGAGCGGTGCGACACGTTCCGGTGAGGGCCGGACCTGGTGCGCGGGCCGTTGTCAGTGGTCGCTGCGAGACTGGTCCAAGCATCGATGTCCGGCTTTTTGGTCACAAGGGAGTGATCGGCATGGGGACCGGCGGTGGACGTCCGAGCATCTACCCGGCGCTGCTGTACGCGGACGCGAAAGCGGCGATCAAGCAGCTGACCGAGGTCTTCGGGTTCACGGAGCTCTCCGTGTACGAGAGCGAGGACGGCCTGGTGGCCCACGCCGAGCTGGCGCAGGGCAACGGCGCGGTGATGCTCGGATCGAAGGGCACCGGCAGCGCCTACGACAAGCTGATGAAGGACGCGGGCCCGGCCGGGATGTACGTGGTCGTGGACGACGTCGACGCACATCACCGGCACGCCGCGGAGCACGGCGCGGAGATCCTGATGCCTCCTACGGACCAGGACTACGGCTCCCGGGACTACATGGCCCGGGACGCCGAGGGCAACATCTGGAGCTTCGGGACGTACGCGCCGGAGATACGCCGCTGACTCACCCGCCGGTGTGCACCTGGAAGGCGGCGCGGCGGACGGCCTTGGCGAGGGCCGGGTCGGGGTGGGCGGCGGCGAGGGCGACCAGGACCTGCACGGTGCGCGGGTGGCCGACGGCCCGTACCTCGTCGAGCAGTTGGGGGACGGTCGGCTGCACGGCGGACTCCAGGTGCCGCACCAGCATCGGGGCCTCACCGTGGTCGGCGACGGCGGCCGCGGTGTCGACCCACAGCCAGGTGGCCTCCTGCCGGGTGAGGACCTCGTGGGCGTCCTCCGGGTCGATCCCGTCGTGCTCGGCCAGCCACAGCAGGGCGTACGGCCGCAGCGTGGGCTCGTCGGCCACGGAGCGGACGTCGGGCTCGGCGGGGGCGCCGACGACGCGCAGGGCCTCGAAGGCGAGACCGCGCAGCAGGGCGTCGTCGCCGCGGGCGGCGCCGAGCAGTTCGGTGACGGCGCTGCCGACGGGGCGGGCGGCGAGCCAGGCGCGGTACTCGGCGCGGGCCGCGTTGGGGCGCAGCTGGGCGCAGCCGCGCAGCATCTCCTCGGCGGCGACCTCGATGTTGCCTGCGGGGCTCTGCGCGGCGACGCAGATCTGCTCCAGCTTGACCCACACCGCCCAGTTGCCGAGCGGGGTGAGGGTGGCCTGGCCGTCGCCGTAGGTCAGGGCGCCGACGGAGGCGAGGGCGCGCAGGGCCCAGTCGAGGAGGGGGGCGAGGGGGGCGTCGGCCGTCTCCGGCTCCGCCAGGGGCTCCGGCTGGGGGCCGTAGGGGATCTCGCAGCGCTCGGTGCGCAGTTCGGTGACGCGCTGCTCCAGGAGGTCCAGGAGCTGCTCGACGGGGACGGGGCCGGCCGACAGCTGAAGGAAGGAGAGCACCTGGGGCATGGCCGAGACGACCTCGGCGACGGCGGCGGGCTCGCGGTCGGTGGGTTCCGGGAAGGCGAGCGACCAGGCGTCGAAGAGGGCGACCCAGCCGCGCAGTACGGCACTGTCGTCGCGGTCCCAGGCGCGCAGCCGCCAGCCGGGGCGGGCGTTGCCGCCGTGCACCTCGACAAGGCCGGCGAGGCGGGCGGTGTCCCAGTCGGCGCGGACCTGAGCCGCGGTCAGGCCGAGGTCCTCGGCGGCGCGGGCTGCTGTCTCGTCGGAGAGGGTGCCGTTGCCGTCGGAGCCGGCGCCGTCCCTGCCGGGGCCCAGGGCGCGGTCGGCCCAGTGCGCGACACGGGCCGCGTCGGCAAGACCCCTGCGCGCCATTCTGGCCAGTTCCGCGGGGGCCGGTGTGCCCTCCGGGGGGCGGGGCGCGGGGCGGCGCGGGCGCCGTTGGTTGACGGCTGAGGGGGCGGCGGCCAGGGGTCGCGGGCGGACGAGTCGGAGCCTGGAGTCGCGCGGGATACGGGACGTCACGGGTGCAGTCTTCCGGTTGACGGTCCGAAAACCCAAACGGAATGTCACCGGGGGCGTCGGGCAGGGCCGGCTGCGGGACCAGGCGGAGGGGCATACACCGAGATCAGGCCAGTAGTACGGGCTTAAACGGAACCTGTGGGACCGGGGCGCCCGGAGGTCACATCAGGGGAGTGAGGAAACGGCGCAGTGCCTCCTCGTAGCCGTTCGGGTCGGGGTTCCACATCGCCGCGTGGGGGGCCTGGCGGACCGTGTGGAGGGCGATCCGGTCCGGGTGGGCGTCGGCGAGACGGCGGGAGAGGCGCCAGGGGGCGATCGTGTCGTCCGGCCCGTGCAGGATCAGGGTCGGCGGCGGGGGCCGGTCGGGGCCCATGTCGTCGGTCCGCTCCTCGTGGTCGACGTAGGGGACGGTGCGGTCGGCGTACAGGCCGGAGTGGTCGCTGGGCAGACCGGTGCGTCCCTGGGCTGCGCGCACCGCGAGCGGGAGCAGGACGCCGGGGGTGTGGCGGCCCGCGGCGAGGGCGCGCAGGGTCAGCTCCCAGCTGAGGACCGGGGAGTCCAGGACGAGCCCCTTCACCCGGTCGCGCACGCCCGAGCGGGCGGCGGCGCGCAGGGCCATGGTGGCGCCGGTGGACCAGCCGTGCAGCACGAGTTGGCGGGCGCCGTTGCTGACGGCGTAGCGCATCGCCGCGTCCAGGTCGCGCCACTCGGTCTCGCCGAAGTGGTTCAGGCCGTCCGGCGGGCGGGGGGCGCCGATGTCGCCGCGGTAGGCGGGCGTGAGGACGGGGAAGCGGTGGCGGTGCAGGAACTCCGTGATGTTCAGGGCGTGTTCACGGGTCGTGCCGAGACCGTGGACCGCGATGACCCAGGTGTCCCGTACGCCGGGGACGAACCACGCGGGCAGGGCACCGAGTTCGCCCGGGACGTCGACGTCGGTGTGGTCGAGGTCGAGGGCCGACTTCGGGTCGCCGACGTACACGTTCGGGGTGAGCCAGACCTTGTCGCCGGATGCGAGGGTGCCGTGGGTGACGCGTTCCAGGCGGCGGACGACGGTGTCGGCGGAGTGCCGTTCCGCGGTGAGGACGTCGCCGACGACGGCGTGGGAGGCGTCACCGGCGAGGCCGTAGGTGCCGGGGCGCAGGGCGGCGAGATCGCGGGTGAGGGCGATGCGGCCGGCGGCGGTGGAGTGGACGGTGAGCCGGGGTTCGCCGGGCAGCGGGCGGCCCGGCGGCGCCTTCAGTCCGGCGTCGCTGGCGATCCTCCCTGCGACGATTCCGGCTGCGCCGGCCGCCAGGGCTGCGGTGACGGCAGCGGCCGTCGCTTTGACATTGCGCACGTCTTTCAGTTTCCCGTCGGACGCGCTCTCAGGCCAGTGGGCGCGGGCCGCCGCAGGTCGGGGTGCGGGGTGAGGTGGTCGGGTGTCTGAGGTCGTCGGGTGTCTGCGGGCCGGTATGGGCTGGTCGCGCAGTTCCCCGCGCCCCTCGTGCCTGCGGCGGCCCGTGCGGGTTCGGTCAGGGCTGGTGTCGCACAGGTGACGGCAGCTCCCCAGGGGCGCGGGGAGCAGCCGCGACGGACCCGCCCTACGTCAGAGCCCGGCACCCCTCTCAGGCGCGCTGCCCGTACCCCCGCAACCGCTCCCCCGCCTCCGCCACCTGTTCCTCCGTCAGGAGATGTGGGGTCAGGCCCGGCACCGCTCGGGCCGTCAGCCACAGGTGGCACATCCACTCCAGTTGGGCCGTGCGGTCGAAGGCCTGGGAGAGAGTCCCGCCGTAGGCGACCGTGCCGTGGTTCTGGAGGAGGCAGGCGGTGCGGTCGGCGAGGGCGTCGAGCATGTTCTCGGCCAGTTCGGCGGTGCCGTAGGTGGCATAGGGGGCGACCCGGACGGGGCCGCCGAGCGCGGCGGCCATGTAGTGGATCATGGGAAGTTCGGGCACGAGCGTGGAGACGGCCGTGGCGTGCACCGCGTGGGTGTGGACGACCGCGCGGGCGTCGGTGCTGCGGTAGACCGCCAGATGCATGGGGAGTTCGCTCGTCGGCACCAGGGTGCCCAGGACCTGACGGCCCTCCAGGTCGACGCCTGTCACGTCGTCCGGGGTGAGGCGGTCGTAGGGCACCCCCGACGGGGTGACCAGGACCGTGTCCCCGACGCGCACCGAGACGTTGCCGGAGGTGCCGACGACGAGCCCGTCGGTGACCGTCCGGCGGGCCGTGCCGACCAAAGCGCCCCAGGCGTCCGACTCCTCGGCCCGCACACCTCTCGTGCCGCCCCCGGCACCCCGTACGTCTCGTGGATCCTGCCGCTGCTCAGCCATGCCGCGATCCTGCCAGTCGGGGCGCCCGCCTCGGCGGCGGGCCGAGAAAACACCTCCGACCACGCGCTGTGAGTGGCCCGATACGACCGGGCGGACACGGGGGAGGTGACAAGAATCTCTTCGACGGGTCGGGGCGTCGGCCGAAGAGGGCCGCCGTCGGCGGTCATGGCCGTGGGGCGCATGGGGTGCACGGGGGTGACGGGGTCCGGCGAAGCAATTGCGGAAGATTACGGTCACCGTGCGGCCCGCCTCAGTTCATCTTCCGTTCATCCAGGTTACTTACGTTCAACAAGCCAATGACCTCGAACGATTGCCTGGGTAAATGGAAAACTTCTCGCTGATCCTCGCGATTGTGGTCGTAACCGCACTCGCGTTCGATTTCACGAACGGTTTCCACGACACCGCCAACGCGATGGCCACCACCATCTCGACCGGTGCACTCAAGCCCAAGGTCGCGGTGGCCATGTCCGCCGTGCTGAACCTTGTGGGCGCCTTTCTCTCGGTGGAGGTCGCCAACACGATCTCCAAGGGTCTCGTCGACGAGACCGGCATCCGTCCCGAGGTCATCTTCGCCGCCCTGGTCGGCGCGATCCTCTGGAACCTGCTGACCTGGCTGGTGGGTCTGCCCTCCAGTTCCTCGCACGCCCTCATGGGCGGTCTGATCGGCGCCACCATCGCCTCGGCGGGCACAGGCGCGGTCCACGGCGACGCGCTCGTCACCAAGGTCCTGATCCCCGCGGTCGCCGCGCCGATCGTCGCGGGCGTCGCCGCCATGCTGGCCACCCGGCTCTCCTACACACTGGGCAAGAAGGCCGACGGCAAGGCCGCCGCGAAGGGCTACCGCACCGGCCAGATCGCCTCGGCAGGTCTGGTCTCGCTGGCCCACGGCACCAACGACGCGCAGAAGACGATGGGCATCATCACCCTCGCCCTGGTCGCCGGCGGCGCCGTCGCCCCCGACTCCGACCCGCCCACCTGGGTCATCCTCTCCGCGGGTCTCGCCATCGCGCTCGGCACCTACCTGGGCGGCTGGCGCATCATCCGCACCATGGGCAAGGGCCTGACCGACCTCCAGCCGCAGCAGGGCTTCGCCGCCCAGACCAGCGCGGCCACGGTCATCCTGGCCTCCTCCCACCTCGGCTTCTCCCTCTCCACCACGCACGCCGTCTCCGGTTCGGTGATGGGCGCGGGCCTCGGCCGCAAGGGCGGGGTCGTCCGCTGGTCGACGGCCACCCGCATGCTCGTCGCCTGGGGCCTGACGCTCCCGGCGGCGGCCCTGGTGGGCGCCCTGGCCGAGTCGGTCACGGACCTCGGCGACTGGGGTACGGCGGTCGTGGCGGTCTTCCTCGTCGCCTCCAGCGCGGCGATCTGGAAGCTCTCGCGGCGCGAGGTCGTGGACGCGTCGAACGTCAACCACACCGACGAGCCGGCCGGCGTGGTGACCACGGCGATCGCCGCCGTGATCCCGCCGCCCGCGGGCCCCGTGGCCGAGGACCTCACCGCCACGATCCCGGCCCCGCCCGTCACGGCGGAACCGGCCTCCCCGCCGGCCGCCGTCTGAGCCCGCAGCACTAAGGAAGCCTCACCATGAAGATCGACTGGGAAGCACTCGGCTCCGTGTTCGGCGTCAGCCTCGTCGTCACCGTGGGCCTTGTGGCCCTGTTCACCCTCGGCATCATGGGCCTGTCCCGCCAGGAACGGGCCACGGCCCAGGGCGACTCGGCCGGCCTCGCGGTCACCGGCGCCTACGCCTGCTTCGCGGCGTGCGCGGCGGCGGTGGCGTACGGGATCTATCTGATCGTGGCCTGACGGCACGTGGAAGCTCTCCACCGACACCGACACCGACACCGACACCGACACCGACACT
>NZ_JBEXGM010000041.1:0-62628 GCF_040607335.1 Streptomyces sp. NPDC005303 | reverse complement strand
GGGTGGGTGCAGTCAAGGCCTGCCCAGCTGCACCCACCGCTTTCAGGGGCGCGGGGAACTGCGCGAGAGGCCCCACCGGCCCGCAGCCGAAAGACTCACATCGCCGACGGATCCTGAGGCCCCCGCCCCGACAAGACCTCCCCGTACGCCTGCATCAGATCCGGAAGCCGAAGTGTCGACAAGTCGTCCCGGCTCAGCATTCCCGGATACGTCGACAACCGAAGATCCCGATACGCGCAGCTCTTCTCGTACAGCGTCCGCAGGAACCGTCCGTTGCCCAGCTCGTCGATCCACCCCTGTTCCACCACGTGTCCGGCGATGGAACGCAGCTCGTCCAGCGCCTCCTCGTCCCAGATGTCACCGTTGTCCGCCGCCAGCACCTCGCCGATGGAGGTGAGTTCGAGGGGGCGGTAGGACGGGAAGTCGACGCGGGTGGTGAAGCGGGACGACAGCCCGGGGTTGGCGGCCAGCAGCCGGTCCATGCCCTCCGGGTAGCCCGCCAGGATCACGACCAGGTGGTCCCGGTTGTCCTCGGCCCGCTTCAGCAGGACCTGGAGGGCCTCGTCGCCGTACGCGTCCCCTTTGCCGTAACCGGAGTTGGAGAGCGAATAGGCCTCGTCGACGAAGAGGACCCCGCCCAGCGCCGAGTCGATCAGTTCGTTCGCCTTGACCGCTGTCTGGCCGAGATACTCACCGACCAGATCGGCCCGCTGCGCCTCGACGAGATGGTCGCCGCCGAGCAGCCCGAGGGCGTAGAAGACGCGGCCCAGGATGCGGGCCACCGTGGTCTTGCCGGTACCGGAGGGCCCCGAGAAGACGAAGTGACGTTTGGGCGGCTGGACCGGCAGGCCCTGCCCGGCGCGCAGGCGGGCCATGTTCAACTGGGCGGACAGGGCCTTGACCTGGCGCTTCACGGGCTCCAGCCCCACCATGCGCTCCAGCTCGGTGAGCGCCTCCTCCAGTAAGACCGGATCGGTGGGCCCCGCGGGCAGCGGCTCCGCCCCCGCGCCGGACCTCTCTCGTCCGGCCGGGTCGGTCATCGAGGGCAGCGGACCGGTGGGCGGCGGCTCCGGATCGGAGAGCTTCAGCTCCCGCCCCTCGACGCCGAACAGCGGGTCGATACCGTCGGGCCCTTCCAGCATGTCCTGGCCGAACCCGGTGAGCGTGATCGCCGCGAGGTCGGCCGGGTCGTCGTACCCGTCGCCCTCGGCGATCGCGGCGAGCCGGGCCGAGGTGTCCATGAAGGCGGGGTCGACACGGTGCACCGCCCGGTAGAGGGGGAGCGCGGCGGCGGAGCGGCCCGTCCCCTCGTGCGCCCGGGCCAGCCAGTACCGCAGCTCCTTGCGCTGGGGCTGCTCGCTGCGACAGCGCATCAGGGCCGCCGAGAGCAGGGGTTCGGCCTGGCCGTACATCTCCAGGCGGACCCGGGCCATGCCCCCGAACAGGCCCGCCTCGATGCCGAGCATGGCGTCGTCGATCAGCGGGTCGGTGTGCCGGACCAGTTGTTCCCAGTCCTTGACGAGATAGGCGCGGCAGGCGTGCAGGAAGCGGACCTGGTGGTCGGTGTCCACCGGAGGCAGGCCCGCGAGGGCCCGGTCCAGCTCGGGGACATGGCGGCCGTCCAGCCAGTGCGAGGCGTGCGCGAGCAGCAGGTCACGCGGGCTCTCCAACACCGGCTGCACCCACCAGCCCAGCCAGTACCAGGAGTTGAGGGTGCGCCGGTGCCGCGCCCGCTGTTCGCCGAAGCGCTCGCGGTGCCGGAACATCCTGAGCAGCGCGGTCGTCGTGTCGACGCGCAGCGCGTGCAGTCCGAGCCAGCCGTCGGCCATCCCGGGATCGATCCGCACCGCGGCCCGGAACTCCTCCTCCGCCTGGGGATAGGCGCCCATCGTGTAGGCGTCCACCCCTCGCAGCCAGGCGAGGTCGGCCGGGGCCTCGGGGCCCTGCGTGCCGAAATCCATCACGTCCCCCACAAACCGTGCCCCCGTGGTTTCACCGCCGGGCCGACGCCCGGTGGCCGCCTTCGTCCAACCGCTGTGCCGCGGACCGGAGTTGCAACGGTGCGCAGAGCAGTAGTCCGTAGGCCGCACCGAGGGCATCGTACCTGCGGAGGTGTCGCCCGCCGTAGGGTGCCGCACAGGCCGTTTGGCGAGGTGGGAGCAGATGGGGCGCACCGCGGATGGTGACCGAGGGTGAGCGAACGGCGCCTCACGGCGTCCGGAAAACCCGGTAAGGGCAGAACGAAGCCCCCGATCACGGGGGAACAACCGGGGGCTTCGCGACTGCGGGCGGTCTCGAACGACCGCACATTGAGAACGTAAGACCTGTACGACCCCTCGGTCAAGCGGAGTTGGGCGACTCAGGCAAGTTCCTACCGGTGGGTCTTCACAGGTTCAACACATCGCCGCCGGACCGTCACCGTGTGTGACATCGTGGTCCGGTCCAACGGTACCGGCAGGCCCTGTGGTGATCGCGTACCCCTTCTGACACTGCCGTACCAAAAGGTCGGCGAAGGGCCTGGAGGGGTCTTCGGCGAAATGCCGTTGTTCCGCCGTGACCCATCCCTCCCAGAACTCCCGCTGTTCCGCCCCGTCCCGGGAGCGGCCGCGTGCCCAGGACTCCTCGCGGGGCAGCTCCATCCACAGCAGCCGCGCCAGGTGCGGTCTCAGCGCGCGCCGGCCGGCGCCGACCCCCTCCAGGAGGATCACCGGCGCGGGCGGCAGGGCGCGGGGCGGCCCGAAGCGGCGCGCGTGCCAGTCGTAGGGGGCATACTGCGCGGTCTCACCACGGCCGAGCGGGGTGATCACCTCGCTCAGCAGCCGGCCGGTCCAGTGGAACAGTTCGGCGTGGCTGGCGATGTCGTCCAGGTGCAGCACCGGCGCGCCGCCGAGGGCGTCGGCCAACTGCCCGGCGAACGTGGACTTTCCGGAACCGGCGTGCCCGTCGACGCCGATCAGACGGACCGGGCCGCAGGACGGCGGAAGTCGGCGGAGCCGGGAGGCGAGGTCGTGCACGGCGTTCCTGGGGGCGGACGGGCGGGGCGTGGCCAGTCTAGTGACGGTCGGCACCAGACGACGGAACCAAGGATTCCCAGGTCATGCCAGTGGACGAGACCAATATTCGTGGGCGTGGCACGGTCCGAAGTGCTGGCAGGACCATGCCGCCTCATCCATAGTTGGCCGCACGACCGTGCATTGGAACCGCCCCGACTCGGACACCTGGGGGTCTTCCCACCCATGAGCAGAGCCGAACAGCCGTCCCGCAGAACCGTTCTGGCCGTCGCGGTCGCCGCCGCGGTGGCAGGCGGCGCGGGTCCCGCGAACGCCGTCGGCGACACGGCCGCAGCGGAACCCGACGAGACCACCGCCCGCCTGGTCGACAACCACGCCTGGACCACGTACCGCGACTGGCGCAGCGGCACCGCCGACGGCACCCGTGCCGTCGCCGGCCGACGCCCCGGGGTCGTGATCGGCACCCCCGCGGGCACCACCGAGTACACCGACCCGCACACCCGGACCACCGCCACCTGGGAGTACACGACCTGGACCTCCCCGGTCCACGCACTCGCCGTGCCCTCGACCGAGGTGATCGCCTCCTGGAACGCCCGCACCCCGGCCGGCACCTGGATCCAGATCGAGCTCCAGGGGACGTACTCCGACGGCACGGCCACTCCCTGGTACGTGATGGGCCGCTGGGCGGCCGGTGACGGGGACATCAAGCGGACCTCGGTCGACGACCAGACCGACGGCAAGAGCACGATCTGGACGGACACCTTCGCCATCGACGACCCGTCGACCGGGCTGCGCCTGTCGTCGTACCGGCTGCGGCTGACCCTGTACCGCAAGCCCGGCGCGAAGAACACGCCGACCGTGTGGCGGCTCGGCGCGATGGGCTCGGACGTCCCGGACCGCTTCACCGTCCCGGCCTCCACGCCCGGTCCCGCCCGGGAGCTGATCGTCCCGCGCTACTCGCAGGAGATCCACAAGGGCCAGTACCCGGAGTACGACAACGGCGGCGAGGCATGGTGCAGCCCCACCTCCTCGCAGATGATCATCGAGTACTGGGGCGGCAGGCTCACCAAGGAGCAGCTGGCCTGGGTCGAACCGTCGTACGCCGACCCGCAGGTCTGCCACGCGGCTCGGTACACCTACGACTACCAGTACGAGGGCTGCGGCAACTGGCCGTTCAACGCGGCCTACGCGGCCACCTTCAAGGACCTCCAGGGCGTGGTGACCCGGCTCGGCTCGCTCACCGACCTGGAGAGGCTGATCGCGGCCGGTATCCCGGCCATAACGTCCCAGTCGTTCCTCAAGGAGGAGCTCACCGGGGCCGGTTACGGCACCTCGGGCCACCTGATGACGGTGATCGGCTTCACCACCGACGGCGATGTGATCGCCAACGACCCGGCCTCGCCGGGCGACGAGGCGGTGCGGCGCGTCTACAAGCGGCGGGAGTGGGAGAACATCTGGCTGCGCACCAAGCGGTACAACGCCAGTGGCAAGGTCGTCTCCGGCACCGGAGGCGTCTGCTATCTGTACTTCCCGGTCTGTCCGACCCCGCGCCAGCGCAGGGCGCTCGCGGCGGTGGGCGTGCGCTGAGGCGCCCCGCGACGGCCCCCGGCGTCCGTCGGGGGCCGTCGCGCTGTGACCAAGGTCTCGGCCGCAAAAGCGACCGAGAGTGGCAAGGTGGACGGATCGGCGGGGGGATCCGACCAGTACTCCGAGATCAGCGAGACGCCATGACCGCACACTCTGCCACCGCCGCCCGCACCCGTACCGGCGGCCCCGAGGACCACGGTCCGAAGATCCTCGAACATGTCGCGGGCTGGGCCCTCGTCGCGGTGATCGCGATGCTCGTCACGCAGCTCGGCCTGCTGTGACCTGATCCACAGGTGACCTGACATACTGCGCATGTCCCGCCGCCAGCCCGAGACCAGGGTCGAAATTTGAATATCAGTGATCAGCGTGAAGCCGCCCGGCCGCGGGCTCGCGGCACCGAGCGCTCGGTTGCGCGCCGCGCCGAACTCATCGCCATCGGGCGGAAGTTGTTCGCGGACACGTCCTACGACGCGCTCTCCATGGACGACATCGCCAAGCAGGCGCATGTCGCCAAGGGGCTGATCTACTACTACTTCCAGTCCAAGCGGGGCTACTACCTGGCGATCATCCAGGACTCCGTCGCCGACCTGGTCACCTACGCGGCGAGCGGCCTGGAGATGGAGCAGGTGGACCGCGTCCACCGCACCCTGGACAGCTATCTGCGGTACGCCGAACACAACCAGGCGGCCTACCGCACCGTCGTCAGCGGCGGTGTCGGTTTCGACGCCGAGGTGCACGCCATCCGGGACGGGGTGCGTGAGGCGATCGTCGCGACCATCGCCGAAGGGGCGTACGGCCGTTCCGACATCTCCCCGCTGGCCCGCATGGGCCTGCTCGCCTGGGTGTGCAGTGTCGAGGGTGCCACCCTCGCCTGGATCGACGGCCCGCCCCAGCTCTCCCGCGACACCATGCGCGACCTCCTGGTGAAGACGCTCGGTGCCTCGATGCGCGCCATCGAGGAGCTGGACCCCACGCACCCGGCCCCGGACCCGGCCCGCCGCGACATGTGACGGCCGCAGGGGTTGGGGCGGAGGCTCGTGGTCCCCCGCCCCAAGTCCTGCTCGGAATCGGTCAGTTGATCGCCCTGATCAGCTCTCCGCCCGAGGTGTCCCCGCTCAGCTCCCAGAAGAAGGTGCCGCCCAGGCCCTGCTGGTTCTTGTACGTCATCTTCGTCGCGATCGTCGCGGGGGTGTCGTAACTCCACCAGTTGTTCCCGCACTTGGCGTACGCCGTGCCGCCCACGGTCCCCGTCGCCGGGCACTTGGTCTTGAGCACCTTGTAGTCCTCGATGCCCTGCTCGTAGGTGCCCGCCGCCGGACCCGTCGCGGTGCCGCCGGGCGCCGCCTGGGTGACGCCGGTCCAGCCGCGGCCGTAGAAGCCGATGCCGATCAGCAGCTTCGAGGCCGGGATGCCGAGGCCCCTGAGCTTGGCGATGGTCGCAGACGTGTAGTAACCCGCCCTGGGGATGCCGGAGTAGGAGTTCAGCGGCGAGTGCGGGGCCGTCGGTCCTGCCGCGTCCCAGGCGCCGAAGTAGTCGTACGTCATCGGGTTGTACCAGTCGACGTACTGGGCCGCACCCGCGTAGTTCGCGGCGTCGATCTTTCCGCCGGCCGTCGCGTCCGCGGTGATCGCGGCGGTGACCAGCGAACCGCTCCCGAACTTCGAACGCAGCGCCGCCATCAGGTTCTTGAACGCCTCCCTGCCGCTGGTGTCACAGGTGTTGCCGCAGGCGTTCGGGTACTCCCAGTCGATGTCGATGCCGTCGAAGACGTCGGCCCACTTGGAGTTCTCGACCAGGTCGTAGCAGGACTGCGCGAAGGCTGCGGGGTTGCGGGCGGCCTCGCCGAAACCGCTCGACCAGGTCCAGCCGCCGAAGGACCAGAGGACCTTCAGGCCCGGGTGCTTCTTCTTCAGCTCGCGCAGCTGGTTGAAGTTGCCCCGCAGCGGCTGGTCCCAGGTGTCGGCGACGCCGTCCACGGACTCGGCCGCGGTGTAGGTCCGGTCGGTGGCCGCGTAGGCGTCTCCCATGGCGCACTTGCCGCCGGTGACGTTGCCGAAGGCGTAGTTGATGTGGGTCAGCTTCGCCGCCGAACCGGAGGTCTCGATGTTCTTGACGTAGTACTTGCGGTCGTAGGTGCCCCATTCGGTGAAGTAGCCGACGACCTTGGAGCCGGCCGCCTTCACCTGCGGAGTCCCGGGGCTCGCGGTGGCGCTGCTCGCACCGGCCAGCAGGCCCGCGCCGAGGACCGCGCAGCACGCGGCGGAGATCAGCGCCCGGAAGCGGGCGCGGTGGGGAAGGTGCATCGGTGTCTCCTCGTGGGGGAGAGGGGAACGCCAGCCGATTGGCATGAACGCGATGAAGCGCTGCCGGAAGAGTAGGAGGACTAGACCACCCGGTCAATGGTTCGGACCAATCCCGGGTCGATTCGAGGCGGGTTGTCGGTGGCCTGAGATATCTTGAAGTAAGCGGTCGTTAACCAGTGACCGGGTGTCTCCTTTCGGGCATACTCACAGGGCGCAGCCGCTGGTCAGCAGCTTCCGTGACCCGGGAGACGCGAGCAGCGACCAGCGCCCAGTGAGACCTGCGGAGCCGCCCCACCCCACGGCGTGCGCCCGCCAGCGCCCTACAGGGAGGAGAGCGTCGCCATGCCCGACCGCGCCCCGCAGCCGGTGGACCGGCAACTGCCCACGGATGAGGCCCGGGACCTGATCTCGCTCGTCCGCGACATCGCGCAGCGCGAGATCGCCCCCCAGGCGGCCGAGGAGGAGGACGCCGGGCACTTCCCGCGCGAGGTCTTCACCCTGCTCTCCCGGACCGGACTGCTCGGCCTGCCGTACGACTCCGAGCACGGCGGCGCCGACCAGCCGTACGAGGTCTACCTCCAGGTTCTCGAGGAGCTCGCCGCGGCCCGCCTCACCGTCGGCCTCGGTGTCAGCGTGCACACCCTCGCCTCCTACGCGCTCGCCACCTACGGCACCAAGGAACAGCAGGTCGAGCACCTGCCCGCGATGCTCGGCGGCGGACTGCTCGGCGCCTACTGCCTCTCCGAGCCCTCGTCCGGCTCGGACGCGGCCTCGCTGCGCACCAGAGCGGTCCGGGACGGCGACGAGTGGGTGATCACGGGTACCAAGGCCTGGATCACCCACGGCGGGGTCGCCGACTTCTACACCGTCATGGCGCGCACCGGCGAGGAGGGCCCGCGCGGGATCACCGCGTTCCTGGTGCCCGCCGACGCGGACGGCGTGAGCGCGGCGGTGCCGGAGAAGAAGATGGGCATGAAGGGCTCGCCCACCGCCCAGGTCCACTTCGACGGGGTGCGCGTCCCGGACGCGCGGCGCGTCGGCGACGAGGGGCAGGGCTTCGCGATCGCCCTGTCCGCGCTCGACTCGGGGCGGCTCGGCATCGCGGCCTGCGCGATCGGAGTGGCGCAGGCCGCCCTCGACGAGGCGGTCGGCTATGCGACCGGGCGACAGCAGTTCGGGCGGCCCATCGCCGACTTCCAGGGGCTGCGCTTCATGCTCGCCGACATGGCGACCCAGATCGAGGCCGGCCGGGCGCTGTACCTCGCGGCGGCGCGGCTGCGCGACGCCGGACGGCCCTTCGCCAAGCAGGCGGCCATGGCCAAGCTGCACTGCACCGACACCGCGATGAAGGTCACCACCGACGCCGTCCAGGTCCTGGGCGGCTACGGCTACACCGCGGACTTCCCGGCCGAACGGTACATGCGCGAGGCCAAGGTCCTCCAGATCGTCGAGGGCACCAACCAGATCCAGCGGATGGTCATCGCCCGTCACCTAGCGGGTCCGGAGACCCGCTGAACTGACCCGGTCTGACCTGTGGTGCCGCGAGCCGTACCCACTCCGGGTCGTGGCGCCCCGGCAGAGTGCGGCCGCCACTCGCCCAGGTGCGCATCAGGTCCCGGTAGATGGGCGGGTCCTGGAGCGGCGGCGGGGCCGGTCGGAAGGGGAACGGGGTCGGCGGAACCGATTCTGCGACCGGTGCATACGTACGGTTCATACCGGGGCAACGCGGAAGTCGCCGACCGGGTCACCGGTGTCCGCAATCGAGCGTGAGTTCACGGACGTCCGGCGGGAACGTCTGGCCGACCCTGCAGCGTCCGAGTTCGAACGCCCGCCGCGTGACGTCGTGTTGAGCTGCGAGGCGGCGCCTCGCACCACCGCCAGGACGGGGTGTCGTGCGAGGCAACCCGCCACGGTCGGGCTGTTGGCTCGCACGCGTGACCAAGTCCCCATGAAGGGAGCCGAGTTCCCGCTGAAGGGACTCTGGCAGCCCTGACAGCGGCGGTACCGGCAATCCCGGACACGCTGATCTGCACCACGGCACGCTGCGAGCCATGGCGCAGGGCAGCTACGGGGGTTGAGCGGGACGGCTCAGGCGGCGGCCTGGCGGCGCATCACCGGCACGCGCATGGGGCGCGAACCCGGGCCGCCGACGTGCGAGAACGGCTGGGTCCGCCAGTCGAGCCCCTGCGGGAGCGTCAACAGCAGGGCCGTGTCCTGCTCCTGGGGCTCCGCCGACTCGTCCGCCGACCGGGCCTCGGAGGCCCTGCGACCCGTACCGGCGCAGACCGTGAGGCCGAACGGATTCCAAGGCGAGGCGCACAGCGCGTGCTCCGGCAGCACCTCCTCGTCCGCCAGCAGGGCGATGGGCTGCGCGCAGTCCGGGCAGATCACCCGGTACATCTCGAAGGTGTCGTACGCGTCGAACTCCTCGTCGAGAGCGTCGCGTTCGACACCCTCCGGCTCGGACTCGACAACCGCCTGGAGGCGCTTGGGCGCGGTACGACCAGGACGCTGAAGACTCTGCATTGGGTTCTCCCCCTCGGGCTGGGCCGTGAAGGCACTGCGGCCTCGACCACAGCAAGCACTTCCCGTCCCGTCGTGGCGGTAATCACGAGACCATCACGGAGGCCCTCGCGGAGGTGTGGCCTTCGTCACATGCCGCTCGCAGATGCCCCTGGCGGTCGCTTTGTCCCGCACGCGGCTCACCGGTACCTGCCCGTCACATCACGAACCGGCCATGACCTGGGGCACTCAGGTATCCGAGGAGATCAGGCGCACTGTAGGTTCTTGCGCCATGGAGGAGCTGGACCGACAAATCGTGCAGCTGCTCGTCAAGGACGGGCGGATGAGTTACACGGACCTGGGCAAGGCCACGGGCCTGTCCACCTCGGCCGTGCACCAGCGGGTGCGACGGCTGGAGCAGCGCGGAGTCATCCGCGGGTACGCCGCGGTGGTCGACCCCGAGGCGGTGGGCCTGCCCATGACCGCCTTCATCTCGGTGAAACCGTTCGACCCCAGCGCCCCCGACGACATCGCGGACCGCCTGAAGGGCGTCCCCGAGATCGAGGCGTGCCACAGCGTGGCGGGCGACGAGAACTACATCCTGAAGGTGCGGGTGGCGACTCCGCACGAGCTGGAGGAACTGCTGGCGCGCCTGAGGTCGCTCGCGGGCGTCTCGACGCGCACGACGGTGGTGCTGTCGACCCCGTACGAGGCACGGCCGCCGCGCATCTGAACGGACGGGGACCGGTGCCCTTCAGGGGTGCGGGGAACCGCGCGACCAGCCCCACGGGACCGGCACCCGGCACGGCGACCCGCACCCTCGCGGCGCGAGGCCTCCTGCGAAACTGTCCCTCATGAGCGAACCGAACACCGTCCTCCTCCGCCGCGGCGAGGTCCACAGCCCCGCCGACCCCTTCGCCACCGCGATGGTCGTCGAACGGGGACAGGTGGCCTGGGTCGGTTCCGAAGGCGCCGCCGACGCCTTCGCGGACGGTGTCGACGAAGTCGTGGACCTGGACGGCGCTCTGGTCACCCCCGCGTTCACCGACGCACATGTGCACACGACCGCCACCGGCCTCGCCCTCACCGGCCTCGACCTCTCCGAGGCCCCCTCCCTGGACGCGGCCCTGCGCCTCGTACGGGACTTCGCGACCGCCCGCCCGGACGACCGCGTGCTCCTCGGCCACGGCTGGGACGCCGCCCGCTGGCCCGGCGGCCGCCCGCCCACGCGCGCGGAACTCGACGAGGCGACCGGTGGCCGGCCCCTGTACCTCAGCCGTATCGACGTCCACTCGGCGGTCGCGACGACGGCACTCCTCGACCTGACGTCCCTGGGCCCCGTGGACGGTCCCCTGACCGCCGACGCCCACCACACCGTGCGCGCCACGGCACTCGGTTCCGTCACACCCGCCCAGCGCGTCGAGGCCCAGCGCGCCGCCCTCGCCCACGCCGCCGCCCTCGGCATCGGCACCGTTCACGAATGCGCAGGCCCCGAGATCTCCTCCGAGGACGACTTCACGGGGCTGCTGCAGCTGGCGGGCGAGGAGCCCGGTCCGAGGGTCGTCGGCTACTGGGCCGAGCAGGACGTCGACAAGGCGCGTGAGCTCGGTGCGCTCGGCGCCGCCGGAGATCTCTTCGTCGACGGCGCCCTCGGCTCCCACACCGCATGTCTGCACGAGCCGTACACCGACGCCGACCACACCGGCCGCGCCTACCTGGACGCCGCCGCCGTGGCCGCCCATGTCATCGCGTGCACCGAGGCAGGCCTCCAGGCCGGCTTCCACGCGATCGGCGACGCGGCGGTCACCGCGGTGGTCGACGGCGTCCGCACCGCCGCGGAGAAACTCGGCCTCGCCCGCGTCCGTGCCGCCCGGCACCGCGTCGAGCACGTCGAGATGCTCTCCCCCGAGGCCATCGCGGCCTTCGCCGAGCTCGGTCTGACCGCGTCCGTCCAGCCCGCCTTCGACGCCCTGTGGGGCGGCGAGGACGGCATGTACGCCCGGCGCCTGGGACGGGAGCGGGCGAGCCGTCTGAACCCCTTCGCGGCCCTCCTGCGCGCCGGTGTCCCACTGGCCTTCGGCTCCGACAGCCCCGTCACCCCTCTCGACCCGTGGGGCACGGTCCGCGCGGCCGCCTTCCACCAGACCCCCGAGCACCGCGTCTCCGTGCGCGCGGCCTTCACCGCGCACACCCGCGGCGGCTGGCGGGCGGTCGGCCGGGACGACGCGGGCGTCCTGGTGCCCGGCGCCCCCGCCGACTACGCGGTGTGGCGCACCGGCGAGCTGGTCGTGCAGGCCCCCGACGACCGGGTCGCCCGCTGGTCCACCGACCCCCGCTCCGGCACCCCCGGCCTGCCCGATCTCACGCCGGGCCGTGACCTGCCCGTCTGTCTGCGCACCGTGGTCGGCGGACGGACGGTCTTCGTACGGCCGGGCGAGTGATCTGTGGGGGTGGCGCGGTGACGATCGCCCGCCGCCCCGCTGTCGCGCGACCTGCGCATCCTCCGGCCTGACCAGGGCGTTGGCGGAAGAAGTGCAGGTCAAACGACTGTTGACAGCCGACGGCAGGGGGCCGGTAGGTTCGGCCGGGTCCACCACCGGACGCCCGACCGGGGAACCTTCGCCCAGTCGTCGCAGCGCCGCTGGGTCAGGGACGGTGTGCCGCACCGGAACACCGCCACTGGGAGCCAGGCTCAGCGCTCGCGCCACGGCGAGGGAACGTTCCGTCCGGTCGGGGAGGTGTGACCCGGGTGGGGCCCGGGCGTTCAGTAGACAACGGCTTTCGGTCGACCCGCAGCCAGCGGGCCCCAGGTCGGCCCGAAGGGCGCCGGGCCCCCATCCGCAGCGAGGGCGACAATTCCGCCAATATGGCCGAAACTCTTATTCTTACCCCGCTCTTGCGGAAACGACACCAGCATACGAACGCCTTGTCACGTCATCGCAGGCCGTGCGCACTATGGTGGACGCCTGCGCATTGACTCGAAGGGGCAGCAGTGAACGACGGTGACGGCACCCACCCGGGCCAGGAGAGGCGATTCGGCCCGCTCGGCACGGCGTTGGTGATCATTCCGACCTACAACGAGGCGGAGAACATCAAGGCCATCGTCGGCCGGGTGCGCAGGGCCGTCCCGGAGGCGCACGTCCTCGTGGCCGACGACAACAGCCCCGACGGCACCGGCAAGCTCGCCGACGAACTGGCCGTCGAGGACGACCAGGTCCAGATCCTGCACCGCAAGGGCAAGGAGGGCCTCGGCGCCGCCTATCTCGCCGGCTTCCACTGGGGCCTGGAGCACGGCTACGGCGTCCTGGTCGAGATGGACGCCGACGGCTCCCACCAGCCCGAGGAACTGCCCCGCCTGCTGACCGCCCTCAAGAGCGCCGACCTGGTCCTCGGCTCCCGCTGGGTGGCCGGCGGCCGGGTCGTGAACTGGCCCAGGTCCCGCGAGTTCATCTCCCGCGGCGGCAGCCTCTACTCGCGCGTCGCCCTCGATCTTCCCCTCCGTGACATCACGGGCGGCTACCGCGCCTTCCGCCGCGAGACCCTCGAAGGTCTCGGCCTCGACGACGTCGCCTCCCAGGGCTACTGCTTCCAGGTCGACCTGGCCCGCCGCGCGGTCAAGGCCGGCTACCACGTCGTCGAGGTGCCGATCACCTTCGTCGAGCGTGAACTCGGCCACTCCAAGATGAGCCGCGACATCCTCGTGGAGGCCCTGTGGCGGGTCACCACCTGGGGCGTGGGGGAGCGGGTCGGCCGGATCACGGCGCGGAAGAAGCGCGCACAGCCGTAGTCCTACGACCGCACAGGCGTGGTTGATCGTCCCCTTATGCCGCGTTGAGCCGCGCCCAGGCACACTGGACGCATGACGACAGGCACTCCGACCCCCACGTACCCCGCCCGGCCCCGCCGCTCCCGTACGCGCACCTTCCTGCCGCTGGGCCTCGCCGCCTGGCTGGTGCTGGAGATCTGGCTGCTGACCGTGGTCGCGGGGGCGGCGAGCGGGTTCGCGGTGTTCCTCCTGCTGGTAGCGGGTTTCGTGCTCGGCTCGGTGGTCATCAAGCGGGCCGGCCGCCGCGCCTTCCAGAACCTGAACGAGGCGCTCCAGCGGGGCGGTGCCCCGTCGAACTCCGGCAGCGGTGGCAACGGCCTGATGATGCTGGGCGGCCTGCTCCTGATGATCCCCGGCCTGCTCTCCGACGCGGTGGGCCTGCTCCTGCTGATCCCACCGGTCCAGAAGGCCGTCGGCCGCTACGCCGAGCGCACGTTCGACCGCAAGCTGCGCGAGGCGGGCCCGGGCACCCTGGGCGACGCGTTCCAGCAGGCCCGTATGCAGCGCCCGGACGGCAAGGTGGTCCAGGGCGAGGTGATCGTCCGGGACGAGCCGGGCGACGACAGCCCGCAGGGTCCGCGTCCGCCGCTCACCCGCTGAGCCGGGGGAGCCGGCCGCGGGCAGCCGCGGACAGCACAAACCGCGGGCGCGGTACGTGAATCACGTACCGCGCCCGCGGTTACTTGTTGCGCTGTGTTCCCGCTCAGGCCGACTTGCGGCTGTCCCGGGGATGAACAGCGATGTTCATCGCGCCGGAACGCAGAACCGCCAGACGCTCCTCGAGGACCTCTTCGAGTTCCTCTCGGGTGCGTCGCTCCATCAGCATGTCCCAATGTGTACGCGCGGGCTTGGCCTTCTTCTCTTCAGGGCCGTCGCCGTCCACGAGGAGTGCCTGGGCCCCGCAGACCTTGCACTCCCACTCCGGCGGAATCTCCGCCTCGACCGAGAAGGGCATCTCGAAGCGATGTCCCTTCTCGCATGCGTACTCCACGGCCTGGCGCGGGGCCAGGTCGATGCCGCGGTCCGTCTCGTAGCTGGTCACCACGAGGCGCGTGCCGCGAAGAGCTCGCTCACTCATGAATCGTGCCTCCCGGGCTTGTCGCCCACAGGACAGGTGTCGCTGTCGTCGTCATACCGGTCAACGTCCGGTCGGCGGTAAAGATTCCCGTTCCGGGTCCCGTCCCGGGCAATGCGTCGCCGTCGTAGCCGCCCCTTGTTGTACCCACCAGCGCCCGGTTTGTCACATCTGCTAGCAGATGTCACCCAGCGTTTCAGTATGTTTGACGCGCAGTAACGGTACGCCTGGCAGGCCAAACGCGTACACTACAGCGCTTTGGTGTTGAACGCTAAATCCTTTCGGGTACGGGATTGCCCGCGTCACTGATCGCCCGCCGCACCGGAACCCGTGCGAGCAGGGCGAACCCGATGACGAAGAAGGCCACCAGCGAGATGATCGCGTCCCGATAACTTCCCGTCAGCTGGTAGGTGATCCCGAACAACAGCGGGCCCAGCCAGCTCATCCCGCGGTCGCTCATCTCGTACGCCGAGAAGTACTCGGCCTCCTTGCCGGGCGGGACGAGATGGGAGAACAGGGAGCGGGACAGGGCCTGGCTGCCGCCGAGGACGAGCCCGATACCGGCGGCCAGGACGAAGAACCACCCGGGCGCGCCGGCGGGCAGGAAGAACCCGGCCCCCAGGACGACCGCCCAGGCGACCAGCGAGCCGAGGATCGTGCGCTTGGCGCCGTAGGTCCGCGCGAGCCGGCCGAGGGCCAGCGCTCCCGCCACCGCCAGCACCTGGACCAGGAGCACGGCCGCGATGAGCGTCGACTGGCCGAGATCCAGTTCCTCGGAGCCGTAGACCGACGCCTGGGAGATCACGGTCTGGATACCGTCGTTGTAGATCAGGTAAGCCAGCAGGAAGGCGAGCGTGAGCGGGTGGCGGCGCATGTCGCGGACGGTGGCGGCGAGCTGCCGGAAGCCGGGGGCCGTGGACTGCCTGGTGGCAGAGCGCCGGTCGCGCAGCCGGCGTAGCGGAATCAGTGTGAAGGCGCCCCACCACAGCCCGGCCGAGGCCAGGCAGATGCGGACCGCCGCGCTCTCGGAGAGGCCGAAGGAGGCGTGGCCCATGTAGAGAACGAGGTTCGCGACCAGCACCAGGGCGCCCGCCGCGTAGCCGAAGGCCCAGCCCTTGGAGGAGACGGCGTCCCGCTCCTCGGGCAGAGCGATCTGCGGGAGGTAGGAGTTGTAGAGCATCGTCCCGACGGACTGCGCCGCGTTCGCGACGATCAGGAGGACGCCGCCGAGGAGATAGCGGTCGCCGCCGAGGAAGAACATGCCGGTCGTCGCTGCGGCCCCGGTGTACGCGGCGGCGGCCAGGAGGGGTTTCTTCCGGCCGCTGCGGTCGGCGGCGGCCAGGAGGGGCATCACCAGCACGGCCACGATCACCGACAGGGACACCGAGTAGGCGAAGAAGGAACCCGCGCGCACCGGGATGCCCAGCGGATGGACATAACCGTCGGCGTCCGCCGCGTTCTTGGCGACCGACGTCAGATAGGGGCCCAGGAACACGGTGAGCACGCTCGTCGAGTAGACGGAGCACGCCCAGTCGTAGAAGTACCAGCCGCGTTGTTCACGCCGCCGGCCGGCGGTCTCGTCGGCCACGCCCGCCCGCACGGTGTCGGTGCCCACCCGTGCCCTCGCTTCCCCGTGAAGTGCCGTGCGCGGACCGGGGAACGGGCGGGTCGGACGTGGGTCAGACCCAGACGCCCCGGTCCTCCATGACCTTGCGCAGTGTGTCGATGTGATCGGTCATGATGCCATCGACTCCCAGGTCCAGAAGCCGGTGCATGCGATCGGGCTCGTTGATGGTCCACACGTGCACCTGCAGCCCGCGCGCGTGGGCGGCGCGCACGAAGCGGTGGTCGACCACCTGGATGCCGGACTGGGCTTCCGGCACCTGGGCGGCGACCGCCGAGCGGCGCAGCGCCGCCGGGACTCCCCATGAGCGCAGCCGGAGGTTGAGCACGCCCCGGGTGCCGTACGACGTCGCCAGACGCGGTCCGGCAAGCCGCTGGGCACGCATCACCCGCGCCTCGGAGAAAGAACCGACGCAGATGCGGTCCCAGGTGTCGGTGCGCTCGACGAGGTCCAGAAGCGGCTGAAGGGCCGATTCCGCCTTGAGGTCGACGTTCCAGCGGGCGTCGGGGAAGGTCTCCAGGAGCTCCTCGAACAGCGGCACCGGCTCCTTGCCCGCCACACGCGCGTGCCGTACCTCCGCCCAGGGCAACTCCGCTATCCGGCCCGCCCCGTCGGTCACCCGGTCCAGGGTCTCGTCGTGGAAGGCGACGAGCCTGCCGTCCGTCGTGGCGTGGACGTCGGTCTCCAGGTACCGGTAGCCCGCCTCGACCGCCCGCCCGAACTGGAACGCGGTGTTCTCCAGGCCGTCCGCCGCCCCGCCCCGGTGGGCGAAGGGGATGGGACCGGGATGGTCGAGGTAGGGGTGGCGTATCCGCGAGGTCACGGACGCAGTATCGCTCCCCGCGGTTGCCCGCCGGCAACGACCGTGCTGCCGTCGGATGCCCGGGGAACGGCGAACACGCGCAGGAAGACCTGGGCGAGCGGGCCGATGGACACCGCGTAGAGGACGGTTCCGGCGCCGATGGTGCCGCCGAGCACGAACCCCGTGACCACGACGGCCACCTCGACCGCGGTCCGCATGAGCCGGATCGAGTGTCCCGTGCGCCGGTGCAGCCCGGTCATCAGGCCGTCCCTGGGGCCCGGGCCGAAGCTGGCCGCGATGTAGAGACCGGTGGCCGCGCCGTTGAGCACGATCCCGGTCACCACGAGCGGGATCCGTACGGCGAGACCGTGCATGTCGGGGATCGCGGCGAGGGTGACGTCCATGGCGATGCCGACCACGAAGACGTTGGAGACCGTGCCGAGGCCCGGCCGCTGGCGCAGCGGGATCCACAGGAGCAGCACCGCCGCGCCCACGATGATCGACACGACACCGATCGACAGACCCGTCAGCTCGGCGAGGCCCTGGTGCAGCACGCCCCAGGGCTCCAGGCCGAGGCCCGCCTCGACGAGCAGCGCGGAGCTGGCCCCGTACAGCGCGAGTCCGACGTACAACTGGATCAACCGTCGTCCGAGACGGCTCTGCGTGGACAAAGTGGGATCCCCTGTGGTGGTAGTGGCCTGACGCATGACACCCTGTGGCTTGGGATGACACGCCATCCATGGCCAATTCGGGGAAGGTGGACTGATTTCAGTGGCGCAGTGGACCTCGGCGGTGGGTGCGGCGCAGCTCGCCCGGCTGCTCAACTCGCAGCAGGACCGGCCGGCCGGTCCCGGCACGCGCCGCCCGCCGGCCTACCGGGCGCTCGCCGACGGCATTCGCCTGCTGGTCCTGGAGGGCCGCGTTCCGGTCGCAGCCCGGCTGCCCGCGGAACGGGAGCTGGCCCTTTCCCTGTCCGTCAGTCGTACGACGGTGGCGGCGGCCTACGAGGCACTGCGGGCCGAGGGATTCCTGGAGTCCCGGCGCGGCGCGGGCAGCTGGACGGCCGTACCCGCCGGGAACCCGCTCCCCGCGCGCGGTCTCGAACCGCTCCCGCCCGAGGCCCTCGGTTCGATGATCGACCTGGGCTGCGCGGCACTGCCCGCCCCCGAGCCATGGCTGACCCGTGCGGTGCAGGGCGCCCTGGAGGAGCTGCCGCCGTACGCCCACACGCACGGGGACTACCCGGCCGGACTTCCGGCTCTGCGCGCGATGATCGCCGAGCGGTACACCGCGCGCGGGATCCCGACGATGCCCGAGCAGATCATGGTCACGACCGGGGCGATGGGCGCGATCGACGCGATCTGTCACCTCTTCGGGGGCCGGGGCGAGCGCATCGCGGTGGAGTCCCCGTCCTACGCGAACATCCTGCAGTTGATGCGGGAGGCGGGCGCCCGGCTCGTGCCCGTCGCGATGGCGGAGGGGCTGACCGGCTGGGACATCGACCGCTGGCGTCAGGTGCTGCGGGACGCGGCGCCGCGGATCGCCTATGTCGTCGCCGATTTCCACAACCCGACCGGTGCGCTGGCCGGCGAGGACCAGCGGCGGCAGCTGGTGGAGGCGGCGCGGTCCGCGGGGACCGTGCTGGTGGCGGACGAGACGATGACCGAGCTGTGGCTGGACGAGGACGTCTCGATGCCGCGGCCGGTGTGCGCCTTCGACCCGGCCGGGTCCACCGTGGTCACCGTCGGCTCCGCCAGCAAGGCGTTCTGGGCGGGGATGCGGATCGGGTGGGTCCGGGGGGCACCGGACGTGATCCGCAGTCTGGTCGCCGCGCGGGCCTACGCCGACCTCGGGACGCCGGTCCTTGAGCAGCTCGCCGTGAACTGGCTGTTCAGCACCGGGGGGTGGGAGCAGGCGGTCGAGCTCCGGCGCGGGCAGGCCCGGGAGAACCGGGACGCGCTGGTGGCGGCACTGCGCAAGGAACTGCCTTCCTGGGAATTCGAGGTACCGCAGGGCGGCCTGACCTTGTGGGTGCGGGCCGGGGGCCTGTCCGGGTCGCGGTTGGCGGAGGTCGGCGAGCGCGTGGGCGTACGGGTGCCGTCCGGGCCGCGGTTCGGGGTCGACGGGGCCTTCGAGGGGTATGTGCGGCTGCCGTTCACGGTTGGGGGCGCGGTGGCAGACGAGGCTGCGGCACGCCTGGCCGCTGCGGCGCGGGTCGTGGAGAGCGGGGGGTCCGGGGCGGGGGAGTCGCCTCGTACGTTCGTGGCCTGACTCGGCATCGGGCCTGGTCAGGGGGTCGGGGAACCGCGCGAGCAGCCCCCACCGGCCCGCAGCCGCCCCACCGGCGGCATCCCTACGGCGCCTCCGCGACCACCGCTTCCGAGGGGACCGACTCCGCATCGGCCGGAGTCGTCCGCTCCGGCAGCAACGCCAGCACCGCCTGCCGGTCCGTCTCGCTGGTCGCGTCGTCGTACGGGTCCGGAGTCGCGGGCACCTGGAGGCGATGTACGGGCCCCGTCCCGAGGCGGGCGTAGCCGCGGCCCGGCGGAACCTGGGCCACCGGGGTGGTGTGCGGAGGCGCCCCCAGGACGGCCTCCAACTGGTCCGGGGTCGCGGACCCGAGCACGACACGCGCGCGCGTGTGCTGTCGTACCGGATCGCTCAGCGCCTCCGAGCTGTCGAACTGGTCGGCCACCACCACCGTGACATTCGCCGCACGCCCGTGCCGCAGGGGGACCTGGAGCAGGGACTGCGGATCCTTGCGGCCGTCCGCGGCGGCCAGGTGGGTGAAGGCGCTGGGACGGTCCAGGAGGATCCACAGCGGACGCTTGGTGTCCTCGGGCGGCGGATGGCCGGCCTGCCGGGCACGGTTGGTCGCGATCAGGCGGCGCTCCGTCTCGGTCGCCGCCCACTCCAGGCTCGCCGTCGCTCCGGCCAGCCCGCACTCGACCGCGAGGACCCCGTCCCGCCCGGTCAGGCACGCGTACTCGCCGGTGGCGCCGCCGTCGACGATGACGACGTCGCCGTACTGAAGGGCCTGGAGCGCGATCGAACGCAGCAGGGTGGAGGTGCCGCTGCCCGGCTGGCCCATGACCAGCAGGTGCGGCTCGGTGGAGCGGATGCCGGTGCGCCAGACGACCGGCGGGACGTCGCGCTGCCCGTCGCCGTAGCCGAGCGGGAGGGTGCGCTGGACCTGGGTGGGGTCGGTGAAGCCGAGGACCGTCTCGCCCGGGGCCGTGACGAAACGCTGGGCGGCGATGTCGGTGGGCAGTGGGGCGAGGACGGTGACCGTGAGTTCGTTGCCCTCCTCGTCCCAGGTGAAGTGGTACTCGCGGCCGCGGCCCGACTTGGCGTGCAGCAGCTGCTCGATGCGGGCCCGGGACTCGGCCTCGCCGTCGGTGAAGTACGCCGGGTAGTGGATCAGCAGGTGGGTGATGCGGCCGGTGCTGTCGAAGTCGTACGCGGGGAAGGCCTTCTCCCACTCGCCGCCGTGCGTGTACAGCGGGGCCGGGTCCTCGGCCGCGGAGAAGTACGGGACGAGTGCTTCGTACAGCGACTGGAGGCGCTGGGTCTGCGACTCGTCGGGTCCGTCGGGCTCCGACGGCTTGCGGTCCCGGCCATGCCAGGCTGCCGCCGCCATCAGGCTGATGACGGCGAGCAGCGGGCCGTACGGAACGAGTGCCACGACCAGGACCACCGAGGCCACCAGGAACAGCAGCGGTCCGCGCCTGTCCTTGGGGGCCTCCGCCCACCTGCGCCGCCCGGCCGAGGCCAGTCGGCGCATCCCGCGGGTGATCGTGATCAGCGGGTGGAGGACGTCGGTGGCGCTGTCTGCCGCCGTCCGGGCCAGCTCCCGGCTCCGGGCGATCTGCGCGCTGCCAGTGCTCAGGATGCGGGGGAGGGGGCGGCGGGCCACTGCTGTCTCCTGGAGGTGCGTACGGACGGGAGGGGCGGCGTCAGAACTTGATGCCGCCGAGGAGGCTCGCCAGGCTCTCGCCGCCGGCCTTGATGCTCGGTGCGATGGCCGTGCTGGCCAGGTAGAAGCCGAACAACGCCGAGATCAGGGCGTGTGAGGCCTTGAGCCCGTCCTTGCGGAAGAAGATGAAGACGACGATGCCGAGCAGTACGACACCCGAGATGGAGAGGATCATTGTGGTGCTCCTGGTTCGTGGGGACAGTCACCATGAGTACTTCCAGCATCACAGCATGTATCCATACGACAAAAGGTGCAAATGAATGAATTTCTCGCGATTTCACTTGGTTGGTGGAGCCGTGGTGATCTGCGCCTCGGCACTTCGGGTCATCCGCCGCCCGAGCCAGTACCCTTGCGATTCACCTGAACGGTTGTATGAGAGGCGGTCCGGCCGATGACTGAAGCCCCCGACCCCGAGGTCGTGGAGCTGGCGACCAAGATCTTCGATCTGGCCCGGCAGGGGCAGACCGAGGCGCTCGTGGCGTACGTCGACGCGGGTGTTCCGGCAGGCCTCACCAACGACCGCGGGGACTCACTCGTGATGCTCGCCGCCTACCACGGTCACGCGGACGCGGTGCGCGCGCTCGTCGCCCGCGGGGCGGCGGCCGGCGGGGTCAACGACCGGGGGCAGACGCCCCTCGCCGGAGCTGTCTTCAAGGGCTCCGCGGACGTCATCGAGGCACTGCTGGCATGCGGCGCCGATCCGGCCGAGGGCACTCCCTCGGCGCTCGACACGGCCCGGATGTTCGGCAGGACGGAACTGCTCGAGTTGTTCGCCGCACACTGATCCGCATGTTCTGACCAGCGAAGACACAGACAACGGGGGAGGCGGTACAAGGCCGCCGAAATTTCGGTCGCGGTAGATGGAAGTGCCGAGTCATCATGACGTCGTGGTTCACGGACGTGATGGCAGGGCAGGTGATGCCGCACCGCGCGGACCGTGACACGGTCCGCATGGGCCACCGACGAGAGGCAGAGGAAGATGGCTTACAGCAAGCAGGAAACGGCGGGCGCCCCGACGTGTTGTCACGCGGCCAGGTAATGCAGGTCCCCGGTTGCGTCGACGCTTGATGTGAGGCTGTTTCCCATGTTCGATCCGGTCATAGCGCCCAGCGGTACGCTGCTCGGCCTGCTCCAGCGGGGCCGCGGCGACGGCACACTGCACGCGCTCACCGCCCCGCGCGCCGAGGCGCTCGCGGCCCTCAACCACTGCGTGCTGCGCGATCCCCGCCACGACTGGCAGGTGGAGAACCGCTCGCTGTACTACGCCCGTCTCTTCCTCGACCTCAACGGCGAACTGGACGAGATCGAGGCACACCTCTTCGAGGTGGACGACGTCTTCGACACCGAGGAGTCACGCACGGGCCTCGCCCTCGCCGTCCTCGGCCACCTCGCCTCCTACGGCAGGCGCGACGCGCTCGAACTGCTGCGCAGGTACGCCGCCTCCGGCTCCAACTGGGCCTGGGCGCTGGACGAACTGGCGCTGCGGGACGACGACGCCGGTCTGCGCGCCCTGGCCGCGCCCGTGCTCGCACGCTTCGGGACCGATCCCGAGGGCGAGGCCGAGCTCGCCGCCGCGGTCCGCGACGCCTTCGAGCCGAGGCCATGGCGGCTGTGGGCCGACGATCCTCGTGAATCCGTCTCCACACGCGTGCGTGCCGCTCAGGAGGCCGGCTGTTTCGACCGCTGGCAACGCCAGATGCGACCCGCCGGACCCCGCCCGGGCTGGAGCGTGCAGGCCGTCTTCGAATGGGCCCAGCAGGGCATCGAGCGCGGCGCCGCGCTCCATGTGCCGGCCGCCCGCTGTCTGGCCGCCGTCGCCGGGCCCGAGGACCGGCCGGAGATCCTGGTGGCCGCCAAGGACGGCACCGACGGGGCGCGGTCAGCCGCGCTGCGTTATCTCGCCGACAGCAATGATCCGGACGCCTTCGATCTGATCGAGTTGGCCGTGGCCACCGGCTCACCGACCGTGGTGGAGGCCGCCCTCGACTCGTTCGAACGGATGCGCAGTATCGGCGCCGTGGACCGCGCGCGTGGCTGGGCCCGCCGCCCCGATCAGCTGGGCGCCGCCGCCGGACGCATGCTCGCCTGCCTGGGCGGAGCCCAGGACCGGGACCTCGTGCTCGCGGCCCTCCGGGAGGCCGTACGGGGCGAAGGCCCCGACGCGCCGACCCTGTGGACCCTCGTCGACGGCACCGGACGCCTCGGCATCGCCTGCGCCGCGCCCGTGCTGCGCCACATCTACCGGGAGACCGCCTCCTCCCACCTCCGCGGCCGCGCCGCCCGCGCGCTCGCCGCCACCGACCCCTCCTTCGCCACCGGATTCGCCGTCGAGTGCCTCTGGGACTGCGAGGAGACCACCCGCGAGATCGCCGCCCGGCACGCCGAGACCGGCGACGCCCGGGTCGTCGAGCGACTGCGCCGACTGGCCGCCGACCCGGCCGAGGAGGCCGAGGTCCAGACGGCCGTCCGCAGCCGTATCGGACCGGACACCGCAGCCATGTGAAACCACCCTCGGGTGTGAACCTTCGGGCCCTGTCACACCCGCCCGGTGAACTCGGGATGACCCGCGGGTCAGGTCGGCATGGACACGGCCTGACCTGCTCGGGTGTGCAGCGCAACGCTCACGGGACGTTCATCGTTCGCAAAGATCCACGTTGACGTGGCCACGTCCGGCGCGGCGAGAACACCCCTATGCGTGTCGTCATAGTGACCGAATCCTTTCCCCCCGATGTGAACGGCGTGGCCCACTGCGCGCTCCAGACCGCCCGGCACCTCGTAGATCGCGGTCACCTCCCGCTCGTCGTCGCGCCGGCCACCGCGTCCGGCCCCGGGCCCGGCGTGGACGCCCTCGCGCCGTGCCCCGTCGTCCGTGTCCCCTCCCTCCCGCTCCCGGGCTACCCCCAGGTCCGCGTCGCCCTCCCCAGCAGGCGGGTGGCCGCGGCGATCGCCGAGCACCGCGCCGACGTCGTCCACCTGGCCAGCCCCTTCGTCCTCGGCGTCCGCGGCATGGCCGCCGCCGCCCGGCTCGGCGTCCCCGCCGTGGCCGTCTACCAGACCGACCTCGCCGGATACGCCCGCACCTACGTGCACGCGGGAGAAGCCGCCGCCTGGCGCCGTATCCGCTCCGTCCACGCCGCCGCCGACCTCACCCTCGCCCCCTCCAGCGCCTCCCTGCACGACCTGGCGGCGCACGGCGTGCCCCGGGTCAAGCTGTGGCCGCGCGGCGTGGACACCGTCCGATTCAGCCCCGACCTGCGCGACGAGGCACTGCGCCGCCGGCTCGCCCCGAACGGCGAGACGATCGTCGGCTACGTCGGACGCCTCGCACCCGAGAAGCACATCGAACTGCTGGCCGACGCCTGCCACCTGCAGGACGTCAAGGTCGTCGTGGTCGGCGACGGGCCGAGCCGGCCCTCGCTGGAGGAAGCCCTGCCCGGAGCGGTCTTCCTCGGCCGCCGCACGGGCGACGAACTGGCGCGGATCTTCGCCTCCTTCGACGTCTTCGCGCACACCGGTCCCTTCGAGACCTTCTGCCAGACCGTGCAGGAGGCCATGGCGAGCGGTGTGCCGGTCGTCGCGCCCGCCGCCGGAGGTCCACTGGACCTGGTCGCCCACGGGCGCACCGGTTTCCTCGTCCCACCGCGCGACCCGGCCGCCGTACGGGACGCGGTGCGGTCCCTGGCCGCCGACCCCGAGATGCGTGCCTCGTTCGGGGTCGCCGCCCGGGCCATGGTCGAGGGCCGCACCTGGGCGGCCGTCGGCGACCAGCTGATCGGGCACTACGCCGCCGTGCTGACCGGTCGCAAGACGGCGGTGGCGGCATGAGCGGGCAGTCGCTGCGGATCGTCCGTCTCGCCAACTTCGTCGCTCCCGCCTCGGGCGGCCTGCGCACCGCCCTGCGCGAGCTCGGCAAGGGCTATCAGAGGGCCGGGCACGAGTCGGTGCTCATCGTGCCCGGCGGCCGCGCGAGCGACCGCCGTACCGAGCAGGGACGGATCATCACCCTGCCCGGCCCGCTGCTGCCCGGCACCGGCGGCTACCGCGTCCTCGCCGACAAGCAGCGCGTGTCCCGGCTCCTGGAGGAGCTCGCTCCCGACCGCCTGGAGGTCTCCGACCGTACGACCCTCAGGTGGACCGGCAAGTGGGCCCGGCGTGCCCGCGTCCCCGCCGTGATGGTCTCCCACGAGACCGCCGACGGCGTCCTGCGCACCTGGGGCCTGCCGGAGGGCGCGGCCCGGCGTGCCGCCGACGCCCTCAACGTCCGTACGGCGCACACGTACGCGCGCGTGGTGTGCACCACCGAGTTCGCCGAGCGGGAGTTCGTGCGGATCGGCGCCCGCAATGTCGTACGGGCCCCGCTGGGCGTCGATCTGGTCGAGCGGCGCCCGGCACTGCGCGACGCGGGACTGCGGGCCCGGTATGCGCGCGAGGACGAGACACTCCTCGTGACGTGCACCCGGCTGTCCGTCGAGAAGCGGCCCAGCACGGCGCTGGACGCTCTGGAGTCCCTGGTACGCCGGGGTCGGCGGGCGGTGCTCGTGGTGGCCGGAGACGGGCCGCTGCGGCCTCGCCTCGAACAGCGGGCGCGGGAGCGCGGGCTGCCGGTGACCTTCCTCGGGCACGTCTCCGACCGCGGACTCCTCGGGGCCCTCCAGGCGTCCGCCGACGTGTGCCTGGCCCCTGGGCCGGCCGAGACCTTCGGACTGGCCGCGCTGGAGGCCATGGCGTGCGGCACGCCGGTGGTGGTGAGCGCCTCCTCCGCGCTGCCGGAGGTCATCGGACCCGCGGGGGCCGTCGCCGCCGATCGCGGGGAGGCCTTCGCGGACGCCGTGGACATGCTGTTGGAAGTCTCCGAGGCCGAGCGGCGCGAGATCGCACGCGCGCGTGCGGAGTGCTTCGGGTGGGACACGGCAGTCCGGGCGTTCCTCGCCGCGCACGACGCCGAGGTCTTCGTACCGGGCTCCGTGCCGGGAGTCGTGGCATGAGCAGGGGTGCGTCATGAGAACCGTGCGCTTCGTCGCCCTCGGTGACTCCCTGTCCGAGGGCGTCGGCGATCCCGTCGGCGGGGGGTGGCGCGGTTGGGCCGCGCTGCTCGCCGACGGGCTCGCGGAGTCCGTGGAGTTCACCAAGCTCGCGGTGAGCGGGGCACAGACGCGGGATGTGCTGGAGCGGCAGCTGCCGGTGGGGTTGGGGTCGAGGCCGGATGTCGTCTCGGTCGTCGTCGGCGTCAACGACACCCTGCGCTGCACGTTCGACATCCATGCCGTGGCCGCGCGACTCGACGAGGTGTACGCGGCGTTCACCGAGCAGGGCGCCGTCCTGCTCACGGCGTGCCTGCCCGACCCGGGCACGATGCTCGGGCTGCCCGGCGCCCTGGCGCGTCCGCTGGCTCGGCGGCAGCGGGCGGTGAACGCGGTGGTCCACGCACTGTCCGAGCGGTACGGGGCGGTGCATCTGCATGCGGCCGAGGGGGCTTGGACCACCGAGCCCGCGATGTGGAGCGCGGACCGGTTGCATCCCAGCGAACGGGGGCACCGGCAACTGGCCCTGCGGTTCCATGCGGTGCTGGCCGAGCGGGGGGTGGCGACCGGGGTCGCGCCCTCGGCCGAGCCCGAGTTTCCGGCGCCCACGAGGTCGGCCAGTCTGTGGTGGCTGGCCACGGCGGGCACGGGGTGGGTGATGCGGCGGTGCACCGATCTGCTGCCTCAGCTTGCGACGCTCGCGGTGGACGAGATGCGGCATCGCGCGCGTGGGACGAGCGCGCGGCTTGATCTGCGGACGGCTCATGCGGTGTCCGCAGCACTGGCGGCGTTGTCCGTGCGGGAGCAGCGGGCCGAGGCGGCTTGAGCGCGTTGCCGAGGGCGGGGGCGGGTGCGCTCTGCTGATGCGTGGTGGCTGGTCGCGCGGTTCCGGCGCCCCTACGTGGGCTGCCGGCGTCCTACCTCCACAAAGCGCACCGGGATTCCCGGCACCGCCTGGGCCGCTGCTGAGAGGTCGGTCGCGCGGACCACTCCGATCACCGGGTAGCCGCCCGTGGTCGGGTGGTCGGCGAGGAAGACCACCGGCCTGCCGTTCGGCGGGACCTGGACCGCGCCCAGGACCATGCCCTCGCTGGGGAGTTCGCCCGGTCGGGCTCGCTCCAGGGCCGGGCCCTCCGTGCGCAGGCCGATGCGGTTGCTCGCCGAGGACACCTGGAAGGTGCGGGAGGTGAAAGCCCGTACCGCTTCCGGGGTGAACCAGTCGGCTCGTGGGCCCAGCGTGACGCGTAGGACGAGTTCCGCGGGGGGCGCAGGCTGCGGCGCGGTGTCCACGCGCGTGCGGAGCGGCGTCGGTGTGCCCAGGGGGAGTACCGCGCCGTCCGTGAGGGGGACCGGGCCCAGGCCCGACAGGAGGTCCGTGGAGCGGCTGCCCAGGACCGGCTCCACGGCGATTCCGCCGGAGACGGCGACATAGCTGCGTACGCCCTTCAGGGCGCTCCCGATGTCCAGGAGCGCCCCTGCCGGGACATGTACCGGTGCGCTCCAGGCCGCCGGACGCCCGTCGACCGTCACGGGGCAGGGGGCCCCTGTCACGGCGACGGTGACCGTCGAACGGGGGCGCAGCGCGCAGCCGTTGAGCGTGGTCTCCAGGACGGCTGCCCCGGGGCGGTTGCCGACCAGGCGGTTGGCGAGGTCGGCCGCCGGGCCGTCCAGGGCGCCCGAGCGGGGGACGCCGAGGTGGGCGTGGCCAGGGCGGCCCCGGTCCTGGACGGTGGTGAGTGCTCCGGCCCGGACGACGGAGAGGGCGCGGTCCGTCATGGCGCCTCCACGAAGCGCACCCGTGTCCCCGGCGACAGCAGTGCGGCCGGCACGCGCGCGTGGTCCCACAGAACGGCGTCCGTGGTCCCGATGAGCTGCCAGCCGCCCGGCGAGGAGCGCGGGTAGACGCCGGTGTACGGGCCCGCCAGCGCCACCGAGCCCGCCGGGACGGCCGTGCGTGGAGTGGCGCGGCGCGGGACGTCGTAGCGGGCGGGCAGGCCGGTGAGATAGCCGAAACCCGGAGCGAATCCGCAGAAGGCGACCGTGAACTCGGTCCCGGAGTGGATGCGGGCCACCTCCTCGGGGGACACGCCCCAGTGCGCGGCCACGTCGGCCAGGTCCGGGCCGTCGTAACGGACCCGGAGTTCGATCACCTCACGCGCGCGTGAGGGAGCCGGCGGTACCTCCGAGGAGGTGAGTTCGGCGGCCAGACCGGCCGGGTCGGCGAGGCCGTCCAGGAGGACCGTGCGGGCCGCGGGGACGATCTCGCGGACCGACAGCAAGCCCTCCGCGCGGCGCCGCACCAGCTCGGCGTGCAGCGCCTGGGCCTCCTCGCCCGAGGACATCTCGACGAGCAGGGCGCCGTCCCCGACCGGCAGCGTCCTCATACGAAGGCCTCCACCCGGATGCCCGAGGACTCCAGCCGCTCCCGGACCCGTCGGGCCAGCTCCACCGCGCCCGGTGTGTCCCCGTGCAGGCACAGGGAGCGGGCCCCGACCTCGATGCGGGCACCGGAGCGGGCGGTGACCACGCGGTCCCGGGCAAGGCCCAGCGAGCGCTCCACGACCGCCTCGGGGTCGGTGACCACCGCGCCCTCCTGACCGCGTGGCACCAGCGTGCCCTCCTCGGTGTAGGCACGGTCGGCGAAGGCCTCCGTGACCGCCTCCAGGCCCGCCTTGCCGGCGGCCTCCAGCAGACGCGAGCCGGGCAGGCCGAGCACCGGCAGCGTGGCATCGGCGAGCAGCACGCCGGCGACGACCGCGGCGGCCTGCTCCTCGTCGTGGACGACCCGGTTGTAGAGCGCGCCGTGCGGCTTGACGTACGACACGCGCGTGCCCGCCGCCCGAGCGAAGACCTCCAGGGCGCCGATCTGGTAGGCCACCTCGGCCGTCAGCTCGGCGGACGGCACGTCCATCGCGCGCCGCCCGAACCCCGCGAGGTCCCGGTAGGAGACCTGGGCGCCGATCCGGACCCCGCGCGCGGCCGCGAGCTCGCACACCCGCCGCATGGTGACCGGGTCCCCGGCGTGGAACCCGCAGGCCACGTTGGCGCTGGTGACGACGGACAGCAGTCGCTCGTCGTCGGTCAGCTGCCAGCGGCCGAAGCCCTCGCCGAGGTCGGCGTTCAGATCGATCGAGGTCATGTCGGTCTCGTGGCTCCTTTCAGATCGTCAAGAGGGCCGAGCGGTTCTCAGGCCACTCGATACTGCTCGTCGCGGGCGTCCGTCAGGAACATCTGCCCCGGCGCGTGGGTGAGGGCGAACGGCGGGCGCGAGGCCATCACCGCGGCCTGCGGGGTCACTCCGCAGGCCCAGAACACCGGGATGTCGTCCGGCTCGGCCTCCACCGGATCGCCGAAGTCGGGGCGGCCGAGGTCGTCGATGCCGAGCCCTGAGGGATCGCCGCAGTGCACGGGGCTGCCGTGCACGGCCGGGAGCAGACTGCTCTCCCTCAGCGCTGCCGCCAGGTGCTGCGGCGGCACCGGGCGCATGGAGACCACCATGGGTCCGTGCAGCCGCCCCGCGGGACGGCACTGTCGACTGGTCACGTACATGGGAACGTTCCGGCCCTGCTCGATGTGCCGGATCGGGACGCCCGCCTCCGAAAGTGCCCACTCGAAGGTGAAACTGCACCCGATCAGGAACGAAACGAGGTCGTCACGCCAGTGTGCGCGCACGTCCGTCGGCTCGTCCACCAGCACGCCGTCCTCCCACACCCGGTAGCGCGGAAGATCGGTGCGCAGATCGGCGCCCTCCGCGAGGACGGTGGTCCAGTCCCCGGCGTCCGTGACGTCGAGGACCGGGCACGGCTTGGGGTTGCGCTGGCAGAACAGCAGCATGTCGTACGCCCAGTCGGCGGGCACCGAGATCAGGTTGACCTGGGTGTGGCCGGCCGCGACCCCGGCGGTGGGGCCGGTCAGGCCCGCGCGGAAGCGGGCGCGTGCCTGGGCCGGGCTCCACGCGTGCGCGTGCTCGTCGACGAGGGTCGCGGGACGGTCTTCCGTGCGGTTCACGCGAGTTCCTTCCCACGGGTCTCCGGCAGCCCGAGCAGGGCCAGTGCGGCGATGCCGTAGCCGATGGCGCCGAAGACCAGCGCCCCGCCCACGCCCCAGCTGTCGGCGAGGAAGCCGACGGTGGTCGGGAAGACCGCGCCGACCGCCCGGCCCGCGTTGTAGGTGAAGCCCTGCCCCGAGCCGCGCACCGCCGTCGGATACAGCTCGCTCAGATAGGACCCGAAGCCGCTGAAGATCGCCGACATGCAGAACCCGAGGGGGAACCCGAGCACCAGGAGCCAGGTGTCGGCTCCGCTCGGGATGTTGCCGTAGGCCACGATGCAGACGGCCGACAGCAGCGCGAAGAGCCAGATGTTGCGCCGCCTGCCCAGCCGGTCGGTGAGGTAGCCCCCGGTCAGATAGCCGAGGAACGCGCCGGAGATCAGGAACGTCAGGTAGCCCCCGGTGCCGACGACCGACAGCCCTCGGTCGCTCTTGAGGTACGTCGGCACCCAGGTGGCGAGCGTGTAGTAACCGCCCTGGACTCCGGTGGACAGCAGCCCCGCGAAGATCGTCGTGCGCAGCAGGTCCGGCTTGAAGATCGCGGTGAACGACCCCTTCCCGGCGCTCTTCTCGCGTACCGCGATCGCCTCGGGGGCGTCCCGGACCTGGCGCCGCATCCAGACGACCAGCAGCGCGGGCAGCGCGCCGGTCCAGAACATCACGCGCCAGGCCGTGTCGGCGTCGAAGACCGAGAAGACCAGCGTGTACACGATCGCGGCCAGTGCCCAGCCCACGGCCCAGGAGCTCTGGATCGCGCCCAGGGTGCGGCCACGGTGCTTGGCGCTCGCGTACTCGGCGACCAGGATCGCGCCGACCGCCCACTCGCCGCCGAATCCGAAGCCCTGCAGGGCGCGGAAGACCAGCAGCGACTCGAAGTTCGGCGCGAAGCCGCAGGCCACGGTGAAGATCGCGTAGGTGACCACCGTGATCATCAGCGCCCTGACCCGGCCGGCCCGGTCGGCCAGCACCCCAGCCAGTGCCCCGCCGATGCCGGAGGCCAGCAGGGTGACGGTGGTGAAGAGACCGGTCTGGCCGCTGTCCAGGCCGAAGTAGGCGGCCAGCGCGACCATGCTCAGCGGGAGCGTGAAGTAGTCGTAGGAGTCGAGGGCGTAGCCGCCGAACGCACCGGCGAAGGCACGCCGGCCGCGCGGACCGAGGGCGCGGAACCAGCCCAAGGCCCCGTCTTCGGTGGGGCGTTCGGCCGCTGAGGGGTGATCGGGCAGGGTCTGTGGGGGCGGGGTCGTGCTCATGAGCACCTCGCAGTAGGAGGACGGAGGATGCGGAGCTGAACCGTGCGGTGTAGAGCAACGTAGAGGATCGTTCAACGATCCTTCAATACCCCTGTTGTTTCGTTCTCGTGTCTGCGGTTGAATTCCGGGCATGGCAGAGCAGCTGAGCGGACTGGCCGACGACCGCGCCCTCCTGGGCCGCACCAGCACGGCCGAGCGGGTCTCGGACATCCTCAGGAGCCGCATCGCCGAGGGCTACTTCCCACCCGGGACCCGGCTGTCGGAGGACAGCATCGGAGGAGCGCTGGGTGTGTCCCGCAACACACTGCGCGAGGCATTCCGGCTGCTCACGCACGAGCGTCTGCTCGTCCACGAACTGAACCGCGGGGTGTTCGTCCGGGTCCTGGCGGTCGAGGACGTCGAGGACATCTACCGCACCCGCGCGCTCGTGGAGTGCGCCGTCGTCCGCGGGCTCGGCGAACCGCCGTACGCCTTGGACGCGCTCGCCGAGGCGGTCGTGGAGGGGCAGCGGGCGGTCCGCGAAGGTGACTGGAAAACGCTGGGCACCGCCAACATCCACTTCCACCGCGAACTCGTCGCCCTCGCCGGCAGCGAACGCACCGACGAACTGATGCGCAGCGTCTTCGCCGAACTCCGCCTCGCCTTCCACGTGGTGGACGACCCCAAGGCCCTGCACGAGCCGTACCTGGCCCGGAACCAGCAGATCCTCGGGGCGCTTCAGGCGGGCGACAGGCAGGCGGCGGAGCGACTGCTCACCGTGTACCTCACCGACTCACTGCAGCGCGTGGTCGAGGTGTACAGGCGAAGGGTGGGTGAGGACACCTAGCCGGCGGCGCGTGGCTGTGTCGGTTCGCGGCTCCGCCGCGTGGGCGCGGCCGGCCCCCACCGGCCGGCACACGACGAACGACCGGTGGCCACCCGTCCGACCGCCGGAGGCGATCCGCGCCGTTTGGGGAGTTGTCAGACCGAGGACCTAGTCTGTGCACCGTGACTTCGCCTGCGACGACGGACAGCGTTCCGCCCCAGTTCAGCGCGGGGCCGCGCCCCGCCCAGGGCCCGGCCGCCGACGAGGGACTGGCGCGTCGGCTGCGTGCGCTCGCCTGCACCGCGCCGCTGCACGACCTCGACACGCGCAAGGCCAATCTCGCGGGCGAGTACTCGGTGTACGGCATGGCGGAGGTGGCTCTCGCCGCCATCGACCTGGTCACCCTGAACATGGACTTCGACACCGGCGCCGACCACGACCAGGTTGTGGCCCGCCTCATCCCGCGCATCGCCGCCCAGGCCCCGCAGCGGCCCGTCGCCGAGCACGAGCGCGTGGCCCGCTGGGTCCTGGAGAACCTGATCAACGTCGGCAGCGTCGACCGCGGTTTCCGCGCGGTCTACGGCACGTTCGCACCGGACGGGACCTATGTCCGGCGTGACTACGACTTCAAGCTGATCGAAGAGCTGCCGGGGCCCGGCGGCTCGGTGTACCTCCGGACCACCGACGAGGCGGTCAACGTCCTGGTCGGCGCCCTCGACACCGACGTCACCAGCGCCCAGATCGCCGCCGAGGTCAAGCTGGAGGTGCTGATCAGCCGCGGCCGCCTCGCCGACGCACAACTCGCCGCGGAACAGGCCCGGTACCGGACCGTGCAGTACTCGGAGACCCTTCGCCGGGCGCTGGACGCCACCCGGCGCAATGTCCGGGCCGTCGACTGGCTCAACTCCGTGCCCGACATGATCGCCGAGGCACTCGACCACGTCGCCGACCGGTACCGCCACGAGAACGCGATCCTGACCAACATCCGCAAGGCACGCGACGAGTCCGAGGACCCCGAGCAGAAGCGGCGGGCCGCCGAGCTCGTGGACATCGTCAAGGACTGCATCCGGCGCCACACCCAACTCCAGTCCAGGCTCCTGGAGGCGGGCCCCCTGTTCCGCGCCGAACAGGACCGGCAGGCCTTCGCCACACCGATGACAACGTCGGGGACGGACCTGTACGGCCACCTCTTCGCGCCGGTGCTGCCCCTGCCGTTGGAGCAGGCCACCCGGGTCACCGACGCGTTCTTCGCGCGCGGGACCGGGCTGCGGACGCCGGTGTCGGTCCGGGTGGGCGACCTCGTCGACATACTGCTGACGCCCCCGGCGGAACGGGAGCACCTGGGCGCGGAGATGCCGGAGCCGGACCTCATCGCCACGCCCGACGACAGCAGGTTCAGCGAGGAACAACTGGCCTCGGCGAAAGAGCTGCTGGACCTGCCGGCGGACGCTCCGCGACGACTGTCGGGACTGCTCGCGCAGGCCCGCCGGACCGGTGGGTTCGATCTCGCCTACCTCGTCGCCCTGTTGGCGATCCACGCGGCCAGCCCCGCCGTCGGCACCGCCTACCGGCAGGGCGAGGAGAAGCTCCTCTTCGCCGTGGACGACGGGACGGAACTGGATGATCCGGACTTCGGTGGCGCCGACCTCATCGTCGGCACAGCCCTGCTGGACGCCGCGGGGATGGCGGCGGACCGGACGGAAGCGGCATGAGCGAGGTCAGGCCGGGTGAAGGGGGCATCGGCGAGGTCAGGCCGGACGGAAGCAGTGTGAGCCGGCAAGAGCGTGACAAGGAGCCCCAGCCGTGAGTGAGCATGCCGAGTGGAGCGACCCGGAGGTCCCGACCCCGTCGGCGCCCGCCGCCGTCACCCCCGCCGACGCCGCCGACGCCGCGCGGCTCGTCGCCTTCGGGCTGCAGCCCAAACTGCAGCCCGCGCGGGACCAAGAGTACGCCGAACTGCTGCGGCGCTACCGGGAGGACCCGCCGTTCGCGCGGCTCGCCGACGCCGTCGCCGCCGGACTCGGACTGGTCGTCCTGGAGGTGTCCCCGCGCGCGGGGATGGCCGTGACCGCCGCCGAGGACTCCGTGTTCGCCGTCCGGATGGGGGACTACGCGCGTCGTACGTCCGCCGACGGCGGCGACCGGTTCCTGCACGGCCTCGCCCATCTCGCCGTGGCCGCCATGGCGTTCCCGCGGCCCGAGGACCTCGCCGACGACGGATACATCGGGCGCGTCTCGGTCAACGGCGTCGACGCCTTCGTACGACAGGCCTGCCGGCGTCTCGAGGAGCGGGCCGAGGAGGTGGGCGAGAACACCGACCCGGCCACAGACGCCCCGGGCCTCGAAGCGGCCTGGCGGATCTGGGCGAGACGCAGCGCGGCCGGTGCTACCAAGGACGCGCGCCGGCTCGCCGGGTCCACGACCGGCATCGTGGGCAAGGCCGCCGCCTTCCTCACCGACTCCGGCTTCCTCCAGCGCACCGGGGACGACAACGGCGGTACCTACCGGACCACGGCTCGCTACCAGCTCCAGGTGCGGGACATGGCCGGAAGCGCCGCCATGGCCGAGCTGCTGGAGCTGGGGGTCGTCCCGGTCACCGACGGCACGCCGACACTGCTGCCCCCCGAGGACGGCGACGACCTGGAGCTGGCGGCCGATGCCGGGCTGCCGTTCCACTCCTGAACTTCCCTGATCTGCCGAAGACTTACGAGAGTCCGCCATGTACGAGCTGTCCCGGGTCCGCCTCTACTCCATCGGTCCCGCAGGTGCGCGCTACGCCGACACCGTGCTTGACCTGCGCGGCGTGGGCGCGGAAGTGCCCGACCCCGCGCCCACCCAGGCGGAGTTCTTCGAGGAGGAGCCCGTCGGCCCGCCGCGTCGGCCCGCGCCCGCCGGAGTGCTCTTCCTGGAGAACGGCGGCGGCAAGTCCGTCCTGCTCAAGCTGATCTTCTCGGTGATGCTGCCGGGCCACCGGAACACGCTCGGCGGCGCCAGCTCCGGTGTGCTGCGCAAGTTCCTGCTGGCGGACGACTGCGGGCACGTGGCCCTGGAGTGGCAGCACACCCTGACCGGCGAGTGCGTCGTCGTCGGCAAGGTCAGCGAGTGGCGGGGACGCCAGGTCTCCAACGACCCGCGGAAGTTCGCCGAGGCCTGGTACTCGTTCCGGCCGGGACCGGGGCTCAGCCTCGACAACCTGCCCGTCGCCGAGTCCACCGCCGTACGGCCGCCCGCCGAGGGCCAGTCCGCCGCACAGGGCCGTCGCCGCACCATGAAGGGCTTCCGGGACGCCATCACCGAGGCGGGCAAGGCGTATCCGCACCTGGAGGTGCACTGGGAGGAGACCCACGACCGGTGGATCGAGCACCTCGGCGACCTCGGCCTGGACCCCGAACTCTTCCGCTACCAGCGGGAGATGAACGCCGACGAGGGCGAGGCCGCCGGCCTCTTCGCCGTGAAGAAGGACTCCGACTTCACCGACCTGCTGCTGCGCGCGGTGACCGACACCCGCGACACCGACGGGCTCGCCGACCTGGTCAGCGGCTTCGGCAACAAACTGGGGCGCCGCGCCGAACTCATCGCCGAACGGGACTTCACCGCGGGCTCCGTGGACCTGCTCGGCCGGATCGTCGAGGCCACCGAGGCGCGCTCACGCGCGCGGGACATCCACACGAGCGCCGAACGCCGTACCCGGACGCTCGCCCGACGGCTGTCCGCGCGGGGCGTCCAGGAGCGGGTACGGGCAGCGGACCTGGCCCAGCGGGTCACCGCGGCCGCCTACGCTGTCACACACGCCGAGGCGGGCCGCGAACGCAGTGCGCTGATCGCCGCCGAACTCGCCTACCGGCACGCCTCCCTGGCGCTCGCCGCCGCCGAGAAGTCGGCCGCGGCCCAGAAGCGCGAGCTCGCCGAAGCGCGCACCCTGCACTCCGCCTGGCAGGCCGCCGAGGCCGTCCTGCGCCACCGTGCCGCCGCCGACCGGGTCGCGCGCGTGGCCGCCGCCATCCAGGAGGCCGAGCGGGACGCGGCCCCGGCGCTCGCCGCCCGTGCCAAGGCCGCCGTCGACCTCGTACGGGCCCTGCACGCGGCCGCCGAGAGGGCCGAGACGCTCGCCAACGAGGAGGAGGAGCGGTCCGCCGCTCTTCAGGAGGTCAGCGAGTCGGCCCACCGGGACGCCACTTCGGCCGCCACCGATGCGCAGCGCGCCCGCAGCGAGATCGGCCATCTGCGCCAGCGGCTGAGCGAGGTCGAGCAGGAGACCGTCGAGGCAGTGCGCGCGGGCTGGCTCGACGACAGCGCCCCCGACGCCGACCCCGCCCGCGCGGCCCTCGCCGCGAGCGACGCCGAGAAGACGGCCGTGGCCGCCTGGGACAGCGCACGCGAGGTCTCTCACCGGGCCGCCGAGCACGCGCGCGAGGCGGCCGCCGCCGAAGCCCGCGCGGAGCTCACGGCCGCCCGCGCGGAGGACGCGGCCACGGCGGCCGCCCGGTCCTACGAGGCCGAACGGCGCCTCGCCGAGGGACTGGCGGGGGAGGAGCGGCTGGCGGAGCTGCTGAGCCTGACCGGCACCTCCGCGAGCGTGCCGGGACCGCGCACCGGGGCCGAGGGCACGAAGACGAACGGCACGGCCGGGCGCGAGGGTGCCGTCGGCGGGGCAGATCCGCACGTCGACTCCATGGGTGCTCTCGCCGACGCCGGTCTCACCCCCGAGGATCTCGACCGGTTCGCCGACGAACTGCGTGAGCTGCTCGACGACTCCGTCTCGTCGGCCGAACGCCAGCTCTTCGAACTGCGTACGGCCGCCGCCGACGACTCCCGGATCCTCGGCGCGCTCGGTGACGGCGGTCTGCTGCCACCGGGACCGGACGTGCTGGCCACGGTGGAGTTCCTCGGGGAGAACGGCATCCCCGCCCTGCCCGGCTGGCGCTACCTCGCCCAGGCGGTCGACCCCGCCGACCACGCGCGTGTGCTGGCAGCCCGGCCCGAGCTGGTCGACGGTGTGATCATCACCGACCCCGCCACACACGCGCGAGCCCGCGAGGCACTCAACGACGCGGCCCTGCTTCCGCGCTCCGCCGTCGCCGTGGGCACGGCCGCCGCTCTGCTGGCACCGACACCGGCGACCGATTCCCGGAGCACCGACGTCTTCCTCGTACCGCCGAACCCGGCCATGCACGACGAGCACGCCGCCGACGAGGAACGCCAGGCGCTGCGCGCGCGGGCCGGGGAGCGGGACGAGGAGATCCGGTCGCTCGCGGCGCGCCTCGGCAAGGACCGTGAACTGACCGCCCGGCTCGCCTCCTGGCGCACCGGGTGTCCGGCCGGCCGGCTCGTCGAGCTGGCGCAGGCCGCGCGGGACACGCGTGTGTTCGCCGAGGAGTCGGAGGCCGAGCTGGCCAAGGCGCGCACGGTGCGGGCCGAGGCCGACGAGGCCGCCGCCGAGGCCGCGCAGACACGTGACGAGCGACAGGAGGCCGCCCAGAAGGCCCGGCGCGCCGCCGATGCCCTCGCCGGGCTCGCCTACCGGCTGCGCGAGCGGGCCGGCTGGCAGGCCAAGTTGCGCGAACTGGCCGACGAGGCCACCGAGTCGGAGGCTCGTGCCCAGACCTGTCTGGACCGCGCCCGGGCCGCGGACGAGGACCGGCGCGGTGCCCAACGGGCCGCCGACGACGCCCGCCGCACCGCGCGTGCGCTGCGTGCCGAGCGCGCCGAGATCGCCGGCGCCCCCGACGACGTACCGGACAGCGACCCGGATGCCTCCAAGGCGTCCCTGCCCGCGCTCCGCGAGGCCTACCGGGCCGCCTCCCAGCTGTACGAGAAGGTGGGGGTCGGCGCCGACCTGCGGGCCGAGCAGGCTCGGGCGGAGAGCGACGAGAGCGCGGCCCTCACCGAGCTGGACCGGCTGAGCAACAAAGTCCGCACCCGCGCGGAGCAGTTGCTCCAGTCGCCCGGCGGGTCCGACGGGCCCTCCCGGCAGGCCGCCGCCGCCCGCGCGGAGGAACTGGTGCAGCTCCTGGAGACCCGGATGTCGACCGCGAGCGAGCAGCTGGGGCGCCTGCGCGGTGAGGCCGAGCGGCACGCTCCCGAGGACGGCGAGGCGCACACCGAGCTGTCGCAGGAGCTGGAGCCGCGCGACGCCGAGCACGCCCAGGCCCTGTTGCGCACGGCCACCGCCGAACTGGCCTCCCGCACCGAGGCGTTGGCGCAGGCCCGAGAGGCGCACGCGGAGCTGCTCGGCTCCCACCGGGCCGCCGAGGACGCGGCAGGCGGCTTCGACGAGATCGCCGCGATGCTGCGCGACCTGCTGCGCGAGCACGCCATGGAGGACGAGCACGACGAGCAGGAGCCGTACCCGGGAAGCCCCGAGGAGGCCCGGCAGGCCGCCGCCGAGGCCCGCCGGTCCCTGCGTGGCTGCGCCGCCGACCTCTCCGCCGCCGAGTCCGCCGTGCGCGAGGCCGGCGACGTACTCGTCCGGCACGCCAACTCCACGCGCTACGAGCAGGTCCGCACCCCCGCGCGCCAGCAGATCCGTGAGTTGCCCGCGTCCGCGCTGCCCGAGCACGCGCAGAAGTGGGCCGACGCCTTCGCGCCCCGACTGAGGGTGCTGACCGACGAGTTGGCGCAGCTGGAGCGGAACCGGGACTCGATCGTGGACCGGCTGCGGGGGCTCGTGGAGTCCGCGCTCGCCACCCTCAGGTCCGCACAGCGGCTGTCCCGGCTGCCGGAGGGACTCGGCGAGTGGTCCGGGCAGGAGTTCCTGCGGATCCGCTTCGAGGAACCCGATCAGGCGACGCTGACCGAGCGGCTCGGCGAGGTCATCGACGAGGCGACCAGGGCCGCGGTGAAGAAGAACTCCGACCTGCGGCGTGACGGAATGTCCCTGCTGCTGCGCGGAGTCGGGGCGGCGCTCCAGCCCCGAGGGGTGGCCGTGGAGATCCTCAAGCCGGACGCCGTGCTGCGCGCCGAGCGGGTGCCCGTCGGACAGATGGGAGACGTGTTCTCCGGCGGTCAGCTGCTGACGGCGGCCATCGCGCTGTACTGCACGATGGCCGCCCTGCGGTCAAACGACCGGGGCCGGGACAAGCACCGGCACGCCGGCACGCTGTTCCTGGACAACCCGATCGGCCGCGCCAACGCGACCTATCTGCTGGAGCTCCAGCGGGCGGTGTCGGACGCGCTGGGTGTCCAACTCCTGTACACCACGGGCCTGTTCGACACGACGGCACTGGCCGAATTCCCCCTGGTCATCCGCCTGCGCAATGACGCGGACCTCAGGGCCGGCCTGAAGTACATCAGCGTGGAGGAACACCTGCGCCCGGGCCTGCCGCAGCAGCCGCAGGCGGACGAGGCGGGGCACAGTGAGATCACGGCAACCCGGATGTTCAAGCGTCCGGCGCCCGCGACTCCGTGATCCGACGCCCACCACCGTGTAAGGGCCGCGGGGCCGCATCCGGTACGCGGCTCCGCCGGGGTGGGCACACTCGCCGGGTTCAGGAGTGGGACAGCCGTCCCGCCCTGCCGCCCTGCCGTTGCATCCGCTCCTGGGCCCGCTCCGTGAGCCGCGCCTGCCGCCGAGCCTTGCGCCGCTCACGCCGCAGCGCACGCGCGGTGCTGCTCGGGGTCGACACCACGCCGTGGCGCTGGTTCCACACCTGGCGGGTCACCCAGACGTCCAGGGCGCCCCAGGTGGCCACCACCGTGCTGGCCACGCTGCTCAGCACCATCGGGAACGCCAGCCACGAGCCGGCGAGGGTGCACAAGAAGGCCACCATCGCCTGAAGCAGGGTCACCGCGATGATGAGCACCGCCCGGACCGCGGAGGTCCGCACCGGATCCGGCAGCCGACGCCTGCGCGCGGGCTCCTCGACCCACAATGGCCGGTACGGCTCCTCCCGGGCCGCGGTGCGCCTGCGCGCCACGTCCGGCTTCACCGGTATGTCGGGACCCCGTGCCTCGGTGCGCCGGTGCGCCGCCGGACTCGCTGTCGTCACGCCGATTCCCGGCGCCTCCTGCCGTTCCGCCGTGCCCATCACCGTGTCACTCCCCACCGCCGGCAGACCCTCGTCCCGGTGTCCGTGAACCGGGCTTCCAGGGTGACTGCCCGGCTTGCGCTGCTTTATGCCGCCCAGTTGCAGATGCGGCTCCTGTGGCCGAATCCACCGCCATTTCCCGAAGAGAAGGACGAACAAGACCCCTTCAAGATTCCCCCACGACGTCAAAGAAACGAAAAAATTCAGCCAACCGCCCGTCTCGGCCGGTCGGTTCCGGTCCGACATGGACTACCTGGTCGCAGGAGGCAATCTCCCGCAATGGGAGGACAACTCCCCATGTCTCGATTCCGGAGCGGAAGTTCGTGTTCCGGACGCAACTTCGAGTTACGCGTGCGTCGGTAGTAGGCTCGCGCCGTTTGTTGACGTACATGTGTACCCCCGGCCGGCGGGGGTCGAGCTGGGGGAGGCCATGCGCTTTCGCGGGAAGTCCATCCGCCGGAAGATCGTGGCGCTGCTTCTCGTGCCGCTGGTGTCCCTGATCGCGGTGTGGGGCTTCGCCACGGCGCTGACGGGACGTGAGGTCGCCCAGCTCTTCCAGGTGTCGACCGTCACGGAGAAGCTCGGTTATCCCATCGAGGACACCGTGCGCGTGCTCCAGCAGGAACGCCGCCAGACGCTCGTCTACCTGGCCGATCCACGCGCCTCGGACGCCCTGTCCGCGCTGCGCAGCACGAGGAGCGCCACGGACGACGCCATCGCCAAGGTCCGCGGCAACGCACGCGATCCCGATGTCCGCGACGGCATGGACCAGGACGACGACGAACGCCTCACCGCCGTCCTGGACGCCTTCGACGGCATCGACGCGCTGCGCCGCACTGTCGAGGACGGCACCGTCTCCAGGCTCCAGGCCCTCGACCAGTACAACCGCCTGGTCGACCCCGCCTACGCGCTCCTCGCCACCCTCGACGGCATCGACAACGTCGAACTGGACAAGCAGGCACGGGCGTTGGTCAACATCACCCGGGCCCGCGAACTGCTCTCCCGCGAGGACGCCCTCCTCGGTTCCGCCCTCGTGGTGGGCAAGCTCACCCGCGACGAGATCCGTGACGTCTCCGCCCTCGTCGCCCAGCGGACCCTGATGTACGACGTCAGCCTGGGCGTCCTGCCGGCCTCGGAACGCGAGCGCTACGAGCGCTTCTGGAAGAACGCCGGCACCGCCCCGCTGCGCTCCGCCGAACAGTCCGTCTCCACCGCGGAGCCCGGCACCACCGGCAGCGTCAGCGCCAAGAGCTGGGACGCCGCGGCGGGCAATGTGCTCGACGAACTCGCCAAGCTCGACGACCAGGCGGGCGACCGCCTCCAGGACCGCGTCCGCCCGGACGCGATGGGCGTCATCATCAAGGCCGCCGCCGTCGGCGTCCTCGGCCTGATCGCCCTGCTCTTCTCACTCGTTCTCTCCGTGCGGGTCGGCCGCGGCCTCATCCGCGACCTGAGGCAACTGCGGCTGGAGGCCCACGAGGCCTCCGGCGTACGGCTGCCCAGTGTGATGCGCCGCCTCTCCGTGGGCGAACAGGTCGACATCGAGACCGAGGTCCCCCGCCTGGAGTACGACAAGAACGAGATGGGCGAGGTCGGCCAGGCCCTCAACACCCTCCAGCGCGCCGCCGTGGAAGCCGCCGTCAAACAGGCCGAGTTGCGCGCCGGCGTCTCCGAGGTCTTCGTCAACCTCGCCCGGCGCAGCCAGGTCCTGCTGCACAAGCAGCTCACCCTGCTCGACACCATGGAGCGCCGCACCGAGGACACCGACGAACTCGCCGACCTGTTCCGCCTCGACCACCTGACGACCCGTATGCGCCGGCACGCCGAGGGCCTGGTGATCCTCTCCGGCGCCGCCCCCTCCCGGCAGTGGCGCAAACCCGTCCAGCTCATGGACGTCGTGCGCGCCGCCGTCGCCGAGGTCGAGGACTACGAGCGCATCGAGGTGCGCAGGCTGCCCAGGGTGGCCGTGACCGGCCCGGCCGTCGCGGACCTCACGCATCTCGTGGCCGAACTCCTGGAGAACGCCACGGTGTTCTCCCCGCCGCACACCGCCGTCCAGGTCCTGGGCGAGCGCGTCGCCAACGGCTTCACCCTGGAGATCCACGACCGCGGACTCGGCATGGCCGCCGACGCGCTGCTGGACGCCAACCTCCGGCTCGCCGAGACACCGGAGTTCGAGCTCTCCGACACCGACCGGCTGGGGCTGTTCGTGGTCAGCCGGCTCGCCCAGCGACAGAACGTCAGGGTCTCCCTGCAGCCTTCGCCGTACGGCGGCACGACGGCGGTCGTCTTCATCCCCGACGCGCTGCTGACCGACGACGTCCCCGACACCAACGGCATCGGTTTCCGCCTCGACCGCCCCCGGCCGTCGAAGGAGGCCGAGCTGGAGCAGGCCCAGCGGGTCTCGCTCACCAGGGGGCCGGCCCAGCTGCCGCCCGCGATCCTGGACGGCCCGGTCGAACTGGAGGCTCCCGTCGACCTGGACACCCTGGGCGACCTCCCGGACGTACTCGAATCCGAGGACAGTGAGCACGGCGGACTGTTCCGGCCGCGCCGCTCCCTGGCCCAGGTCGACGACGAAGTCCCCGGAACCGTCGGGGCGGACCTCGGCGACGACGGGCCGGGTGCCCCGGTGTCGCTGTCCCGCCGCCGGACCCCCAAGCTGGTCAGCTCCCACGGACGTCCGGTCACCGACGAGCGGACGGGACGCGAGGACAGGGACCTGCCGTCGGCGCTGGGCCCGGGCGCGTCCCGGTCGCAGAGCACCCCCTCGGCGGGACCCGCGCGCTCCGAACCGCCGACCCTGCCGAGCCGCCGCCGTGCCGCGGCACTGCGCCGGAGCACCGGCGTGGCCGACCGTCTGGACGAGCTGACGCAGACACCGGCCTCGTCGGCGTCCCCGAGTCGTGAACTCGGCGGGGCCCCTGGGTCCCCGGCTCTGCCCCGGCGCACCCGGCGTGCCGAGATCGCGTCGAGCGGCCCGGCCGCGGACGACTCCGCCACCGGTGGGCCGAGGCCGGGTACGTCCCCACTCGGCGCCGTGGGTCCGGCCGTGGACGCCCTCGGAAGGGACGGCGCTGCCGACCCCGCCCCTGACGGCGTCGTACGGCCCGGCTGGGGCGATTCCACCCGCGGTGCCTCTGGAGCATCCGGCTCGGGCAGGCCGCCACTCGGCGCCGCCCGTGGGCCGGTCGAGGCGGACTCCGGTACCGCTCCGCTGCCGCGCCGCGTACGACAGGCCAACCTTGCCCCGCAGCTCAAGCAGGCCCCGGAGCGGCGCCCCCAGAACCAGGCGGAGCCCGCCGAGCGGGACGCCGACGAGGTACGCAGCCGAATGGCCTCGCTCCAACGGGGCTGGCAGCGCGGCCGTGAGGAGAACGCCGAGGGCGACGACCCGTCCGGCGGCACAGCACCACAACGAACGACTAAGGGGGACGGTCGATGACCGCACCGAAGGCGACCGACAAGTCCGGCGAGCTCAACTGGCTCCTCGACGACCTGGTGGAGCGCGTGGAGAGCATCCGCAAGGCCCTGGTGCTCTCCAGCGACGGCCTCCCGACCGGCGTGTCCAAGGACTTGACCCGCGAGGACAGCGAGCACCTGGCCGCGGTGGCGTCCGGGTTCCACAGCCTGGCCAAGGGCGTGGGCCGGCACTTCGAGGCGGGCAGCGTCCGGCAGACGGTCGTGGAACTGGACGACGCGTTCCTGTTCGTGACGGCCGCGGGTGACGGCAGCTGCCTCGCCGTCCTCTCGGACGCCGACTCGGACGTGGGTCTCGTCGCGTACGAGATGACGCTCCTGGTCAAGCGGGTCGGTGCGCATCTCGGTGCCGCCCCGCGCACCGATCTGCCTCAGGGCGGGTAGTGAGATGGCATGAGCACAGACGGTCAGGGAAGCAGCCACTGGTTCGACGACGAGGCCGGACCGGTGGTCCGTCCGTACGCCATGACACGCGGCCGCACCACGAGTGCCGGCCAGCACCGTCTCGACCTGATCGCGGTCGTCGTGGTCGAACCCCACTCGGACGATCCCGAAGGGGACCACTCGCTGTCCCCCGAGCACGTGGACATCGTCGACCTGTGCCGGGACACCCCGCAGTCGGTCGCCGAGCTCTCCTCCGAACTCGACCTGCCCATCGGGGTCGTTCGGGTCCTCATAGGCGACCTCGTCGCCTCGGAGTGGGTCCATGTGAACCGGCCGGTGCCGCCGGCCGAGCTTCCGGACGAGAGCATCCTGCGCGACGTGATCAACGGCCTCCGGGCTCTGTGACCCGTCGTCCCGCACGCCCGGGGGCCGATCCGTCAGCGCCGCGAGGCGCTCACGGACGGCGTCCGGAGGCGGCGCCGCCCTGCCCGTTCCGAGACTCACCGACCTCAAGGTCCTGAAGTGGCGACTGCCCGTACGGCTCGGAGAGTTGGTTGTGAGGCACCGTAAGGTGCCCCCGTACGGCATGGCGGGCGCGAGCCCGGTCGGCCCCAGTAGGCCGCCTTGGCCCGGCGTCGGCCCAACCCCCCCAGCAAGCAGGAGAAGAGATCAATGATCTTCGGGCGTTCTGAGCGCGGCAAGCCCCCGGTCGAGCCCGTCACGCTCAAGATCCTGGTGGCCGGCGGCTTCGGCGTGGGAAAGACCACGTTCGTGGGCGCGGTCAGCGAGATCAGACCGCTGCGCACCGAGGAACTGCTCACCGAGGCAGGGCGCCCGGTCGACGACACGAGCGGCGTCGAGGGCAAGCGGACCACCACGGTCGCCATGGACTTCGGGCGCATCACCCTGCGCGAGGACCTGGTGCTGTACCTGTTCGGCACCCCCGGACAGGAACGGTTCTGGTTCATGTGGGACGAGCTCTCCGAGGGCGCCCTCGGAGCCGTCGTACTCGCCGACACACGTCGCCTGGAGGACTGCTTCGCCGCCGTCGACTACTTCGAGCGGCGTTCCATACCCTTCATCGTCGGTGTCAACTGCTTCGAGGGCGCGATCCGTTACCCGGAGGACGATGTACGGCAGGCCCTCGACCTCGACGACGACGTACCGATCGTGCTGTGCGACGCCCGGGACAAGCAGTCGGTCAAGGACGTGCTCGTGAGCGTCGTCCAACACGCGATGGCGTACTCGGAACTGCGCCGCCGGTCCCTCACCACCTGAGCGCGGGGGTGCGGCCCGTACCCCCGCCGACAGGGGTACGGGCCGCGGCCTCACGGCACCACACGCGTGTGCCTAGTTCTCGCCGTCGTCCTCCCAGCCGAAGCTCTTCTCCACGGCTTTGCGCCAGTTGTGGTACTGGCGGTCCCGGACGGACGCCTCCATGTTCGGAGTCCACTCGACGTCCTTCCGCCAGTGGGACTTCAGCTCGTCCAGGTCGTTCCACACGCCCGTGGCGAGCCCGGCGGCGTACGCGGCGCCCAGGCACGTGGTCTCGGAGACCTTCGGCCGGACCACCGGCACGTCGAGCACATCCGCCTGGTGCTGCATGAGCAGGTTGTTCTTGGTCATGCCGCCGTCCACCTTCAGGGTGGTGATCTGCACCCCGGAGTCCTGGTACATGGCGTCCACGACCTCGCGCGTCTGCCAGCTCGTCGCCTCCAACACGGCCCGCGCGAGGTGCGCCTTGGTGACGTACCGCGTCAGGCCCGTGACGACCCCGCGCGCGTCGGAGCGCCAATAGGGCGCGAACAGGCCGGAGAAGGCGGGCACGATGTACGCGCCGCCGTTGTCCTCGACACTGGCCGCGAGAGGCTCGATCTCGTCGGCGGTACGGATGATGCCGAGCTGGTCACGGAACCACTGGACGAGGGCGCCCGTGATGGCGATGGACCCCTCCAGGCAGTACACCGGCGCCTCGCCGCCGATCTTGTAACCCATCGTCGTCAGCAGCCCGTTCTTCGACGGGACCGGCCGGTTGCCCGTGTTCAGCAGCAGGAAGGAGCCCGTGCCGTAGGTGTTCTTGGCCGTGCCCACGTCGTAGCAGGCCTGCCCGAACACGGCGGCCTGCTGGTCGCCCAGTGCCGACGCCACGGGCACGCCCGAGAGCTGGCCGACCGCCGTGCCGTAGACCTCGGCGGACGACCGGATCTCGGGCAGCACGGCGTCGGGCACGTTCATCGCGGACAGGATGGACTGGTCCCACTGGAGGGTCTCCAGGTTCATCAGCATGGTCCGTCCGGCGTTGGTCACATCCGTGACGTGCCGCCCGCCGTCCGTGCCGCCGGTGAGGTTCCAGATCAGCCAGGAGTCGATGGTGCCGAAGGCGATCTCGCCGTTCTCGGCACGCGCGCGCAGCCCCGGCACGTTGTCGAGCAGCCAGGCCGCCTTCGGCCCCGAGAAATAGGTGGCCAGCGGCAGTCCGGTCTGCTCGCGGAACCGGTCCTGGCCGTCCGTGCCACCGAGCTGGCGGGTCAGGGCCGCGGTACGGGTGTCCTGCCAGACGATGGCGTTGTGCACGGGCTTGCCGGTGGCGCGGTCCCACAGGACCGTCGTCTCGCGCTGGTTGGTGATGCCGAGCGCGCTGAGCTGGTCTGCGCGCAGCCCGGCCTTGGCGATGGCGCCGGCGACCACGGCCTGCACCTTGGACCAGATCTCGGTTGCGTCGTGCTCCACCCAGCCGGGCTTGGGGAAGATCTGGCGGTGCTCGCGCTGGTCGACGGCCACGATCGCGCCGTCCTGGTTGAAGATGATGCAGCGGCTGGAGGTGGTGCCCTGGTCGATGGCGGCGACGAACTTGTCCGTCATGACGTCCCCTTCGTCGGTTCCTGCACGAGGCTGCGTTTCACGAGGGCTGCGTTGTACGAGGGATGGGTTTCGCATGGGCTGCGTTCAGAAGGCGGCGTTGAAGATCACCCCGGCCAGCGCCCCGCCGATGAGCGGTCCCACCACCGGGATCCACGCGTAACCCCAGTCCGAGGTGCCCTTGTTGGGGATCGGCAGCAGGGCGTGGACGATGCGCGGGCCCAGGTCACGGGCCGGGTTGATGGCGTACCCGGTGGGCCCGCCGAGCGAGAGCCCGATGCCGACCACCAGGAAGGCGACGACCAGGACCGCGGTACCGGATTCGCCGAGGCCCTTGGTGAGTCCGAAGGCCAGGATCGGCAGGACCAGGCCGACGGTCGCGATGATCTCCGTGACGAGGTTCGCCACGGGATTGCGGATCGCCGGGGCGGTGGAGAAGATCCCGAGTGTGGGCTGGGCGAGCTCCTCCTCGGCGTTGGCCTGGAACTGCGCGTAGTAGGTCAGCCAGCACAGGACCGCCCCGAGCATGGCGCCGACCATCTGCCCGGCGATGTAGACCGGTACCTGGTCCCAGTCCCCGGTGTCGACGGCGATCCCGATCGTCACAGCGGGGTTGAGGTGCCCGCCGGACAGCGGCGCGGCCGTGTACGCCCCCGCGAGCACGCCGAAGCCCCAGCCGAAAGCGATGACGACCCAGCCGGCGTCCTTCGCCTTGGAGTAGTTGAGTACGACGGCGGCGACCACGCCGGCGCCGAAGAGGATCAGAATCGCCGTACCGATGACCTCACCGAGGAATACGTCTCCGTTGCTCATGGCGGCTCCTAGGCCCTGGTCCGGGACGTTCCCGCCCCGGTCCGTGCAGGGTTGCGGTTCCCTTGGCGAACTGCCGGGGGCAGGGAGGATCCCGCGCCCCGCCCGGCGTCCGCGACGAGCGTGCCGTCGCAGCCGAATCGCCCGTGGGGGACGGACCATGGCTCGTGGGGGGCCCGCGCGGCGTGGTGCCTAAAACGCCGAGAATGTACGGCGATGTCGACCGACACCGGAAGTGTTCACCGGGCCCCGGGGAGCGTCAAGGTCGCCGACGGCAACGGTTGGGACGGGCGGCCGGACCGCCTCGATCGACAGGCGCGGGGTCGGCCGAGCCCGGTACGAACAGGACGGCTCCCTACCGGCTGTCCCTCAGCCCGTCCCCGGCTCCGCCACCGCGTACCCCGTCGAAGCCGTCTGTGTCCCCGTACCGCGCCGGATCTCATGCCCCGGCAGCCCTGCCCGCCCCACGACCCAACTCGCCCCGCTGAGCGCCTTCGCGGCCTTCTTCAGCGGCGCCAGACACGCGGCCGCCTCCCGATGGCCCGCCACACTGCCCGGCAGACACACCACGGTGGCCAGGGACAGCGTCACGGGCCGCCCGCCCGCGGCCCAGGGCGCGTCCAGCACGGAGGCGGCCAGCGGAGCCAGTTCCTCCAGGTCCGTCAGCACCAGGAAGTCGTCGCCGCCGATGTGCCCCACGCGCGCGGTGCCGGTCGCCGATTGCTGCAGCGCCCGCCCCACCTCGCGGATGAGCTCGTCGCCCGCCGCGAACCCCGCCCCGTCGTTGACCTGCTTGAAGTGGTCGATGTCCAGCCAGCTCAGCGCCAACGTCCGTCCGGCCGCGATACGCCGGTCCACCTCGCCCGTGATCGCGTCCGAACCGGGCAGCCGCGTCAGCGGGTTGAGCCCGGCCGCCTCCTCCACCCGGGTCTCGCTCAGCGCCCGCACCAGATCCGCGAGCCGTACGACTCCCACGCAACGGCCGTACCGGTCGACCACGGCGACATCGTCCGAGGTCCGGTCCCGGCTCCCGACGGCGACCACGTCCAGGACTTCCCACGCGGTGGCGTCGATCCCCACCGTCCGCGGAGGATCGCCCAGTTTGGCCGCGGGGCGGTCGGCGTACAGGGCGTGTCCGTAGCGCCCCGACATCGACAACAGGAAGCGCGACCGGTGCACCGAGCGGAACGGCACCCCGTCCCTGTCCACGAGCAGCACCCCGGACACGTCGGGCGACCCGGTCAGCAGCGCCCGCACCTGCCCGGCGGAGGCGGTGGCCGGCAACAGCGCGGCGGGGCGCACGAACTCCCGTACCGAGGGACCGGACCGCGGGGGCGCCGCCTCGGCCGGGGAGCGGGGCGGAACGTACACTTCCGCCGCGGGAAGCCGGGACGGCGGCGCGAACAGCGTGCCCTGTGCCAGCTGCGCGCCGGCCGACAGCGCGGCGGCGTACTGCAGTTCCGTCTCCACGCCCTCCACGCCGAGCAGCGCGCCCAATTCGTCGCACAGGGTCCGCATCGCCCGCACCGCCGCCGGCCGGACCAGCAGCGACGCGTCGAGCTTCACAAGATCGGGCTGCATGTCGACAAGCAGTCTCAGTGGCACGTCTCCGTCCCCGACGCCGTCCGCGCTGATCCGGAAGCCCTGTCCCCGCAGCTCGGTGAGCGCCTCCAGCAGTGCCTGGTGCGGCACATGCGTGTACGGCGGACCCACGTCGAGCGTGACCTCCCACGGCAACCGCCCCACCTCACGTACCGCGTGGTGCAGGGGGGTGAGCCCGCCGAGGTCGGCGAGCGTGCCCGCGAACACGTTGACGTGCAGCGGCAGCAGGGTTTCCCGGCGCGCCGCCGCCCGCATCGCCAACACGGCGAGCTGCCCGTCGAGTTCGGGGTCGCGGCGGGCCTCCGCGAGGATGTCACCGGTCTCCGGGCGGGCGAGTATCTCCAGTCCCGCGGCTGCTCCGGTGGCCAGATTGACCACGGGTTGGAAGGCGAAGCGGAGAGTGTCCGTCCAGGAGCGCACGGGAGCATGATGGCGCCATTCGCGCACGCCCAAGCGCAGTTCATGAGACGTTCACGCAGGATTCCGGGCCGCTCACACAGCGTACGGGAAACCCCTTTCGCTCCGGTCATCGCACGGCGATCACCGCCGACCCGTGCCCGAACAGCCCCTGGTTCGCGGTGATCCCCGCGCGCGCGTGCTCGACCTGCCGGTCACCCGCCTCGCCCCGCAGCTGCCAGGTGAGCTCACACACCTGGGCGATCGCCTGGGCCGGTACCGCCTCTCCGAAGGAGGCGAGTCCGCCGCTCATGTTGACGGGTATGCGCCCGCCCGGCGCCGTCGCCCCCTCGCGCAACAGCTTCGCGCCCTCGCCCTCCCCGCACAGCCCGAGGTCCTCGTACCACTGCAACTCCAGGGCGGTGGACAGGTCGTAGACCTCGGCGAGGCAGAGATCCTCCGGCCCGACACCGGCCTCCTCGTAGGCCCCGCGCGCGATCGACGCACGGAACGTCTCGGCGGCGGGCTCGACCGCGGCGGCGGAGTCCGTGGCGATGTCCGGCAGATCCAGCACCGTATTCGGATACGTCGGCGTCACCGTCGACACCGCCCTGATCCGCACGGGCTCCGATACGCCCCTGCGACGCGCGAACTCCATGCTGGCCAGCACCAGCGCCGCTCCGCCGTCCGAGGTCGCACAGATGTCGAGCAGCCGCAGCGGATCGGCCACCACGGCGGAGGCCGCGACCTCTTCCGCGCTGACCCGCTTCCGGTAGCGCGCGTACGGATTCAGCGCGCCCAGCGCCGAGTTCTTCACCTTGACCTGCGCGAAGTCGTCCACCGTGTCCCCATGCAGGGCCATGCGCCGGCGCGCGTACAGCCCGAAGTAGGTCGGATTCGTCGCCCCGAGGACCCGGAACCGCAGCCAGTCCGGATCGTCCGGCCGGTCGCCGCCCGCGGGGCGGAAGAACCCTTTCGGAGCCGCGTCGGCACCCACCACGAGCACCACGTCGGCCAGCCCCGCGAGGATCTGTGCCCGCGCGGCGGCCACCGCCTGCGCCCCGGACGCGCACGCCGCGTACACGCTGGCTACCCGGGCGCCCTGCCAGCCCAGCGCCTTGGCGAAGGTCGCTCCCGCCACATAGCCCGGATAACCGCCCCGCACGGTGTCCGCGCCGACGATCGATCCGACCTGCCCCCACTCCAGACCGGCGTCGGCCAGCGCGGCGCGAGCCGCCGCCACGCCGTACTCGACGAAACCACGCCCCCACTTGCCCCAGGGGTGCATACCCGCGCCGAGTACCGCCACCTCTCCCGTCATGCCGTCACCCCCGTCGGCCGCCACCGCCACGTCGTCCAGACCGTCTCCCCGTCCTCATGGAGCACACCCGGGACGACCTCCACCTCCGCTCCCACCGTCAGATCCGCGACGGTGACCCCGGGAGCCGCCTGCCCCAGCACCACGATCCGCTCGGCGGCCAGCTCCACAGCGATCAACGTGTACGGCTCCCACGGAAGTTCCGGATCGGTCACATAGGGTGACGGAGGCCGGTACCGGCTGTCCGTGTACGACCAGACGCGACCACGTCGCGAAAGGGGAATCTCCGCCAGATCGCCACCGGCGCATCCGGGATTGCGGCAATGGCCGTCCTCGCGCGGGAAGAAGACCGAGGCGCAGGCGGAGCAGCGGGTCCCGAGAAGTGTGAAGTCGGCTCCGTCACCGGTGAACCACCCGGCGACCACAGGTGTGCGCGTGCGCGACAAGGCCCCTCCCCAGCAACAGATCTGACGGAACGTCAGGAGTGTCCCACGGGCGGCCGCAAAGAGGCAGAGGGCCCGACGGAACCGGAGCGCTGATGATCGGATACAGTCCGCGGCGTGTCCGAAACTCAGCACTCCATCCCCAACTCCGCGCCGGGCTCCCACTGTTCGAGCTGCGGAGCGCCCTACGGAGAGGGTGTCGCGGGCTGGCCCCGCACCTGTCCCGTCTGCGCCACGGTGGCCTACCGCAACCCCCTGCCGGTGGCCGTCGCACTCCAGCCCGTGTACGACACACAGGGCACCGCCCTGGTCGTCGTCACGCGAACCATCGCCCCCGCGCGCGGAGGCATCGCGCTGCCCGGCGGTTACATCGACGACCGCGAGGACTGGCGCCACGCCCTGGTCCGGGAACTCAAGGAAGAGACCGGCATCGAGGCCGCGAGCCGGGACGTACGGCTCATCGACGCGCTGAGCTCATCCGACGGCCACCTGCTGCTGTTCGGGGTACTGCCCGAGCGTCCCGCCGACGGCCTCCCGCAGTCCGCCGCCACGGACGAGACGGAGGGCTGGCACCTTCTGCGCAGGCCGGAAGAGCTCGCCTTCCCGCTGCACACGCTTGTCGTACGGGCCTGGTTCGAGGGCCGCTACGTCTGAGGCTCAGCGGGCGCCCAGCCCGCGCAGCCGCACCGGGTGGGACGGCTGGCTCAAGCCGTCCTCGCCCTCCCGCTGGACGACCACCTTCCGGCCCTCCCAGCGGGCGACGTAGCGTTCGATCTCCGGCTCGTCCCAGCCGTCGCCCGCGTCCGCGACGACCAGCCCGCCCCCGCTCCGTCCCCGGGCGGGCGCCCACACCTCCAGTTCGAGACCGCCGTCCTCGCCCCGCACCGGGAGGACGGCTCCCGCGCGCGCGAGCACCGGTATCCGCGACAGCGGAGCGTCGACAAGGACCTGTCCCGGCCCCTCGTACACCTCTTCCGTGGTCGTGTCGTACCAGCGTCCCCGCGGCAGCTGCACGGCACGCCGGTCGCTGCCCGGATCGAGCACCGGGGCCACGAGCAGGCAGTCACCGAGCAGGAAGGCGTCCTCGCAGTCACGCAGGGCGTGGTCCTCGGGCGCGGACCACCACAAGGGCCGTACATAAGGCGCTCCGGTACGCCGGGCCAACACCGCGAGCGTCATGAAGTACGGCAGCAGCCGTCGGCGTTCCACGAGGGCCACGCGCGCGTGCTCCAGCGCCTCGGCTCCGAACTCCCACGGCTCCCTGCGCCCCGCCCGCAGGCTCGCGTGCGTACGGAACAACGGCAGGTAGGCGCCGAGCTGCAACCAGCGCAGATACAGCTCGGGCGAGGGGTGCCCGTCGTAGCCGCCCACGTCGGGCCCCGAGTACGGCACCCCGCACAGCCCGAGCCCCATCACGAGTGACAGCGAAGCCCGCAGCCCGGGCCAGCCGGTGGCCACGTCACCGGACCAGGTGCCCCCGTACCGCTGCATGCCGGCCCAGCCGGAGCGCGAGAACAGGAAGGGCCGCTCGCCCGGCACCAGCTCGCGCAGACCCTCGTATCCGGCCCGCGCCATGCACAGCGCGTAGACGTTGTGCGCCTCCCGGTGGTCGCCGCCACGGCCCTCCAGGGCGTGTCTGGCCGACCGCGGCAGGGTGGACTCCCCGAAGGCGTTGAACGCCGTGGGCTCGTCCATGTCGTGCCAGAAGCCCGCGAACCCCGCCGTGAGTCTCTCCTGGTAGAGGCGACCCCACCAGGCACGCACACGCGCGTGCGTGAAGTCCGGATAGACCACCTCCCCGGGCCACACGACCCCCTTCACGAGCCGCCCCGACGCGTCCCGCACGAAGGCGTCCTCGGCGGTCCCGCTGTCGTGGACGGCGTTGCCGGGCGCCGCCTTGACCGCCGGGTTGACGATCGACACCAGCCGGATCCCGTCCCGCAGCAGTTCCTCGGCCAGTTGGGGCAGCTTGGGAAAGCGCTCCTGGTCGACCGTGAACACCTGGTGCTCTTTGTAGTGGTCGATGTCCAGGTGGACGGCGTCGAGCGGCAGACCGCGCTCCTGGTACCCGGCGACGATCCGCCGGACCTCCTGCTCACTGCCGAAGCCCCAGCGGGCGTGATGATGGCCGAGCGCCCAGGACGGCGGCAGCGCGGGCGCACCGGTCAGCGAGACCCAGGCGAGCAGCACGCGCGCGGGGGTGCCGACCATCACCCAGCAGCGCAGCGGACCGCCGGCCATCCGCAGCTCGGACATCCCCGCCCGGTCGTGCCCGGAACCGGCTCCCTCCTCGCCCTCCCGCAGCGTCACCGTGCCGTCCCACGAGGTGTCGTGGAACACGAGATGGGTGGCGGCGTCGGCGACCACCAACTGCACCGGCATCGTGACGTACAGGGGATCGTCGCCCGGCCCGAACGCCCGGCCGGGGTCGGTGTTCCACAGCCGGTACGTCCCGTCCCGCAACCGAGGCCCCGAGGCCCGTCCTCCCAGCCCGAAGAACCGGGCGTCGGCGGCCACCTCCGACCGCTGCATCCAGCGCGCCTCGCCCCCGCCCACCGGCTCCCACCAGCGGGGCGGCAGGTCCCGGCGCAGCGTCACCCCGCCGGGCGTACGCACCTCGACCGCTCCGTGCCGCGACACCACGACCGTCGCCCGCTCGGCCACGACCCGCCAGCCGCCGTCCTTGTCCGGCTCCAGAACGGCCCGCGGATCCGGCTCCGGGCAGCGGCCGGCGAGCGCGTACGACGGCTCCGGTCCGGCCCCGTCCCACCCCCAGAAGACCGCCCCGCTCACCGTGACGACGATCCGCAGTTCGGAGCGGCTGAACCGGACGACACCCCCGCCGGGACCTGGCTCCACGTCCTGTACGGGCCCCGGCACCCGCGCCCGCTCCGCACCCCGCGTCGGAAGCCCGACAGCGTCGGTACGCCTCCTGCGCCACGCGGCACGCACGGTACGCAACCCCTGGGGCGCCCCCGCCGAACCGACCGCCCTCACCGAACGCACCAGGTCACGACCGTTCATGCTGCTCACCCTGCCACTCACCGCCCCACCCGCGCGTGCCGTTCAACTGCCGTTCACCCCTGCTGGGGCCACATCTTCACGACACGGACTATGTGGGGCGCACCCTGGCGTAGAAGTTGATCACATGGCATCGTCCCTGTCAGCCGCGTCACGCGCACACCCCTGGCCCGTGCGCGGGAGACGCACACGACGCGCACAGTCCGGGAGCCCGCATGTCGACCGTGAACCCCCAGCCGCTCTGGCAGCCAGATCCGCAGCGCATCGCCCGGTCCCAGGTCACCAGGTTCCAGGCATGGGCGGCCGAGCACCACGGCGCCCCGGCCGACGGAGGCTACCCGGCACTCCACCGCTGGTCCGTGGACGAGCTGGAGCCGTTCTGGGAAGCCGTCACCCAGTGGTTCGACGTGCGGTTCGCGACGCCCTACGCGCGCGTGCTCGGCGACCGCTCGATGCCTGGTGCCCAGTGGTTCCCCGGGGCCACCCTCAACTACGCCGAGCACGCCCTGCGCGCGGCCGACAGCCGCCCGGACGAACCCGCCCTCCTGTATGTCGACGAGACCCATGAGCCGGTCCCGGTGACCTGGTCCGAGCTGCGCCGCCAGGTGGGCTCCCTGACCGCAGAGCTGCGCGCCCTGGGCGTCCGGCCAGGAGACCGCGTCAGCGGCTACCTCCCGAACATCCCGCAGGCCGTGGTAGCCCTCCTGGCGACGGCCGCCGTGGGCGCCGTGTGGACTTCCTGCGCCCCCGACTTCGGCGCCCGCAGCGTGCTGGACCGCTTCCAGCAGGTCGAACCGGTCGTCCTGTTCACCGTCGACGGCTACCGCTACGGCGGCAAGGAGCACGACCGCCGCGAGACGGTCACCGAACTCCGCCGCGAACTGCCCTCCCTGCGCGCCGTCGTCCACATCCCGCTCCTCGGCACCGAGGCTCCTGAAGGCGCCCTGGAATGGGCCGCCCTCACGCGCGCGGACACCGAGCCGGTCTTCGAGCAGGTGCCCTTCGCACATCCCTTGTGGGTGCTCTACTCCTCGGGCACGACCGGCCTGCCCAAGGCGATCGTCCAGTCCCAGGGCGGCATCCTCGTCGAGCACCTCAAGCAGCTCGGCCTGCACTGCGACCTCGGCCCCGAGGACCGTTTCTTCTGGTACACCTCCACGGGCTGGATGATGTGGAACTTCCTCGTCTCCGGCCTCCTCACGGGTACCACCGTCGTCCTGTACGACGGCAGCCCCGGCTACCCCGACACGGGCGCCCAGTGGAGGGTCGCCGAACGCACGGGCGCCACCCTCTACGGCACCTCGGCCGCGTACGTCATGGCCTGCCGCAAGGCCGACGTGCACCCAGGACGCGACTTCGACCTCTCCAAGGTGCAGTGCGTGGCCACCACCGGCTCACCGCTGCCCCCCGACGGCTTCCGCTGGCTGCACGACGAGGTCCGCGAGGGCCTCTGGATCGCCTCCGTCAGCGGCGGCACGGACGTGTGCTCGTGCTTCGCGGGCGCCGTACCGACCCTGCCCGTGTACATCGGCGAGCTGCAGGCGCCGAGCCTGGGCACCGACCTCCAGTCCTGGGACCCGAGCGGCAAACCCCTGATCGACGAGGTCGGTGAGCTCGTCGTCACCAACCCCATGCCGTCCATGCCGATCCACTTCTGGAACGACCCCGACGGCAGCCGCTATCACGACAGCTACTTCGACACCTATCCCGGAGTGTGGCGGCACGGCGACTGGATCACCCTCACCTCGCGCGGCTCGGTCGTCATCCACGGCCGCTCCGACTCGACGCTCAACCGCCAGGGCGTCCGCATGGGGTCGGCCGACATCTACGAGGCGGTGGAGCGGCTCCCCGAGATCAGGGAGTCCCTGGTCATCGGCATCGAACAGCCCGATGGCGGCTACTGGATGCCGCTGTTCGTGCAACTGGCTCCGGGAGCCGTCCTCGACCAGGCCCTCCTCGATCGCATCAAGCAGACCATCCGCGAGAACCTCTCACCCCGTCACATCCCGGACGAGGTCATCGAGGTCCCCGGCATCCCGCACACCCTCACCGGAAAGCGCATCGAGGTCCCCGTCAAGCGCCTCCTCCAGGGCACCCCTCTGGAGAAGGCGGTCAACCCCGGCTCCATCGACAACCTCGACCTGCTCCACTTCTACGAGGACCTGGCCCGCGAGCGCGCCTGACGGAGCCTTTCAACCACCGTAGGTGGCCTCGGACTCACCCAGCACACCGGCGAAGTCCGAGGCCAGCCGCGCCGCATCCGCCGGCTCCAGCTCCGCGACCGTGATCCGCACCCCCGGACCGGCCGACAGCCGGAACCGGGCCCCGGCGGCAACCCACCAGCCGTACGACCGCAGCCCGTTCACCACGGCCGACTCGTCCCGCACGGGCACCCATACGTTCATCCCGCTCGCCCCGTGCGCCTCGATACCCCGGTCGCCGAGCTCCCGTATCAGGGCGTTCCGGCGCACGGTGTAGGTCTCCTCGGCGCGAGCGACCAACGCGCGCGTGCCCTCGTCGGAGAGAAGCCCGTAGACCGTCTCCTGGAGCAGATGACTGACCCAGCCGGACGTCAGCAGCAGCCGCCCGTCGTGCCGGCCCAGGGTGATCGGATCACACGCGGCGGCCGCCCACCGCAGGTCCGTTCCCAGGAACTTGCTCACCGTCCGCACATGCACCCAGCGTGACAGCCCGCCCTCGGTCAGCGTCCGCAGCGGAGCGTCGGCGACGGCGGAAGCGTGATCGTTCTCGACGACCAGTACCTCGGGGTGATCCCGGAGCACGTCCAACAGCGCGTCCCGGCGCCCGACGGAGAAGCGACCGCCGTACGGATTCTGCGCCCGAGGACTGCACACGAGCGCCCGCGCCCCCGCCCGCAGCGCCTCGCGGACGGCCTCGGGCGACACTCCCTCGTCGTCCACGGCGACGGGGACCATGCGCAGCCCCAACGCCGTTACCAGATCCAGCAGATGGTGGTAACCGGGATCCTCCATCGCCACGGCGTCACCGGGCCGCAGCTCCACGGAGAGCAGTCGCCCCACCAGGTCCAGCGCTCCGTGCGCGAAGGTCACATGCTCCACCGGTACGCCGTCCGGCCGCAGCCACGCGCGTACGGCGTCCTCGAGCCGTGCCAGCCGGGGCGCCGAGCGGTGCGAACGAGCACCGGGGGACAACCGGGAGGGCGGCACCAGACCGGGGAGCAGGTGCGGATCGGGGTGACCGCCCGCCAAGTCCCGAAGGCCCTCGGGCACTTTGGGCGGACGGCGCGACGCCACCGCCGGAGCCGGTGCCACGACGGTCCCGCCCCGTCCCCGGGTGACCACGATCCCGCGCTGACGCAGTTCCTTGTACGCCGTGGCGACCGTGCCCGGGCTCACTCCCAGGTCGTCCGCGAGACGCCGCACCGGAGGCAACGCCGCCTGGGGCGCCAAAGAGCCCTCGGCCACGGCCCGTTCGACGGACGCCGCAATTCCCTTGGCCGTCGTACCGCTGATCGCATATTGTGTTGCCACGTTGTCAAGTATGTATCAGTACATAAATGAAAAGCAAGCAGACATGGGGGAGCAGTGCATCCGACACGGCGCGCGGCAGCATGGTCGAGAAGCGTCCCCGGGGGGCGCGACGGGCGCAGAATGCTCGCCATCGCGCTGGTCGACCGCATCGGCAGCGGACTGTGGGCGTCCGTCTCCGTCCTCTACTTCACCTACGTCTCCGAGCTCTCCCTCGCCCAGGTCGGCACCCTCGCCGCTGCCGCCGGTGCCATCGGCATCGCCGGCGCACCGCTGGGCGGCAAGCTCGCCGACCGGTTCCCTGTCACCCGCGTCCTGCTGACAGTCCAGCTCATACGCGCCGTCGCATCCTGCGCACTCCTCGTCACGAACAACTACGCCCTGCTCATCGCCTTCTCGGCGGTGGGCGGCCTCGGCGACCGCGCCGCGAGCATCCTCACCAAGCTGTACGCCACCCGGGTCGCCGGCCCGGACCGCGTCCGCTACCAGGCCTTCCACCGAACCGTCGCCAACGCGGGCTGGGCGCTGGGCGGCCTCATCGCCGCGGCGGCCCTGGCGCTCGGCACCACCACGGCCTACCAGTGGCTCCTCGCCGGCGACGCCCTGTCCTTCGTGGCCTCCGCTCTACTCACCCTGCGTTGTGGGGAGCCCCCGTCCCCCTCCCGCACGGTCATCACCTCGAAGCACCCGGCCCCGACGACCAGACCGGCGAGCCCCTGGCGCGACCGCACCTATCTCGCCTACGTCGCCACCGAGGCCGTCCTCTTCCTCGACGACGCCGTGTTCAAGGTCGGTCTGCCCCTGTGGATCGCACACGAGAGCAACGCCCCGAACGGACTGGCACCCCTCCTGATGGTCCTCAACAACGTCATGGTCGTGGCACTCCAAGTGCCCCTCGCCCGATTCGGCACCACCACAGCCGCTGCCCGGAACCTGCTCCTCCCGCTCTCCGCCGCCTTCGCCCTGGGCGGCATCGCGCTGGCACTCGCGGCCACGGGCGGAGCCGCCACCGCCACAGCGCTCATCACCGCCGCGGCAGCAGCCTTCACCATGGCCGAGATGCTCCACGCCACCGTCTCCTGGGAACTCTCCGTCGCCCTCGCCCCCGACACCGCGCAGGGTGCCTACCTCGGCGTCCATGGCCTGGCCCAGTCCGTACAGCGCACATTCGGACCACTCGCGGTCACCGCGGCCATCGCCACCGGCCCGGCAGGCTGGGCCACCTTCGGCACGGCCATCGCTCTGACCTGCGTAATCCAGCACCGACTGGTGCGGGGACGCCTGGCTCAGTCCTCAATGTCAGTGCCGCCGGTTACTGTGAGTGAGCATTGATCGACTGCGCACAGGGGGAAGAAATGGCGCACACCGACCACCAGACGATGCGACGCGTTCTGCGTCGCGAAATCGCCGGCACCATCGGACTGCTCACCGACGAACACGACTTCCGCGCCATGCGGCGCTACCGCAGCTTCACCTTCGACAACCACGCGACCTACCTGCAACAGGTCGAAGACCTGCTGAGGACCCGCGCCGCACAGGGCACCCACACCACCGTCGCCCTCTTCGACCCCCAGGAGTACGCCGAATTCTGCGAGGAGACGGGCCTCAACCCGGACATCCCGTCGAGCCGCACCCGCTTCACGGCCGAACTCGCCACCACCGGACCGACGCTCCCGTACGAGGGGCAGCCCCTCACCGAGTTCGTGCCGGCCCTCGTGGACGAGGCCGTCCGCCAGGCCACCTGGGAGTACGCGGCCACACTCCTCGCCCGCCTCGGTGTCTGCGACTCCTGCGGAGAGGACCTCGGCCGCGCGGCCTTCGCCCGCGCCTCGGACCTCGTCGTCCGCATCCTCGACACAGCCCTGCCCGGCGAACACCACCTCGTGTGCAGCGTCACCGGCACCCCGGAAACCCTCGTCGCCGTCCTCCACTCCGACGAGAACACCGACGGAGCCGTACGACTCGACGAGGCCGAGGCCCTCGAATTCACCACGGTCCTCGCACTCGGGATCGCCACCAAATGCCCCGGCGGACTCGTCATGCGCACCAGCGCCCCGGGCACCAGCGACCGCATCTACGGCTGGCGCCTGCGCGGCGACGGCCTCGAACCCCTCACCGCAGGAGAAGTCTTCGACGCCTACTGCACCGACATCGACTCCGGCGATCTGATCTCCCCGGAATCGGACGTCGACTACTGCGTGCCCCCCGACCTCGGACCGGAAGGACGGACGCCAGGTCACAGTCACTGAACACGAGGAGGGCGCCCCACCCGCAGGTGGAGCGCCCCCCGGAAAGCGTCAGCCGACCGATCCGGTCCGCTACTCGCCCGACAGCACCGCCTGAGCCGCGCCTCGCGCCTCTTCGGCACTGTCGGCAGCCCGCGCGGCCGCGGCGGCACGCTCGCACTGCGCCAGCGTGTACTTCGCCAGGGTCGACCGGACATAAGGAAGGGACGCCGCGCCCATGGAAAGCGAGGTGACACCAAGACCGGTCAGCACACATGCGAGCAGCGGGTCGGACGCGGCCTCACCACAGACACCACAGCTCTTGCCCTCGGCCTTTGCTGCCTCGGCGGACAGCGCGACCAGGTCGAGCAGCGCCGGCTGCCACGGATCCTGCAGCCGCGACACCGCTCCCACCTGACGGTCGGCGGCGAAGGTGTATTGCGCGAGGTCGTTGGTCCCCAGCGACAGGAACTCGACCTCCTGCAGAATCGACCGCGCCCGCAGCGCGGCCGAGGGAATCTCCACCATCGCGCCGAACTTCGCCTGGAGCCCGGCCGCACGGCACGCGTCGGCGAACGCCTTGGCGTCAGCACGGTCCGCCACCATCGGGGCCATGACCTCGAGGTACACCGGCAGCCCCTCAGCGGCCTTCGCGAGCGCCGTCAGCTGGGTACGCAGCACCTCAGGATGGTCCAGCAGGGTCCGCAGACCACGCACACCCAGCGCCGGGTTGGGCTCGTCGGACGGTGTCAGGAAGTCCAGCGGCTTGTCCGCACCGGCGTCCAGCACACGGACGACCACACGCCCCTCGGGGAACGCCTCAAGGACCTGGCGATACGCCTCGACCTGCTTCTCCTCGGACGGAGCGCTCTTGCTGTCGTCGAGGAAGAGGAACTCGGTACGGAAGAGACCCACACCCTCGGCCCCCGCCTCGACTGCGGCGGGCACGTCAGCCGGACCACCGACGTTGGCCAGCAACGGCACCTTGTGACCGTCGGCGGTGGCACCCGGGCCCGTCGACGCGGCGAGCGCGGCCTTGCGCTCGGCGGCAGCGGCCTCCAGCTCGGCCTTCTTCTCATCGCTCGGGTTCACGAAGATGTCGCCGGTGCTGCCGTCCACAGCGATGACCGTGCCCTCGGCGAGTTCACCCGCACCCGGCAGCGCCACAACGGCCGGCACACCGAGCGCCCGCGCCAGAATCGCGCTGTGGCTGGTCGGTCCGCCCTCTTCGGTCACGAAACCCAGAACGAGCGTCGGGTCCAGCAGAGCCGTGTCGGCGGGTGCGAGATCACGCGCCACCAGCACGTAGGGCTCGTCGCTGTCCGGGACACCCGGCATGGGCACCCCGAGCAGACGGGCGACGATACGATTCCGCACGTCGTCGAGGTCCGCGACGCGACCGGCCAGGTACTCACCGGCGCCCGCCAGCAGCTCGCGGTACGCGGCAAACGCGTCGTACACGGCACGCTCGGCCGTGCTGCCGACGGCGATACGCCGGTCCACATCCGCCATCAGCTCAGGGTCCTGGGCCATCATGGCCTGCGCCTCGAGCACCGCCTGGGCTTCGCCCCCCGCCAGATTGCCGCGCGCCATCAGGTCGGCCGCCACAGCCTCCACGGCCTTGCGGGCGCGCGCCTGTGCACGCTCCGCGTCCTCTGCCGGAATCTGCTTGGCAGGCGGCTCCAGCACCGCCGTTCCCATGTGCCGAACCTCGCCGATCGCCACACCGTGGCTCACGCCGACGCCTCGCAGCGTTGTCTCCATCTCACCCGTCTCCGATAGTGCGGCGGGTCCCGCCGCCGCGGTGGTTGTCATCTCTACTTGCCGTCGTGCGACGGCACTGACGTCACTTCCAGACGAAGAGACTGTCGCCGGCCTTCACATCGCCGTCGTCCCGGAGCTCGGAGAGGGCCTCGGCAGTGGCCTCCAGCGCCACGACCGGGCAGACCGCGGACTTGCCGGCGGCCTCCACGGCGGCCGGGTCCCAGCGCACGATCGCCTGACCGCGCGTGACGGTGTCGCCCTTGTTCACGAGCAGCTCGAAGCCCTCGCCGTTGAGCTGCACGGTGTCGATGCCGAGGTGCACGAGTACACCGTGTCCCTGCTCGTCCACTACGACGAACGCGTGCGGGTGGAGAGAGACGATCACGCCCTCCACGGGCGCCACGGCCTCAGACGGTTCTCGCACGGGATCGATTGCCGTACCCGGGCCGACCATGGCCCCGGAGAAGACCGGATCCGGCACGGCGGCCAGTCCGATGGCGCGGCCGGCAAGAGGGGACATCACGGTGGTCATGGGAGGCCTCCCAGGGGTGGAGCTGCGTATATGGGCCGTCACTGCCAGTCTCGGACGGCCCTGTCCAGCAGCGTATGTCAGATGAAGTAAGGGCTCCGCATGGAAGATACCGGCTAGTGGTCTAGACCACCAGCCCAGGTGATTTGCACCGTCTCCGATGCCCCGTGTACAGTCGTACTCCTGCTTGAGGCGGAGCGGCGCGACCAAGTGCCCTTGCCCGGCAGCATCCAACTTGTCAGACCCTATCTCGGACCATCTTCTGCATGCCTGCAGGACGGTGGTCAGGGGGCCGGAAAAACACTGATAGAGTTTGGAACAGCGAAGGGAAGCGCCCGGAGGAAAGCCCGAGAGGGTGAGTACAAAGGAAGCGTCCGTTCCTTGAGAACTCAACAGCGTGCCAAAAATCAACGCCAGATATGTTGATA
>NZ_JBEXGM010000040.1:0-62661 GCF_040607335.1 Streptomyces sp. NPDC005303 | reverse complement strand
CAACGGCTCGATCACCGCCCACGATTCATCGGTCAGCTCATGACGACGCACCACAAACAGACCAACGCACCAACCACTTTGCGGACACGACCTAGTACTGCAACGGTGTTTGCCGTGACTGCTGGCCAGTTCGGTCGTTGGTGTGGTTATGGGTGGGGACCTTGCTGAAGTGAGGTTGTGGGCGGGCGAACTGGATGTGCTGCATGAACGGTTCGTGCACCGGTTCAACCGGGAGGAGCCGCGTCAGTCGGCGCTGGCTTATATGCGGGGGCTGGTTGCGCCGCTGGAGCGGAAGAACGGCTGGACGCTGGCGGAGGAGGCCGGGCATGCGGGTCCCGATTGCATTCGCCGGCTGTTGAACCGGATTGAGTGGGACGCCGACGAGGTCCTGGACGACGTCCGCGACTACGTCGTGGAACGTCTCGGAGACAGCGAGGCTGTCCTGATCGTCGATGACACCGGCTTCCTGAAGAAGGGCGTCCGTTCGGCCGGCGTGCAAAGGCAGTATTCCGGTACCGCCGGCCGCACCGAGAACTGCCAGATCGGGGTGTTCCTCGCCTACGCCACCGGCCGTGGACGCACGCTCATCGATCGGCGGCTGTATCTGCCCACCTCCTGGACGGACGACCGCGAGCGCAGCCGGCGGGCGGGCATCGACGACACGGTCCGCTTCGCCACGAAGGTGGCAATGGCCAAGGCGATGGTCCGCAAGGCCATCGCCGACGAGATCCCCTTCGGATGGGTGACGGCCGATGCTGCCTACGGCTACAGCAAGGGCTGGCGCTACGAGCTCGAGCAGGCCGATGTCTTCCATGTCATGGCGACCACGAGGCACGACACGGTTGTCACCCGCTGGTCCATCGACCGCCCGGTGCACGAGCTGTTTCCCGGGCTGCCGCGGCAGAAGTGGAGGCGCCGTTCCTGCGGCGCGGGAGCTCATGGCCGGCGGATCCACGACTGGGCCCGCGTCGAGGTGCGGCCCTGGCACCGCGAGGACCGCCGGCACTGGGTTCTCGCCCGACGCAGTGTCAGCAGGCCCCAGGAGATCTCCTACTACATCGCCTACTGTCCCGCCGACACGACGCTGGACGAGCTGATCCGTATCGCGGGCAGCCGCTGGGCGGTCGAGGAATGCTTCCAGACCGCGAAACAGGAATGCGGCCTGGACGACTACCAGGTCCGCCGCTACCCCGGCTGGCACCGCCACATGACCCTGGCCATGGCCGCCGACGCCTGCCTCACCATCCTGCGGGCCCGCCAGCTCGACACCGACAAAGCAGAAACGGATCCTCCCCGCTCATCCACCTCAGCTCGCCGAAAATCCGACGCCTGATCACCCGCCTCACCAACCGCCGCCCCACCCCGGCCGACCACATCCTGCACTGATCGACCTGGCGCCGACGACGCCAGCACCAAGCCCGCATCAGCCACTACAAACGACGCGGACACGGCCCCTGAACTGGCCAGCGGTCACCGCAAAGACCGTTGCAGTACTAGACATGCCAGGACTTCGTCCATCGCAGCGCTACGCCACCCGCGGTCGTCTCTGACGACCTCGTGCATGGTTGGCGGCGAGGTGCGATGAGCTCTTGATCGGCGGTCTGGTGGCTCAGTGCACTCCTGCTCGATAAAGCCATCAAGCCAGGACGGTCAGACGTTGGGGACGTGCAGCTTGTCCCAACTGGCCTTGCCAGGGATGCCGTTGGCATCGGCACCTTTGAAGTGGAGCTTTCGCTGCCAGGCGGCGTAGGACTTCACATCGCCCGGGCCCCATACGTCGGCGTTGGCGTTCGACTGGTATTGGTTGCAGCCTTCGGTGACGAGCCGATGGTGCATTGCGGCGATGATCGGCGATTTCCGTCCGGTGTGGAAGAACGACGCACCAGGGAACGGCTCGGTATGCGACCCGGGGACGGGGTGGTGTGAATCCTTGAAGTGGTCATACGCCTCCTGAGTCTCCGCGAGGACCTTGTCGTAGATCTTCTCCATGTGCGGTCCGGCGCATTCGGTCGAGGACCAGTGGTGGTGGTAGAAAAGGTTGCTTCTACTGGGGCGTTTGCCGATCACCTTGGCGAACAGCCAGCCAGCCAGACGTGCGGCGCTCTTCCAGGTGACATCGGCGACCGACCAGCCGGGCGCGAGCGTCGCGTTGGCCATTTCGATGCTGATCGTGCTCTGGTTGCCGGCAGTGTCGCCGACGGCCCAGGCGTACTCGTTCACCTTGACGTACTGAGCGACGGCACCGGCGGCGTCCACGTCGAAGTGGGCAGAAGCCCGACGCTTCTTCCAGAGATTGACCATACCCTGGTGCGAGAACCGGCCGGCGTTGTGGTGCAGGGTGACTGACGTCTTCTTGTAGGCCTCGTGGGTGACGTGGCCCGTCGCATTCAGTTCGGCGATGAGGTTCGAGACGGTTCGGTCGTAAGCAATAGTGGCGGTCACTTGGGGTCCTCCGAGTCGTTCTCGACGCCGCCCTCGGCGAAGGCGACGAAGTCGCTTTCCGGAAGGTCGTCGAGGTTGTCGGTGCCGGGTCCATCGCCGGTGTCTGTCTTCTCGAGAGCCGCCTTCAAGTCCTCGTCGTCGAAGTTCTTCTCGGGCATGACGCCGTCCTTTCAGTTCCACAACTTTGTGTCGTCGTTGGTACTCAGGATCATGAAGCCTCGCGTCACCAGTCGAGGTGTCGTCAACCCGTCATCGGGACGGCCGCGGCCTTTAGACGTTGGGGACGTGAAGCTTGTCCCAACTGCCTCTGCCGGGGGTGCCGTTGGCGTCGTCACCTTTGAAGTGGAGCTTTCGCTGCCAGGCGGCGTAGGACTTCACATCGCCCGGGCCCCATACGTCGGCGTTGGCGTTCGACTGGTATTGGTTGCAGCCTTCGGTGACGAGCCGATGGTGCATTGCGGCGATGATCGGCGATTTCCGTCCGGTGTGGAAGAACGACGCACCAGGGAAGGGCTCGAAGTGGCTGGGGCCGGTGGGCCCGCCATCCATGTACTGCTTGTAGGCCCCGCTCACGAACGTGGACCATTGGTTCCAGTTGTGTGCGTGCTTGATGGCCTTTGCCGTTTTGGCGTTGTAGAGCGGGTCCTTGAGCTTTGCCTCAACCCTGAGGCTGTCCGGTGGGGAGAACTGCCCTGGGTGCTTGAGGGTGCGTATCTGGAAGAGGCCAATGGACGGCCCCCACTTGTGGTCGATCAGATCCCGGTCTCCGACGATGTTCGGATCGCCCTTGGACTCTGCCATGGCGACGGCCGCCGCGATTTTGATGTCAGCGCCGGTGAACCCTGCCTGTGTGGCGAGGGCGCGCAGCTCGGTCAGACTCATTCTCATTTCGACGCCCCTCTTACTTGTTGATCAGAAGCCAGGCCTACATGGCGCATCAAGGCGTCGGGTCGAGGGACCGTAAACCGGCCGGATTTCCCGACTGGAAGGAGGAACTGACGGAATGTGACAACTGTTCCTGCGGGTGAGGGATGAAATCCCGCTGCGAGCTTCCCCTGATTGACACGTATTCACATGGGAGATCGCGGATCCTCTTGGCCGCCCTTCGTGAGGCGAGGCGGCTTTGTGAGGCGTGAAAGATCACTTACTTCCACTATATGACGATGTCGAGGGTCGGGCAAACAGGGTGGAAGCGAGCTCGCGCACAATAGGCGGTGAGATGCTGTTGATGTAGTGGTCGAATCCGACGGCCGATCTCACGACTCCCCGCAGAGAGAAAGGTACTCCGAGTGAGGCCGGGCAGTTTCCTGCGGAAACTCGGTGGGGTCAGGGCAGTGCCGCCCAGACAGCGTTGGCCCGCCAGGCTGGTCCCAGCCATGACCTGCCACCGGTCGGTCCCGTAGGCGGCGGCGGGGTCGTAGTACTTGCCGACGGTGGACATCGCCGCAGTGGTGGCCGCCGGACTGTTCATCACCCGGGTGTCGGTCTCGCGGCAGAAGCCTTGGACGGGGATCGCGGTCCTGCCGACCGGTTAGTCGGTGAGTCCTTCGGTGCGGTGGCAGCCCTGGGTCACGGCGGGTGGACCGACGTCGTAAAAGACGAACACCGAGTCGACCGACCTGGTGCCGGTCGCGGCTTACCGGAACGCCGCGCCGCCGCCCCAGGAGAGTCCGACGACGTCGGTCTGCCCGGTGGAGCAGATCCGCGCGGTCATCCCGCAGCCGTCGGACCAGATCGGCCACCGTCTGCGCCGGGGCCGCCGAGGTGCGCGCCCTCCCGGCTTCGATGCGGATGCCTACAAGCAGCGCAACACCGTCGAGCGGTGCATCAACCGCCTTGAACAGTGGCGTGGCCTGGCCACACGAACCGACAGACTCGCCATCACCTACCAGGCCGCACTCCACCTCGCAGCCATCCTCATCTGGGCACGGCGCTAACCAAAGAGACAGAACCTAGGGCGGACGAGTGAGGCCGACCCGGGAGGCGATCGAGTGGCCGGGCGACTGATCCGTCGTGGCCGCCATGGTCGTTCCCGGAGCGTTTCACCATTGTTGGCTCCCTGACCCAACACGTTCGCCGTTGCGGGAGTTGCCGCCGTTCCCGCTGGCCCCAATCGTGCTTGTCATAGCCGAGGTGGTCGGTGATCTCGCCCTCCGGGGCGGACTCCAGCAGCCGCTTTGTCAGTTGCTACAGCAGCCCGCCCTCGCCGGTCAGCTGCAGCCGCTTGGCCTGGCCCGGTTCACCAGCTCGTCGATCAACTGGTCGTCCACGACCTTCGCGGACACGGTGCGCCTCGCGCTGGGCAAGCCGCGGCGCGTCCCCTTCCCGCCAGGCCTAGGCGCCCCTGCCGACTCGACAGACTTGGGATCGGTCACGTTCTCACTGGTCATCGATGCATTCCATGATCGGGAGTTACACCGAACGTCTTACAGTCCCTCCGTTTGGGACCCCGTTCGCCGGTTGGGCAATGTAGATCCAGTCGAAGCCGTCGTATCCCTCGGTGTCGAGATGCTGTGCTCGGTTGAGCCCGGCGCGTATCGCCACGCGCTGAGAAGCAACGTTCGCTGGTCGAACGCGGGCGATCAGCGGGAGGCCGGGCAGGTTACGGGATACCCAGGCGGCAACCGCGGCTGCGGCTTCACCAGCGAAACCTTGGCCCCAGGCTGAGGTGGCGAAACGGTAGAAGAGGTTCAGGACCGGGGCCCCGTGCAGTTCCATGGGCTTGATTCCGCAGAATCCGAGCTGCTGAGCGGAGCCGTGGCGCCGGACAACCCAGTACCCGTATCCGTACTGCTGCCACTGGGCGTCCCAACGGCGGTAGAGCGCCTCTGCTTCCTCAATCCGGGCGAGTGCAGGACGGGTTGTGGGCACAGGTCTCAGGATCGCGGTGAACGGTGAAGATCGCGTCGACATCGGCTGTGGTCGGGCGGCTCAGCAACAGCCGGTCGGTCTGCAACTCCACGGCTGCTGGGCTCCGTTCAGTCATGTGGCGACCGCCTCGCCGGTGCGGAAGATCCGGTTCAGGTGGTGGTTCAGCACTGCGGTCGCAGACCCCGGGCTGCGCTGGCCGACGAGGATGCTTGTGCCAAGTCCCGCAGACATGGCAAGCAGGCTGGCTGCCTCCAACCGTGCGTCCACACCGGACTCAAGCAGGGCCGCTTCTTGTGCCTGCCGGAGGAGTTCGGTCAGCGCGTCTTCGGCGGCATCAGGGCTCTTGATGAAGGGCTGGGCTGCGAGTGCCCGGTCAGTCATGGCCAGAACTGCGTAGGACGTGTAGAGGTGGTGGAAGGTGCGGCTCTCGTCGTCCGTCGGCAGCGCTGCCATCAGAAGTGCCTCGACCATCGCGCGCGGACCAGGGCTGTCTCCGCCGGCCCGTACGCGGGCGGAGACCCGCTCCCCGAATCTCGCCGCCAGGTGCTCGAGCCCGAAGAGCAGCAACTTCTCCTTGGTCTGGAAGTAGTACTGCACCAGGCGCAGTGATACGCCCGCCTCCGCTGCCACATCACGCATCCCCACGGCATGCAGCCCGCGTCGATCGGCGATCCGGATGAGCGCCTCGGCGATCTCGGTGCGCCGTTCTGTGTGGTCCACCCGCTTGGGCATCGGACGGTTTCTCCGCTCGTCGAGCTCGTCGTTCCTGATGTGGTTTCCGTGGATCTTTTTGATGATACAGGTGTACCAATATCGTGGTACGTTCGTATCACAAAGTCGGGACACTGGAGGTGACCATGACCGATACCGCTGCCCGTACCCGGGCCGATGTCGGCCGCTACGTGAGTGATGCCTGGCGGGAGCGCCATTTCACGGCCTGCGATGCGGTCTACGCACTGGGAGCGTCCGCACTGGCGCAAGAGGACGTGGAGACGTCCTTCGGTACCACGCACGTCTACCGCTACGGCCCCGCGAACGAGGCCGCCCGATCCCGCACCGCCGTCGTCCTGGTGCACGGGGCGGGCTCCTGCTCCGCCATGTGGTACCCGAACACCCCCGCCCTCAGCGCGGACCGCCCGGTCTACGCGATCGACACTCCGGGTGATCCCGGCCGCAGCGTGCAGCGCGAACCCATCCACCAGCCCGAACACGCGGCGCAGTGGCTGGATGAGACGCTCGCCGAGCTCGGACTCGACCGTGTCCACCTCGTCGGCTCCTCCTACGGTGGCTGGCTTGCCCTGAACCAGGCGCACCGCAGGCCGGGTCGCCTCGCCTCGGTCACCTTGCTCGACCCTGGCGGCTTGGAGAAAGTGGGACTGCGCTTCTTCGTCTGGATCTTCGCCAGCCTCTTCGCGACCTTCGCGCCGAAGATGCTCCGCCCGCGATTGGCGGCCTGGCTCGAACAGCCGGTCCTCGTCGTGCCGGAACTACGCGCGATGGTCAGAACGGCGGTTCGCGCCTACCGCATACGCCGCCCGTCGCCGCTTCCCCTACCCGAGCAGGAGCTGTCCACCATCCGGACTCCGCTTTACCTGGTGCTCGGCAAGCGAAGCCTCCTCGTGCACCCGCAGCGGCAGGCGGAGCGTGTGCCGCGTCTGATCCCCGGTGCCCGAGCCGAGATCATCTCCAGCACGGGCCATGGGCCGCAGATTGACCACGCGGAGGAGATCAACCGCAGGATGCTGAACTTCATGGCCTCCGTCGACCGACAAACGCCCACGCCGACCGGCCAGGACAGTGCCGAGGGGTGGACCGGCCAGAGCCTGGGCCGGTAGCGCCCGGACTGCAGGACCGTTCCACCAGGGAATCCCTGCGTCATGCGAGTGGAGACGCTCAAAGACCTTCTTCTGCCGGGCCCGAACCTCATGGTGCGGCAGCTCACGACTGTCGATGGCAACTTGGTGGTCGACGCGGCGGGATGCGAGCCGCCGGGCAACTGTCCGCAGTGCACGCATCCAGCCACGCGTGTTCGCAGCCGATATTGGCGTCAAATATCCGAACTGCCCGTCGGAGGGCGAGGGTTGATCGTCCGTCTGCACGTGCGTCGGTTCTTCTGCGATCAGATCCAGTGCCCACTCCGGACGTCCGTGGAACAGGTGGCGGCCCTGACCGAATCACGTCGCCGTTCTTCACCGGCGGCACGGTCGGCGCTGAGGGCGGTGGCGATGGAACTGGGTGGGCGTCCGGGCCAACGTCTGTGCGCGAAGCTGCGGCTCCCGGGCCGACGGACTGCTCTGCTGAGTCAGCTGGTCGCCCCGCCCGTGCCGGCCCGATCAAGCGCCAAATGTACGGCCGAGCCTCCTTCACCCTGCTCAGAGCCCGGATACTCCTCCAGCCGTAGCCATCACGGAAGCGCGATCACAACCGCCTACTTGGCCCGTGCCGTCAACTACGGCGCTCAGACTCCGCCGTCCCCGGTACGACCCAGCACGGCCCGGAACCGCTCCCGTCCCGCTGTCACGCTGGCCTCCCAAAGACCTGCGGCGTCGCCGGTCGCCGAGCGGGACTGAAGCCGCTGCTCCTCGGCACTGAAGCCGGCGCCCGCGAGGTTCTGGTCCAGCATCCCCATCGCCGTGAGCGCCGCGTGGCCACAGGCCACCGCGTCACGGGCATCTCCGGTGCCGTTGGCCAACAGGGCATACCGCAAGGCGAGGGCGCCGAAGAAGGCGTAGGTGTCAGCGACATCGGTGATCCCCTCCTCGCTCGGCTGAAGTTCGGGGAACCACTCCAGCATGCTTACTCGCTCAGCAGCGTCGGCCAGCGGCTGGCCGGTATGCCAGAGATCGCGTACCGACCGCACGCAAAAGTCCAGGTCGGCCTCCCGCCCTGGCACCCCCGCCCGCAGCCCTATGAACAGCGGCGCCATGCGCTCGGCGCAGGCGGCTACGTACAGACGGATCACCTCGCCGCCGCTGTCGCGCAGTGCCTCCGCGACAGCCCCCTCCACCAGCGTTTGCATTCCAACCCGTTTCTTTCGTCAGCCCGTAGCGCGACGGGCTTCGATCGCGCGCTTGCCGACGTGCGTGCCAACCATCCAGCCCGGACATCGTCGCAGGACACTGCCTTGTGCTGGGCGGGCCCCCGCCCTCGGCAAAGACTCAACGCAGGTCAGATGGGCTTCTGTCGTGCTACGGGCCACCTGGAACGCTCAGGCGGCCAGGTAGACCGCTACAGGGCCAAGCAGAGCGCTCAGCGGCGGGACCGACGGCTACAGGGCCAAGCAGAGCGCTCAGCGGCGGGACCGACGAGCTTGGCCTTCGGGAGTCACGTGCCTCCCAGGCCCCACGCATCGAGTCCGCCGTAGATATGGGCCCTGAGGCTGTGGGGAGCGTCAAAGCCCGAGGCTTCGCCGCGGTAGACGGCGATCAGTGAGTCCTTGCCCCGCCACCAGGTGTCAGCAAGTCCCTGAACTTCAGGTACCGGTTGAAATCCGTCGAGGTCCAGCTCCTCAACGGCGCCACCCTTGATCTTCGTGATCGTTTTGGCCCAGTAACCCGCATGGTTGGCCAGAGCCAGGGCTTCCACCCACCCTTCTGTGCTGGCGTGCAGGGGTGTCCAGTGGTCGGCGTCGATGCCGAACTCGCCTCCCGGCCCGATCATGAACCCGTGGGCCATCGAGACACGACAGTCGCCGGCCGAGAACCGCCATCCGTCCACGGCCGAGCCTTCGGGTACATCGGCTTCCAGAACCCGCGGGCCGCCCTCGTATTCGGGGGCAGGGGGCAGAGCGATGCCCCCCCAGCACTCTTGGAAGGCCACGGCCCGGTCGATCTCGGCAGGTGGTATCCCGTGTTGGAGCCATACCTCCCGACAGAGCGTGAGGTCGCGGCGGGGAACACGCAGCCCGTGCCCCTCGACGAAGTAGCGAGCTCGTCGGCTCAGGCCTTCGGGCGCCTGAGGGATCAGTGGCACTCGGGTGTCCGCCGTCACTGCTTCTGCCTTTCGCAGGGAAAGGTTGATTCGGCCGGGCGCGGCGGTGCGGACGGCTGCGGAGCGCGGGACCAACGGACGGGGTCGCCGCCAGAGCCGCCGGTGAGCCAGGAACCGTCTCCCAGGGGCACCAGCTCGTATGGGTTGCTCACCTCGACGGTGATTTCGCCGCTGAGCGTGCCCGTGCGTACGTCGACCAGGTAGTAGCGGAACCACTCCTCCTCGTCCTGACTCTCACCACCCAGGGTGACGATGGCCGTGTCCTCGGTCAGGTAGCCCCCGCTCCATTCCACGAAGGAATCCTCCGGGTCGTACCCAAAGGCTTCGACGGGGAGGGTGAAGAGCACACCCCCGTCGGGGTGATCGTGGAAGGCAACGTCCGCCTGCCCGTGGTCTACAGTCATGAACTGCTGCCCTGACGGCGCCAGGTCGATCAGGCAGCGGTCCGACCACGGATACGCCACGAACTCCGGCTCTCCGTCCGGCCCTCCCGTGCCCCGGAGAATGACGGAGCCGTCCTGGCCCTCACCGATGTCGAGGTAGACGCTGCCGTCCACGGGATGCACGTAGTGGAAGGCACCGTGCCCGACCGTCTCCAGCTCCCGACGAGCGAGGACCACACCACTATCGGCGTCGTGCACGACCCACTGGTCCCCGCCCCCGCGTCCCGCCATCGCGGCCGGCCGGTAGACCCACACCGTCCGGCCGTCCAGAGACAGCGCACAGCCAGGCTGGTGGCCATGGCGTACGTCAGAGTACGGCTCGAAGTCCGAGGCCCACATGAGGTCGCCGGCACGCGTGAGGCAGACGACTCCGTTCAGCGTCGTGTACACGACCCGCTCCAGATCCTGCCGGACCACCGACGCTACGACCTCGTCGCCGTCCCGAACCTGGAACACCGCTGCGGGCTCCAGCGTCCCGTAGACGCCGGCGCCCACGGCGTAGGCGTGGATCCGCCCGTCGCGGTGACGCGTGATGACCTTCGGTGGCGGCTCAGGAATCATCCGCTGAGGCTAACGCGCAGATCAGTCTGCTCAGGATTTGGGGCGGTGGACGCCCGAACAGGGTAGGTGCGGGACAGCTGGTGCTCTGACCGCCATAGGTTCACCGGGTTGAGCGGTGGCGGTTGGGTGTCGGGTGTCGTCCGATTCAATCGTTGGAAGCGCTGGTCAGTCTGCACACAGAGACAGGCTCGGCCACCGGTCGGCATGACCAACACCGTCACCGACCACGGCCAGCTACGGCGGAGACAGCCAATGACCTGACAGAGCGTCACTCCCGAGTGTCCAACGGCAAGGCATACGCGGGCTCACGGGAAATCGCATCTCGCAATCAAACACTGCTGATCCACTCTTTGTGATCACGTACGCAGTGTGACTGTTGATCCGGGCGTGATGGCGGTTGAGGTTGCTCGAAAATTGTCCGGCTCAAGGTTGGTGTGGCCGACTGCGCTCCGCTGTGAACGACGCACGGATGCAGCTGGATGAGCTGCCTCGCCCTGACGTACAGCAGACTCCTGTATTGAACACGTTCAAAAAGGAGGGGTACGCTGTGCCGAGCGAAGCCGAGGGGGTTCGATGAAGGTAGTGCTGCCCGGGGGAACCGGACAGGTGGGCACGATCCTGGACCGTGCACTGACGGCGGCCGGCCACGAGGTCACGGTAGTGACCCGACGTCCCGTACGGACACACGACATCGGATGGGACGGGGCCACGCTCGGCCGCTGGGCCGCGGCAATCGACGGCTGCGATGTCGTGATCAACTTGGCTGGGCGCAGCGTGTCCTGCCGTTACACCGCCGAGAACCTGCAAGCCATGATGGACTCCCGGGTGGATTCGGCGCGGGTGGTCGGCGAGGCGATCGCCGCCGCCGCGCGGCCACCGCGTGTTTGGCTGCAGATGAGTACGGCGACGGTCTACGCCCACCGCTTCGACGCGGCACACGACGAGGCGGCCGGGGTGATCGGAGGCTCGGAGGTCGGGGTGCCGGACTACTGGGCGTACAGCGTCGAGATCGCGAAGAACTGGGAGCGGGCGCAGACAGAGGCGCCGACTCCCGCCACCCACAAGGTGGCGTTGCGCTCGGCGATGGTCATGAGCCCGGACCGGGGCGGTGTGTTCGACGTATTGTCGCGACTCGCGCGACTCGGGCTGGGCGGTCCAGTGGCCGGCGGCGCGCAGTATGTCTCCTGGATCCATGACGAGGACTTCGTGCGAGCGGTGGAGTTCCTGATCGCCCGGGACGACATCGAGGGGCCGGTCAACCTTGCCTCGCCCGGCCCCCTCCCGCACCGTGACTTCATGCGGGCGCTGCGGACGGCCTGGGGTGTCCCGCTGGGCCTGCTGGCGACGCGCTGGATGGCCGAGTTGGGAGCGTTCGCGCTGCGCTCGGACACGGAGCTGCTGCTCAAGAGCCGACGGGTGGTGCCGGGTCGGCTTCGTGCTGCCGGGTTCGCCTTCGCGTATTCCGAGTGGGAGAGGGCCGCTACGTCTCTCGTACAGCGGGCTAGGCTGGTTCGTGCGGCATCGAGACGGGCCCGTGAATCGAGCAGCCACGCTGTGTAGACGGCCACAAGAAGTGGACCAGAGCCGGTTCTCCCGAACAAGATCACTCGTAGGATGCCAAGATGCCCAAGCCGTTACGGATGAGCCGCCGCACGTGGGTTGGCGCATGGGCGGTGCTGTGTGCGGCCGGTATCGCCGCCACCGCCGCACTGAACGCCTCCCCGGCGCCTGACCCGCAGCCCGAGAAGCCTGTCAGTGCCGAGTGCGCCGAGTACATCGCGGACATCGAGACGCAGCTGGCCAAGGCCAAGGTGGAAGGCAACGACGACGACGACGGCGTGCTGGCCTTCACGCGGACCCGGGTTGGCGCGGACGACTGCAGCGATGAAATCCTCGACCACTTCAGCGGCGACCGGTGAGCCGCCGTACCGGGCTCGCCACGATGGCGGGGCTGATCTGCGTCGGTGCCGTGGCGATCATCGCTGTGAACGCCGCGATGGAACCGGAGCCGCAGCCCACACCCCCGCGGGTGTACTCCTCCTGCATGGCGGCTGACACCAAGCCGATGTCTGCGGGCGACGACCCGTGCGACGGCCGTTGAGCTTGTCCTACGGTTCTGGCGCGGGCTCACGTCGGTCATTCGTAGGATCGGTGAAGCGCGAGGACTCCGGGTACGGCAGCCAGCTTGTCGCCGTCTGGTGGCTGAAAGACTTGGCCGCTCGGAGTCTGTGAGGTCACAACCGCTCATTGAGATATACGACATGATCGCTGTGTAGGACAACGCTGGTGAGGCCGTCCGGGAGCAATGCTCATTACCTGTGGATCGGCTCGGGAGGGCACACGCGAAGGGCGTACCTTCCCGAGTGATCGATTGACTGGTATCGAGTAGGGCCCGCGTTGCCGCGCGGGTCGGGAAGGCACGCTCGTGCTCAGCGTACTGAAGGCCGACGGCACCACCGCCGACGGCTCCTCCCTAATCGACGAGATCGTCCGTGAGGGCGCACGGCGGATGCTGGCCGCCGCGCTGGAGGCCGAAGTCAACGCCTATATAGCCGAGTTGGCCGATCAGCGAGACGTCACAGGCCATCGCCTAGTCGTGCGCAATGGCTACCACCAGCCGCGCACGGTGACCACGGCGGCCGCGGCGGTCGAGGTGAAGGCGCCGCGGGTGAACGACAAGCGTGTCGATGAGGCGACCGGCGAGCGCAGACGGTTCTCCTCGGCGATCCTGCCGCCGTGGTGCCGCAAGTCCCCGAAGATCAGCGAGGTGCTGCCGCTGCTCTACCTGCACGGCCTGTCCTCCGGCGACTCCGTGCCCGCCCTGGAGCAGTTCCTGGGCAGCTCGGCCGGGCTCTCCCCGGCCACGGTCACCCGGCTCACCCAGCAGTGGCAGGCCGACCACGCCGCGTTCATGGACCGCGACCTCGCGGAGGTCGACTACGTGTACGTGTGGGCCGACGGCATCCACCTCAACGTCCGCCTGGAGGAGGCCAAAGCCTGTGTCCTGGTCCTGGTCCTGGTCGGGGTCCGCGCCGACGGTTCCAAGGAACTGGTCGCGCTCAAGGACGGCTACCGCGAGTCGGGCGAGTCCTGGGCCGACTTGATGCGCGACTGTGCCCGCCGGGGCATGCGCGCTCCCGTGCTCGCGGTCGGGGACGGTGCCCTGGGCTTCTGGAAGGCGCTGGCCGAGGTGTTCCCGGAAACCCGCGAGCAAAGGTGCTGGGTTCATAAAACCGCAAACGTCCTCGACTCCCTGCCGAAGTCCGCGCAGCCCGGCGCGAAGAAGGCCATCCAGGACATCTACAACGCCGAGGACAAGTTGCACGCGCAGGCGGCGATCAAGACGTTCGCTCAGCTCTACGGCGTGAAGTTCGCCAAGGCCGTCAAGAAGATCACCGACGACGAGGCCGAGCTGCTGGCGTTCTTCGACTTCCCCGCCGAGCACTGGATCCACTTGCGCACCACCAACCCGATCGAGTCCACCTTCTCCACCGTCCGCCTGCGCACAAAGGTCACCCGCGGGGCTGGCTCCCGCACCGCCGCCCTGGCGATGGTCTTCAAACTCGTCGAGTCCGCCCAGCAGCGGTGGCGGGCCGTGAACGCACCCCGCCTCGTCGCCCTCGTCCGAGCCGGAGCCCGCTTCGAACGCGGCAAACTCGTCGAGCGTCCCGAGGTGGTTGCGGCATGATCAAGGCCACCGATTCCCTGGGAGCCGACGTGGCATGGTCTGAACACGTGCTGGTGCGAGACGGTGTCCGTCTTGCCTGCCGGGACTGGGGCGGCCCGGGACAGCAGCCCATCGTGTTGCTGCACGGCCTGGCCGGTCATGCGGGTGAATGGGACATGCTGGCACGGAGTTTGAGCTCCAGATACCGGGTCGTCGCGGTCGACCAGCGCGGGCACGGCGCCAGCGAGCGCCACCCGCAGGACGTCTCCCGCGCCGCCTACGTCGCCGACGTCACCGCCGTTGTTGACCAGCTGGCACTGCAGCGGCCCGTCCTGGTCGGCCAGTCCCTGGGCGGGCACACAGCCATGCTCACCGCCGCCGCGCGCCCCGGACTCGTCCGCGCGCTCGTGCTCGTCGAGGCCGGCTGCGGCGGTCCGAACCCGAACGTCCCCGCGGACATCGGCAGTTGGCTCGACTCGTGGCCGACACCGTTTCCCTCACGCGAAGCGGCAGCCGCGTTCCTCGGCGGCGGACCGGTCGGAGCAGGCTGGGCAGCCGGCCTGGAAGAACGCGACGGCGGATGGTGGCCTCGTTTCGACCGGGACGTGATGGTCCGCTCGCTGGCGGAGAACGCCCAGCGTTCCTTCTGGCACGAATGGACACAGGTCGTATGTCCCACGCTGGTCGTCCTGGCCCAATCCAGCTTCGTCCCTGCACAGGAAGCCGACGAAATGCTCCGCCAGCGGCCCGCCACCATGGCCATGAGCATCCCCGGCACCGGCCACGACCTGCACCTGGAACAGCCTGAAGCCCTGCACACCGTGCTCTCGGACTTCCTCGATGGCCTCGCCTGAGAAACCCAGCGCGGTCACAACGACACCAAGGTCAGACTCCGCAGATAGCCATCGATCCACAGGTCTTGACGATTACTCGTCGTCTCCGGGGGACCGCAGAACAACCAGCTGGCGGAGGCGGCCATGTTCAGGGTCTGGGCCGGGGGCGACATCGGCAAGGAGCATCACCACTGCGTGGCACTCGACGCCCGGGGTGAACAACTTCTGTCGCGCCGCGTGGGCAATGACGAGCCAGAGCTGCTGGAGCTCATCCGGGTGGTCCTCGCCCTCACCGGCGAGGGAGAGGCGCTGTGGGAGGTGGACACCAACCACGGCGGTGCCACCCTGCTTATTGGGCTCCTGCTTGACCCGGACAGCCGATGGTCCACCTCACCGGCCTGGCGGTCCACCGCGCCTCGGCCGGCTACCACGGTCAGGCCAGGACCGATGCCAAGGACGCCCGCGTCATCGCCGATCAGGCCCGGATGCGCCAAGACCTCGGACTGCTCCGTCCCGGCGACGAAGTCGCCGTCGACCTGCGCATCCCCGGAGTGGTTCGAGCTCCCTGCGCCCAGGGCCGGCGCGCAGCGGGAGCCGGGAGCCCGGCTGTGGTCGCGCCTCTACCTCCCGACCGGCCACGAGGGCTCCCGGCCCGAGCCTATGAGCCATGCCGTGCAGCGGCATTCCGAGGTGTCAGCACAGCTCCGCTCCCCGCGTCGGCCGATCTCGTGCGGCGTTCAGGAGTTGACGGCCTGCGATTGCAGCTCCTGGCCAGCTGGGCAGCAACGCAGAATCAGGCCAGGTCCGCCACACGGCACGACGCCAGAGTGTTGGCGCAGGTCACGCCGAATCCTGCAGCAACGCCTGCTTTCGGTCTCTACAGTCGCCACATGGCCACTGAGGACGAGAGCCCGAGTCCGCCCGACATCGCCGGGATGCTCAAAAAGCAGACCAGCGCCTGCAAGGCAGCACGCGACGCCCTCGCCGTTGGCGGCGAGGTAATGCTCTTCGACGTACGGCCGCCACAGTGGATGGTCTTCGGCATCGCCGCGTCAAGGCTGAGGTGGTCGTTGAGGATCGGACTGACGACCCTCGGCCTCGACGAGGCCGTTGAGATTCTCCGCGCTCGGGACCGCGACGAGGAACTGCGTACCGGCAACATCGTTGCAGCAGACCGATCTTGGTTTTTCACCCTGTACTTCGACGCCACCGGGACCGAGCTCCTGGCATGCAGCGGTGTCAAGAACGAGCGTCCCCCGCGCAGGAACGCTCAGAAGCTCCAGCTGTAGAGGCCGCCACCCGTGTCGACCGCAGACGCCGCAAGCCGGGCAACTCCTTGCAGGACCGCCAATAGATCATCGTCGGTCATGTCGTCCCCGTCCTCAGACCGGAGCCGCGTGGTCCAGCGGCCTGCCAACTCTTCTAGTTCGGCCGAGGTCGCGTTGGCCAGCGCCCGGGTCAACCGCTGTGGCAGAGCGAACACCTCAACGCCATCGTTCAAGGGTGGAGTGACCCACTCCGGCCACGGCCGCCACGCATAGATCTGTTCAGGAGGCGGAGCCTCGGCCGAAGGCTCCTCGAAGTACATGTCCCACTCGGCGATGGCAGTGTCCGGCTCAATGAAATGGCAGGTCACGGACTCAAAGCTCTCAGCAGGTCCCCGCAGGCGCGTCGCAGCGGCAGTCTCGTCGTCGGGGGCGAGGAAGATCACTATGTCGTGGGCCATCTGAGCATGATGGCAGCCCGCCGAACCGACGCGGATGACGGATATCGAGGCCAGGTGACATCTGTCTCCACCAGGCACATGCGGCTGGCTCCCCGCTCTGGACTGCACGGCTTCTGTCAGTGGCCTCTGTCAGGATGCCCCGGTCAACATCGTGATCAGGAGAGACCATGGGCACTTGGGACGTCGGTCCCTTCGACAACGACACCGCAGCGGACCTTGGTGGTGACCTTGATGAGGTAGCCGCAGGCGAACGTGAAGGCATCGTCCGCAGTGCTCTCACACGTGTGATCGACACCGCGGCTTACCTCGAAGCACCCGAATCCGAGGTAGCCGTAGCCGTAGCCGCGGGCGCGCTCGTCGCGGCACAGTGCCCCGGGGGTGAGCCGGCCGATCCAATCTATTGGACGGAAGAGTTCCTCCCGAATCTCACTGGCTTGCGCGATCCGTCCTCGCATCCATCGCAAGCCGGCACATCACCCGCCGCACCACCGCCTCCGTTGCCACAGCCCGGGTGCGCAGCAAGTGCCTGGATGTAGGCGCCGTCGCTGTTCTTCATGATCCGTGAGTCAGGGTCGGTGAAGTTGGCCTGCGGCTTGGGCTTGGGCACGCCTTAACGGCGGCCTTGTGCCCGGCGTTGGTGACGGCCTGCTTGTCGCTGGTGCCCGCACGCTCCTGGCGGCGGCGCTCCTTGTCCTCGGCGTGGCGGCGGGCCTTGTCGGTGGCTTCGGCCTCGATCTGCGCGCGGGGGGCCTGCAGCCTGGCCAGGCGCTTCTCGCGCCGGTCGAGCCCGGCGGGAAGACCGGTGTCCTTGCCGTCCGTGCCGAAGCTCTGGTCCTCGGCGATGTCGGTGGCTTCGGCGTCGGCCAGCAGAGCCTGGGCCTTGGCCTCCAGGGCGGCGATCTCGGCTTCGATCCGCTCCTCCTTGTCTACCAGGCGGCCGTAGCTCATCGCCTTGTGCTTGGAGGCGTTCGCTTTGAGCTTGGTGCCGTCCAGTGCGACGCGGCCCATCTTGACCATGCCGAGCTTGGTCGCCAGGTGCAGCGACTGGGTGAACAGGTCGGCGAAGGCGTCCAGGTGGCGGCGGAACCGGGAGATGGGAGCGGAAGTCCGGGGCTTGGTCGGCGGCCAGGAACCGGAACGCGATGTCGTCGGCGCACTTGCGCTCGATCGCCCGTGAGGAGCGGACCCCGGTGGTCTAGCCGTAGATCAATAGACGCAGCATCAGTCTGGGGTCGTAGGGCGGATAGCCGCGCTTCTCGGTGTAGTCCGCCAGGACAGGTCCCAGGTCCAGGACCTCGTCCACCGGGTCGGCGACGAACCGGGCCAGGTGGTTCTCGGGCAGCCAGTCGTCCAGCGACGGGGGCAGCAGCAGGACCTGGTGCGGGTCGAACGCCCGAAACCGCTTGTCCACCCCCGCCCCACGGCGCTGCCTCTGCCTCTTCTCGACCGGCTCGACCTCGAACAGCCCATCCCCACCACGCATACCGATATCATCCGGCACGAATGACCATGAAACGCACGCGGGATGCCGTCACGCGGTACCAGCTCAGAGGGCCGCTGGCTGGAGCTGATGCGGCATGTTCCAGCCTTCGGCGAGTTTCGACGGATGGATGTTGTGTCCACCGCCGAAGAACTCGCAGAACTTCATGATGAGCGGGTCCCATCCGAGCGGGTCCACGTAGTGCGTCCCCGGGATGATCAGATCCTCCTCGACGTGGGCGCGAAGGACTTCGACCTGGAAGGCGGTGGCATGAGGAGTGGGACCGCCGAAGGGGTGCGCCGAGACGACCCTGCACTCCATCTGGACCGGACATTCCGCGACCCGGGGCGCCCGAACCAGCTCCGATGCCTGCTCGGTCAGCTGCGCGGCCGAGAACTTGTCCGGCTCGTATCGGTAGCCCTGCTTCACCTTGTGGTCCGGCACGGCCGATGTCCCGGTGGTGAGCGCGATCCGGTCAACGGCGTCGACCATCGCGGATGAGGGCAGGTTGAGCACGCATTCGCGTTCGCGCAGCAGGTTCGCGGTCGTCTGACCGCTGTTGCCGAGACCGAGCATGCAGGACTGGCCCAGCCACCAGGCGGAGGACATCGGCGCGAGGTTCGCGGTGCCGTCCTCGTTGCGTGAGCTGATCAGCACCACCGGCGTCCCGAAGTACAGCACCTTGAGCCCGGGGACCACGTGCATTCGTTCGCCTTTCGCGGGATGTGAGCTGGAGAGACTCGCCGTGCGGTGCACGAGCCGTCACCGACTCTCCCTGAAGCAAGCGAACGCTGCTGGCGGCAATCGGACCTTGCGTTCCGGCAGGTCGGATCGATCACCCCGACCACGGACACCCAGCCGGTTGACGATTACGGGGACACGCTCCTAGGGGCATGTACATGGTGGGCTGGTTCGACAGCGCCAACCACTACCACTACCTCGGTCCGGCCGCCCAGGCAGGCATCCCGGCGGAAGACCCCTTCGCCCAGTTCGATCTCCGGCCTGTCCACCGCGGCTAATGGGGTCGCGGTTCAGCCCCGAGACCCGACCAAGTGCCCTTGCAGGTGCTACTCGTCGAGGAACTGAAGGGCGTGCTTCAGGAACCGCTCGGGGTACTGGAACTGCGCTCCGTGCCCGGCGTCGGGGTAGATCAGCAGCTGGGCGTTGGGGATGTTCTGGGCGAGATGCCAGGAGTTGATCGAGGCGATCATCACGTCGTTCTCGCCGTTGAGGACCAGGGTCGGCTGGGTGATCGCGTTCAGGAAGGCGTAGGGGTTCTCGCCCGGCAGCGGTTCCGCGTAGGCGATCGTCGCTTCGAACTGCGCCTGTGCGACCGCGGGGGAGCTCGGCGGGTCCTGGTCGGCCCGCTGGTGGCGTCGCTCCCAGAAGGCCTGGCCGGCTTTGCGCGCGGCTTCCGAGCGGCCGAAGAACAGGAAGAGGAAGTCATCCAGGGTGGGGACCGGATTCAGTGCGTACTCAGGCACCTTGGGGTCGCTCGTCGGGTCCCCGCCTCGGAGGCCGGTGCCGAGCAGGAGGAGCTTGCGCACCAGCTGGGGGTGGCGCAGCGTGACCTCCTGCGCCTGGTAACCGCCGATCGAGAAGCCGAGCAGATCGACCTGCTCCAGCCCCAGCGCCCGGATGACCGCGGCGATGTCGTCGGCCATGTCCTCCATCCGGTTGCGCGGCGTGCCGGACGACGAGGCGATGCCGCGGCCGTTGAACAGGATGACCTCACGGCCTTCAGCCAGGCCGTCGGTGAGCGTCGGGTCCCAGTTGTCCATTCCCCCGCGGAAGTGCTGCACGAGGAAGATCGGGACGCCGGAGGGCTTGCCCCAGCGTCGGTAGGCGAATCGGTCGCCGTCGACCTCGATGTGTTGAGTCGGTGCGGTCACGTGCGTGTCACTCATGGTCTGAGCCTTTCTGGAGGGGACGGGCAATACGATGACGATCGTCATCTAAAAAGTCAATCACTTTGATGTCGATTGACATCTATGTATGCTTGCCCGTCGAGCGTCGACCGTAGAAGGGGTGGCTGTACGTGCGGGTCACCAAGGCACAGGCAGAGCGCAACCGTGCGCACATCGTCGCGACAGCCTCCAGACTGTTCCGCGAGCGTGGCTATGACGGCGTCGGCGTGGCGGAACTGATGGCAGCCGCCGGGTTCACCCATGGCGGGTTCTACAAGCACTTCCGCTCCAAGGCCGGCCTGATGGCCGAAGCGTCCGCAAGCGGGCTCTCGCAGACCGCGGCACGGGCAGAAGGTGTGGACCCCGCCGAGTTCGTCGAGAGCTACGTCTCACGGGAGCATCGCGACGGACGCAGCGACGGCTGCACCATCGCGGCCCTCAGCGGCGATGCCGCACGTCAGCCGGTGGACATCAAGACAGAGTTCGCAGCCGGGATCGAGAACCTGCTGACGGCCCTTCAGGCCCCAAGCGAAACGCAGGGGGATGCGGACCAGCGCGCGGCCCGCACCATGGTGATCGACATGCTCGCCCATTCGGTCGGAGCGATCATGTTGTCGCGGGCATGTCCCGACGGTTCTCCGCTGGCGGACGAAATCCTTGATGTCTGCCGCAAGGAAATTCTCGCATCGCTGGCTCACAGCAACAGCAACAGCAACAGCAACAGCGACAGGCAGGCGGCACGGAGCCCAGAGGCATGACCACAGTCGACCGACGAGAGCCCAACCATCCGACGGTCAGTTCCTGATGCAGACGGCTGCGGCTTCGAGTAGCTGTTGCGGCGTGAGTGCTTGAGCGGATTTCGTGATCGGCGGCTCTGGTCGTGCTCCCTCGTACGCTGCTGTGCATGGGGTAGGACCTGCACATCACGCGGCGCGACGACTTCGGTAACCGCACCTGACTTACCGGGCATCCGCCGTGACGTCACCGGCCAGCCGTCATCTACGGCTGGTGCGGCATTGCGGGACGCAGGAGTGCGATGGCCGGCTGGCGGATGCTTCAGCCGGCCGCTGTCTCCGGCTGCGCCTCGACCGCAGCGGGCTTTGGGGCGGCCGCACTGGTGTAGAACACGGATGAGCCCTGCTTGGTGCGGTGAACGTGATTCTTGGCCACGAGTCCTTCGAGGGTGGTGCGCACGACGGTGGTCTTGATGTTGCGCTCAGGATGGGCCTGCCCCAGCGCGGAGGAGATTTCTGCCGCGGAGCGCGGCTCGCTCTGCTGCTCCACGTGAGTGCGGACCAGTTCGACGAGGGTCGGCGAGGCGGCTGTGGTGGAGGCCGTCGCGGATGAGGCTTTGGCTGCGGTCTTCTTGGTCGCGGTCTTCTTGGATGCCGTCTTCTTCGCGCCTGCGGCACCTGTTTTCTTGGCCTTGGTCGGCTTGGGTTCGACAGAGGCCTGCTCAGGCACTGACGGCGCAGTCGTGGTGTCCGGCCTGGCGAGGCTTGCGCCGCCGAGGGCCTGCTGCATGCTCACCAGCACACTGTGGTCGTGCTGCAGGGCACCCAACTGCTTCTGCAGCGCCTCGATCTCCGCACCGATACGTTCCTGTTCCTTGGTGTTGCGTTCGAGGTCGCTCGCCACCTGGGCGCTGTACTGCGATGTAAGTTCGGTTGAGGGGGTCGGATTTTCAGGCATGGCATGGGCCTTTCTTCAGTTCGCGGCCGTGGCGGTGAGAACTAGCAGGCGCCGAGTCCGCGAAGGATGCGGCATGTGTTCGTCTGCGACAACGGGGCAGCTCGCATGCCGCGACCGCTGCGGACTACGACTGCCTAGAAACATATACGCATGAGCAGAGCCGGATGTTCCTGTCGAGTGATGTCTCGCTCTCTCCCGCCGGGTGCGGGGCGCGGCGGCTGGCCGGGGGCAAGGTCACTGCGGAACAGGTGTGCGGCCCGCGTTGGCCGGGGCCGGAAGGTGCCAGGAGACCTCGTCGGTCTCGAGGTAGTACTGCCAGGCAGTCAGCATGCGTGTGGTGACCAGCCGGTCAAAAAGCCCCTCGGTCTGGTGGGGTAGGGAGTACCCGCACAGGCGGGCGAGCACCTCCATGTCGGTACTGCCGGCCTCGCCCGACGTGCAGGAGGCCACGGCCACGGCGGCCAATTGCACGGACGGCGGCCTCCCGGTCGGCGGGGCCAGTGAGGCGGGACGCAGCGCCCACTGGGCGGCCCGGGCCCGCATCCGCTGCCCGGCTTTCTGGGCGAGGACCGCAGCATCGAGCAGTTGGGCCTCCACGTGCGGATGCCTGCCGGCCCTGCGGCGCAGCCAGCCGGCATGCTCCAGTTCCTCCCACAGTTTCCTGCGGACGCACAGCCGCGTGCCACGCAACAGGCCGCGGGGTAGCCGGACATAACCGTTGCCATCGGGGCGCGGGGCGCACTGCAGGGCAAGCAGACGGGCGGCCGGGAGTTGAGGCGGGGCAGCGCCGCCGCGAGACAGGTGAGCATCTCCCGTACCCGCATGCGCTCACCCGGCCCGTGAAGCGGCCGTGAAGCGGCCGGGGAGCGGCCGGCGTGCGCGCTCGATGCGGGAACCGGCATCACCTGGGGGAGGTTGTACTACTGGCTCCGAGAGCCGACAGTCCAGTCTGGCCGCGCCTGCGAGGTGCCGCGATGGCCAGGCCGGTCTCCACTGGCGCGAAGTGGAAGAGGGGCATGCCGCCGTCTGCGCCGGGGCGGCGCGTTGCTGTCTGCGAGGCGCTGGCCGTGTCGTCCGACTTGGCGGCTGGCGCGACGGTATGCAGCCATCCGGACCCGCATCGCCATGCGAAGGCTGCGGTTAGCCCCCGCGTTTACCTGAGCTCCGGCCTTCGATTCCACTCTGTTGGGCGCCGCAACCCCTATGAACGGCAGGGGACCCGTGATCTATGAAAGGTAGAGCCGGATGACGCCCCGCCATCCTCTGGCTTGCGCGTCCAGGCAGGTGGCTCACGACCGGAGCCGGGCGCCAGGCCCGGGCCTGGCGATGACTTCCCCAGGGGTGAGGGCGACGTGTTCTGCTGAGCACTCGACGACGACGCGGACCATAGCGTCGCAGTCGGTATGGCGTACGTCCAGGACGAGGCCCTCCGGGTCGGGAGCGTGCGTCTGGCCCCACTGCTGCAGTGCTGCCAGGACGGGCCACAGGTCCCAGCCCTTGCGGGTCAGGCGGTACTCGTTGCGGGAGCGGTGGCCGGGCTCCTGGTAGGGGACGGTCTTCAGGATGCCGACCGAGGTCAGCTTCCTCAGGCGGTCGCTGAGGACAGCCTCCGACAGTCCGATGTGCCGGTGGAAGTCGTCGAAACGGCGGACTCCGTTGACGGCGTCACGCAGGATCAGCAGCATCCATTTCTCTCCGACCACGTCGAGCGTGCGCTGGACGGGGCAGTTCTCCGTGCTCGTCTCAAGCCACTCCATCCCGCCATGGTAAAGGTCTGGCTTCGTCGTTGACAGTCAGCTGATCAAGAAGCTAGCTTCGCTAAATAAAGTCAGACCGGGAGGCGCTGGACCGTGGGACGCACACGCACGTATCAATGGGACGATCCTGCGACCCTGGCGGAAGCCGCCGGACGCATGGCCGGCATCGACTTCCTGCGCGCGCTTCGGACAGGCGACCTGCCCGGGCCGCCCATCAACTACACGCTCGATTACACCCTGGACGAGGTGGAGCCTGGCAGGGTGGTCTTCTCTCTGACGCCGGGTGAGGAGCATTACAACCCGATCGGCAGTGTGCACGGCGGCATCTTTGCCACCTTGCTCGACTCGGCGGCGGGCGCGGCCGTCCACTCCACCCTTCCGCATGGCACTGGGTACACCTCGCTCGACCTGACGGTGAAGTTCCTGCGGCGGATCACCGTGGAGACGGGCACAGTGCGCGCCATCGGCACAGTTGTCAGCAAGAGCCGTCAAACCGCCCTTGCTCAGGCGCAGTTGGTCGACGCGGACGACCGTCTGCTCGCCCATGCCACCAGTAGCTGCATGCTCTTCCCCGCGCCCCCTTCTCAAGCGTGACCTGCAGGGCCCCTGTCTCCTCCAGGGCGGGGAAAGCAACGAAGGCCCTTGGCGGCGACCGGTGAGTGCGGACCCGGCCCGCTACGCCCGGTGTCTCACCCCTCGGCGCTGTTGATCTGCGGAGGGTGAGGTCTGTGCGGTGACGCTGTGGGTTCAGTAGTCGGTGTAGCCGGCCGCGCCGCCGTAGAACCATCGACTTCGCGGTACACCGGCTGCCCGACGTCGTCACGCTGCCGCTGACGGTGTCCGCGATCGTCGGGCTCGCAGGGGCCGCGCTGTTGCCCGGTGTCGGCGGCAGTTGGCGCACCGCGCTGCTCGGTTCTCTCACCCTCGGCGCCTGCTGCTTCGTGCTGTTCCTGATCAACGCCAGGGGCTTCGGCTTCGGCGATGTGAAACTCGCCCCTGCGCTCGGGGCCGACCTGGGGTGGTGCGGCTGGGGAATCCTGCTGATCGGTACCTTCGCCGGGTTCCTGTTCGAGTGCCGTGTTCGGCAGCGGCCTCATCCTCATGCGGCGGGTCGGACGCAAATCGGCGATCCCGTTCGGGCCGTTCCTCCTGGCTGGCGCGTTCGCCGGGATCCTCTTCGGTTCCCGCACCCTGTGACCTTCGCGGGCCGAGTCGGATCTCCGTCTAGCCGGCGGCGAGTTGGAGGAGCTCCGGTACGCCGTGCACGCGGGCGTAGGGCGCAAAGCGCGGGAGAAGGTCATCGATGAGGCGGGCGCAGCGGGGCGCTCCGTTACGGCGGGCCAGGAGCAGGGACTGGGTTGCGGCGGCTGCGGCGGGTTCGGGTTCTTTCAGGTCGAGGTAGCTCGCGGCGCGGTAGGCGAGGAAGACGCCCTTGGTCTTGTCGCGGGCGGGTGTGAGCAGGCGTTCGCCTTCGCTGATGAGCTGATGAGCTGGTGGGCGCGGCTGGTGTCGCCGAGGTCGAGGAGGGCCTGTCCGGAGTCGACGGCGAGGTCGGCCTCGGACACCCAGGCCCACCAGGCGGGCCGGTCGGTGCCGATGTCGTTGAGGTGGTGTTCGGCCGGCGAGGGATCGGAGCACGGCGCCGCGGTCACTTCGGTCGCCGCGTTTGGCGAGGGTGCGTGCCAGGTGCAAGTGGGGCGGCGGGATTCTGGGCGCGGGTCAGGGCGTAGTTGAGGATGCTGGCTGCGGTGGTGCGGTGGCGGCGCCAGGCGGCTTGGTAGGCGAGGTCGCCCAGGAGCCCGGCGCCCATGTCACGGTCCCCAGCCGCGTGCGTGTTGTGCAGGCCCGCGATCCAGCTCTGGCTCGCGTGAGTGTGGCGGCGCAGATCGAAGGCGTGCCAGGCGACGGTCTGGGAGAGGGAGGCCGCCAGGGTGTGCAGGCGCAGTCCGAGGGCCGGCGGGTAGCGGCCGGTCTCGAGGAATTCGGTCACCGTGGCGAGGTGTGCGTCCAGGAGTGCGGGGGTGTGCTGCCGCTGCTCGGTGGGCACGCCGGCCAGGTGCCGGGTGGAGTCTTCCAGGAAGGCGACGAGCTCTTCGCCGATGGGTTTGCCGTCGTGGGCCTGGGCGAGCGCGCGCCGGCGGGGAGGCTGGCCCAGTACGTGGCCAGGGCGGACAGGGCGGGCCGTGTCGGAAATGGTCAGGAAGGTGCGGCGTTCCCCCGCTGTTCGCTGGGCCTCTCTCAGGGCGGGCACGAAGCTGTGCGGACCGAGGGGGACCACTCCGTTGGCCGTGAACGGCAGCCAGTTCGGCCAGTCGTCAGCGCGGACGGTCCGCAGGCCAGCCGAGCGCTTTAGCGATAGACCTGGGATTCATCGCTGGGGCGGACGCCGCGCTGCCATTCGCGCACCCGTGCTTCGTCGATCCCGGAGCGCAGTGCCGCCGCGCGCCGGCGGCATGGATACCGGAGACGAGTTCCTCCATCGTCTTACCGGCCGCACGACGCGCCACCACCAACGGGTGACCGGTGGGCCCTTCCGCGTCTCCATCCAATTACTCAGCGCACAGGACTGGTGACTCCTCACGATGGTCAGCGCGGGCCCGTGCTGGTGCTGAGCACCATGTGGCCGATGTACTGGGGCCACCTGGCGGACGACCCGGCGGACGGGGACTTGTCGACCTTGCCATCACCATCACAATGCCTCCCACATTCCATGCGCGGGACTTGGTCGAGGCCGCAGCGGTGGTCGCCTCTGACCCCCGTCTGAGACTGGCCCGCAGCCATGCCGCCGGTGGACGCATCACTCCGGTTACGGCGCCCTGCGGTAGAGGTAGAGGTAGAGGCCGATCATCAGCAGGGCGATTCCCGTCGGTACGAGCACTCCGTCCCAAAGAAGGCGATGGTGATCCGGAAGGGTCGACCCCAGCAAAATGATCAGGCCCGCCCCCTGTGCGATACCGGCCCAAGCCTTCGCAGAGCCATCGGCAACAGATTCGGCCGACTTTCTGAGGCGCGCCAGACGCAGACCACAGATAGTGATCAAGACGATGGCCATACACAACACGCTGACGAACGTCAGTACGTCCAAAAGACGGCTCATTATTTTCCTTCCGTGATCACGAGTTGAGAGGTATTCCTTCAGCCGGCGGCGGTGGCGGTGCGGAATTCTGGTTCCGCACCGCCATTCACAGCCTGCTATTGGTGCCAGGTGTAGCCGCCGGAATAGACCCACCTGTGGTGCCAGCCCCACCACCACCAGGACACGCGATAGAACCAGACCTGGAAGTAGATTCCGCGGTCTCCACCCCAGTCATCGATCACCTGGATGGTAGGGGCCAAGAGCCCCAGCCCTGCGCCTATGGAGGCACAGAACCATCCGCAGACGATGGCGAGTGCGCCGAACACCGCAGCACCCGCGTAGAGGAGGTCGATGATTACGTGGGTACGCCATTCACTGACATAGGCCCGGCACGTCTTCCAGCGTCCCGAGACGCTGCACCATTGCGCGTTGGAGTTGCCTCGTGTTCCGGTGAGGTCGTATCCCGTCACCGGGTTCTGGTTGGAGTAGTCGTACGAGTTGGCACTACCCCCGACCACCGAGTCGACTTGGCTGAAACGCCCGGTGTCAGGGTTGTAAGCCCTGACACCCATGAGTATTTGCTGTCCCAGGGCATTGCTCGACCTCTGGTCCGCCCCCTTCCAGCCGTATTCGGTCGACCCTCCGGATTCGCTTGCGCCGAACTCGGTGTATGCGAACGTGCCAGTCACCGAACCGGATGCCGGATCAACGGTGGCCACGGTGTCGCGGTGCAGGTCGACGAGGGCCAGGACGGTCCCTGTCGACGTGACCTGCGCTACCAGACCCGCGGGCGTGGATATGTTGCGGGTCCAGCCGCCGCTCGAGTCGTTTGTCCAGACGGGATTGTCGCTGCCGTCCGCGTAGTGGTTGGTGTGGGTGATACCGCTGCTGTCGATGTAGGTGGCGACCCTGTTGTCCTGGGGGTCGTACTGCCAACTCATCGTCGCTGAGTTCTGGGTCTGGCTGGCGATCATGTGGTTGGCGAAGTACGTGGCGGACAGGGCGTTTGTGCCGCCGGCGTCGACGGCGGGTGTGGTGGTGATGTCTCCCTGCGTGTCGTAGGTGTAGCCGGTGTCCGTCAGACGGTCGGCCGCGTCGTAGGGGAGGGCTCGCGTCGTCGCTGTGGCGGTTTGGCAGCTGCCGTCCGAAGCAGGTGCCGCGGTGGCGGTGGACGTCCGGTTGGAGTCGACGTCGTAGCCATAGGTGCGGGTGGTGCACTGTCCGGCTTGGGCGTCGGCGACGGAGACCAGTCGATCTGCAGCGTCGTAGGTGTACGACTTGCTGCCGTTCAACTCGTTACGCTGCGCCCAGTCGCCGTGTGTGTTGGTATCGATGCTGTCGCTGATCGGCTCAGCCCACGCGGCGTTGTTGTACGTGAGGTTGGTGGCTGTTTCGGTGGGGTCGTACGTGTAGGTGCCGACTGTGCCGCCTGGGTAGTTCTGGGTGGCAATGTCACCGTCGGCGGTGTAGGTGGTGGTGAAGGTACCCGCCAGCGAGTCCGTCTCGCTGGTCATGTCGCCACTGTGGTCGCCCCCTCCGTTGTAAGTGAGGGTTGCGCTGCCCTTGCCGTCGGCGCGGCCGATGATGCGGTTGGCGAGGTCGTAGGTGTACGTGGCGACGTTTCCGGATGCGTCGGTGTAGCTGGCGGTGTTGCCGAAGTCGTCATACGTGGTGTTCAGATCCGCCGTGACAGTGCCGTCAGAGGCGACGTTCTGGGTGTCCTTGGGCAGTCCGGTGTCTGAGTCGTAGACGGTCTTCGTGGCCGGGACCGCGATGCCCATACCAGAACCACTGGTGGTGATCGAGGTTCCGACGGACCTGCCGGCGCTGTCGTAGGTGGTCGTGGTGGTGCGGGTGGAGGTGCTGCCGTCTGCCGCGGTGTAGGTCTCGGTCCTGGTCAGTGGCTCCAGGTACACGTTGTAGGTGTACCTGGTGACGGGCAGGCTTGCCAGGCCGCTCGTGCCGGGCTGGGCTGCGGGTTTGGTCTTGCAGGCGAGGTCGGCCCATGCCGCTTCGTTGCCGCAGCCGGAGTCAGCGCTGTTGGCGCCGGCGGTGTAGTAGATGGCTTTGGTCGTGCCGGCCCCGCCCCCCGCGGTGTTGCTTGGCATACGGGTTTCGATGGGCAGGGACTCCCCGCCGTACAGCGAACTGTCCTCGTTGTAGGCGGCGGCGTTGGTGATATCAAGGTGCCCGGTCCCGGGATCGTTGGTTGTCTGCAGCGGGGTACGCAGTGTCCAGCCCGTATTGTCGGAGCCGATGTTGTAGACGTTCTGAGTAGTGCGACCGTCCACGTCAGAGCTGCCCGGGACACTCGTGCCAAGGCTTGCGCTGACAGTCTCACTGGTGACCAGATCGTAGGCGTTGCCGTTGGCGTCCTGGTCGTTGTTGGGTGCGCCTACGTCGTAGACGTCGTGGGTGTGGGTGCGGATGGTCTGCAGGCTGCCGGCGGCCACGGCCTGGTGGGCCGGGCCGTAGGAGTCCAGCAGTTCGGTGCCGTCGGCCGAGTACAGGTTCTCGGTGTCGAGCTGTCCGGCGACGGTCGCCGAGGAACCACTGGCGGCAAGGGCGGTGGCCCGGTTGCCCGCTGTCAGTTCGCGGACGTCGTTGCCGTTACTGTCGTACTCTGTGGTGGATATGTTCCAGCCATTGGTGTACGAGGCTTCGTTGACCTCGCGGCCGTCGGCGTCGTAGTACAGGACCTGTGCGTAGGTCCAGTCCGAGGGCGGGCTGGAGCTGGGCGCGTGGTCGGCTGGGAAGATCGCGACGGCAGAGACCGGGCTGTCCTGCTGGCCCCAGGTGGCCGTGGTGGCCGAGTCCATGTTCGTCGGGCCGCCGGCCGCGGTGGTCAGCGGGACGCTGTAGACGACGACGCTCTTTGCCACGCCGCTGCCGTTGGCCGCGTTGTGGGTGTGGGTGACCGATACCAGTTTGCCGAAATTGGCGTCGCTGGGGGTGAAGTCGTAGGCCAGTGTCCACGGCTGCAGCACGTTGGCCGGCAGGCCCCGGTTCTGGGCTGGGTAGATGGCGGTGATGCGGCCGTAGTCGGAGTCGGTGTCGGTCTCGTCGTACGAGTACATCGTCTTGAGCGGAGTGCTGATGCGCGGGTCCCACTCGTACTTCAGTCGACCGGCGGCGTCGTAGGTGTAGTCGGCGACCGGGGTCTGGGTCAGGGTGCTGCCGTTGGAGGTGACGAAGTCAATCTCCGAGACGTTGCCGGTGGTGGCGTCATAGGAGAACTTCAGCGCGCGGCAGCCGGCATCCCAGGTGGCGGCCGACGGCGGGTTCGGGCAGGCGGTCGTGCTGGGGGTGCCGGCGGCCGCGTTGGCGTCCGCGGCGATCACCAGCAGGGGCTTGCCGTAGCCGGGGTCACCGGCGGTGGAGTCGTAGACGTAGCCGGTCGAAGTGTTGCCGCCGCCGGGCTGGGTCACGCTGGTCGGCAGGTAGACGCCTGTTGCCCCGCCCTGGGGGACGGAGAAGGCGGTCACGATGCCGTTGATGTCGGTGAGCGTGAAGGCGCCGGACTTCTTGGTCAGCGTCAGCCCGGCCGTGACTGCGGGGCCCTGCGGAGCGTAGGTGGTCAAGCCGGTGCCGTCGGTGCCGCCGGTGGCGAAGGTCAGCTTGGAGCCGTCGGTGCCGGTCAGGGTCGCGTAGCTGGTGGCTTCGGTGACGGACGACCACATTGCACTGGTGCCCTCGACGGGGAGGCTGGTGGTCCAACCAAAGCCGAAGATCGAGGAGGCCGTCGGAGCGAGGGAGTTGAAGGTACGAGTGACGCCCAGTCCGCTGCCGAAGCTGGCGATGGACACGTCGTTCGCCGAGACGGAGGCATTGCCGGACTGCAGACCGATGGTGACCGGTCCGACCTTGGTGGTGCCGAAGTCGGCGCCGGTGCCGATGCGGTCGAGGGTGTCGTTGACCGGCGGGGTGGTGATCGGGCTGTTGCCCGAGGAGTCGGTGAAGACCGCCTCGATCTGCAGCAGCCCGTCGTCGTTGAGGGTGTGGGCGACGTTCCAGGTCAGCGCCGGCGACTGCACCTCGCCCGTGGCCGAGGCAGTCGCCACTGGCCAGGTCACCGGCGAACCGCTGTTCGTGACGTCGCCGGCCGGGATCGTGATGAACGAGCCCGTGGTGCCCTTGCGGTACTTGAAGGTCACCTGTGCCGAGCCAGGCGGCGCCGCGGCCTGCAGCGGAAACGTGGTGGAGGTCGTGCCTTGGTCGTCCGGCGAGGTCATGCCCGCCGAACCGACACCGAAGGAGTAGTTCGTGGTGGTGCCGTTCTTGTTGGCCTTGCTCACGACGTACACCGACAGTGTGTGATAGCCGGCGGCAGGGTTGATCGAGATGCTGGGGGCGGTGCCGGAGATGTAGGTCGTTGTGCCGCTGTCCAGGCTCCAGTCGTAGCCGGTGATGTCGCTGGAGGAGTCGGTCAGCGAGCAGGTGGTGCCGCCGCTGATGGCCGCCGTCCACTGCCCGCTGGGGTAGCCCGTGCAGCTGACGCTGGGCGCGGGCGGGGTCGCGGTGTCGATGGTGAAGGCCTTGGCCGTGGTCCACGCCGAGTAGTCCTCACCGTCATAGGCCCGCACCTGCCAGGTGTACGAGCCGTCCGGCAGTGCCGTCGACGGCTTCCACGTCGCGGCCGTCCCGGACGTGACGAAGGCCGTGTTCCCGGATGCCTTGACCGTGGATCCCGAGAGGATCTGGTAGTCGAGCTGCACCGTGTCGCTGTTGGCGTCGGTCGCCGAGGACGACAGGGTTGGGGTGCTGGTCGACGTGTAGCTGGTGGAGCCAGAGACGTCGGACGGCGTCATCGAGAGGTTTGACGGGGTGCTCGGCGGGTTGTTGTACGTGATGGAGAACGTCGGGTTGTCGGTGAAGCGGACGAGGTCGATGTCGTTGGTCTCGCTGGCGTTGTACAGCCCCAGCGTCCAGTTGCTGTTGTGGATGTTGGCGATGGTCTGCATCCCCGCCGTGAGGTCGAAGGCCACCGACAGGTTCGGGCTGGAACTTGTCGTGGTGAACGCCTTCGACACGTTGGGGCTCGGATAGTTCGGGTTCGTGGAGCCCGTCGCCTTCGCCGGCTGGTTGTTCCACGTCGTCGACGAACTGATCGACCCCATCGAGAAGACGTTCGCGGTGGTCGAGTTCGACCCCGAGGCTGCTGCGTACACGACCTTGGAGTTCAGCGTCGCAGAGATGACGTGGGCGCCGTAGATCGCCGACGGAACGCTCAGGTTGTAGAAGGTGCGCTCAATCCCTGTCGGGGACGAGAAGCCCTGGTAGCCGACCGCCAGGCCACCGCTGCCGCCGGTGTCGTAGTTCGAGACCGTTGGATATGCCTGCTGCACCTCGTCGTAGTGCAGCGTCGAGCCCGACGCCGGGTGTGGGGTGAACGCCGGGTCGATGTAGACCGGGTAGGCGGTAGAACTCTCCTTCAACATGGACAGGTCGGGGGAAAACGTCAGACGTCGGCCCTTCAGCGCGGACTTCACCCGGCCGGTGTGAGCCCGCGAACCGGGAACCTTCGTCGTCGAGACCGTGTCGGCCTCCGGATGTTCACTCCGCCGGCTAGCGCCCGAGCCCGCAGACGGGGCGGTCGCCGGTGCATCGGTGGCGGAGTCCCACATCACCGGGGCCGGCGAAGTAACCAGCTCCCGGCCGTGCTTGTCCGTCATCTTCACGTTGCCGCCGGCGTCCTGCGACAGCGATGTCCCGGAGCCGTTCACGGTATTCAACGCGAGGGCCGCGAGCTGCGGATCAGCCGCCGCCTGCGCGTTCTTGACGACCAGCGTCTCCTCGATTCCGCCCGCCGCCGTGACCGTCACCCGCAGGTCCACACCATGCGGCAGCACGTTTGCATACGTCGCGGTGTCACCTGACAGCACCGGCCTTGGCAATGCCGAAGGCCACGACAGCGACAGTTTCCGGCCGTCCACCGTCATGATCGCCAGCGGCCCCCGGCCGCCCCCGGACAGCACCAGAGGCGACTCCGAGCGAAGCGGAACCACCGTGCCGGACTTCGTCCGCTCCAACTGCGCGTCCAGCGCCGCCCATTCACTGCCACGCTTGACCCAGCGAGGCTGCGCCGACACTTTGTAGGTGAACGTCCCGTTCGGGTCGGCGAAAGTCTGCGATGCGTCATTCCGGTCGTCCAACACCTCCACCGGCGAGTGCTGGGACTTCGCCGCCATCATCGCCGCCACTGCGTCCGGCCGCGAAGCCACTGGTGCCACCGCGTGCCTCCTGGGCGCTGCCTCGGCAGCCGAAGCACCGACAGTCACACCCAGCAGCGTCGACACCATCGCACCAGCGACCACCACCGCTGTGCCACTACTTCCATGCGGGGGTCTCAGCCGCCCCGCGCATCTGCGCGATCTCATCGCGACTCCCTTTCGCCGCCGAAGACATGCGGACACTTCTTATGTCACGTGTACAAGCTGCGCGATCATGACATCCCCCCGCCCTCCGCCCCTGGCGCGCTCGGGAAATCCTCAAGCTTGCATATGGGTTGCACCTGTGACGCGTCGTCAGCAAGTCACGCTTCGTCGCCGCTCCAACGGAAATGAGCCTGGATGGCACAACGCTCTGTGACCGAGCCCAGCGATCCTTAAGGCCATGGCCAAGAGGGGCCCAATGAAAGGCCGGGAGACCATTACGAGATCATGATGGAATTGGGTGATAATTCGGATTTTTCGGGAAAATCCGCCGACTGGCGGGCAATCGCCAACAGCTATCCAACGTCGAGCCGCAGGTCTCCAGCGGGGTCCGCACTATCTTGACCAGTGGACGAACCGGGCGGAGTTCCTACGTCGCGGGGGAAGGTGAGAAGGGGCGCGGTCCTGCATTGACGGGAGAGTGCAATTCGATGGTGGAGGCGCCGGATCAGGCCGGGCGCGCTCAGATAAGGGCCCCGGGGGCGCAACCGCTCTCGCCGGGCCGCCGCGTTTGCCAATCCGAGCTTTTGCGCGTCCCTCGTTTCGGCGGGGATGCGGATCTCGTAGGTGGTGCTGCTCGCGGACGATCCCGTCTCTCCCCTGCACGTGGTGCAGGAGCCGCAGCTCCCGTCCCCGGCGGAGCGTGCACGGCTCCGTGAGGCTGCCGGCATCACCGAGGACGACAGGGTTGGGGTGCTGGTCGACGTGTAGCTGGTGGAGCCAGAGACGCGCGGCAGACGGCAGCACAGCGTCGTGCCCGACGCCGTGTGTGGGAAGCCCCACCAGGTGTGCCGTCCCTGGCCTGACAGAGGAAGGAGTAGACAGATGAGACCGACGGAGGAACAAGGAGAACTACGTTCCGCCGTGCGATCGTTGCTCACGCGCTACGAGGGCCCGGCAGCCCCTGGCCGAGCAGATCGGTGTTGCAGGCCCGGCCGTACCCGAGGCGTACGGTGGCGCGGGCTACGGGGCCCAGGAAGTGCACGTCGTCATGGAAGAACTGGGACGTGTCCTCAGCCGCGTGCCGTACCTCGGCTCGGCGGTGCTCACCACGCAGGCACTGCTGGCATCCGGCGACGAGGAAACATGCCAACGCCTGCTGCCGCCTCTCGGGACAGGACAGCTGTTGGGGCCTTGGCCTGGGCCGAGCGGGGAACCTGGGACCCCGACCAGATCGCGGCTCAGGCTGTCCCCGTCTCCGGCGGGACCTGGCGCATCACGGGAACCGAGGAGTACGTCCTGGACGGTGCGGATGCCGAACTCCTGCTGGTAGCCGCCCAAACGCCGGCCGGGCTGTCCCTCTTCGAAGTGGCCGTGACGAGACCGGCCTTCGCTGTGAGCCGACCGTGGCGATGGACCAGACCCGCACCTGACACGCGTGGTACTCGATGGAGTTGAAGGACGCCTCTTTGGCCAGGACGGTGACGCGGGACGCGGGACGCGTCCTGCGACATGTCATGGACCAGGCCTGCACGGCGCTGGCTGCCGAGCAGGTGGGGGCTGCCCAGCGTTGTCTGGATCTCACGGTCGCCAATGCCAAGGACCGGGTGCAGTTCGGCCGAGCGATCGGGTCCTTCCAAGCGGTCCCCGAGGGGGTGCGTCCGGTGGTGGGCGACGCCACCGACACCGAGACGGTCGCCAGCCTGGCCGAAGGGGCCGACGTGCTGGTGCTGACCGTCGGCGGCCCCGACGCGCGCCTGTACACCGACGCGGTGGCCACCGCCGCCGCTGTCCGCGCCTCGGCCCCAAGGGGCCGCGCATCATGCACATGGGCGGCGGGGCAAGCCTCCTGAACGAGGACGGCGTGCGCTTCTTCGACGCACCCGGATTCCCGCCGGAGTACAAGTCCTACGCGATCGGCCAGATCCAGGCCCTCGACGCCTACCAGGCGCTCGGTAACGACGTCACCTGGACGTACCTCTCCCCGCCGCCGGTGCACTTCGCGCCCGGCGAGCGCACCGGCCACTACCGCACCGGTCTTGACCAGCCAGTCGTAGGCGACGACGGCCAGGCCCGCATCTCCTACGAGGACTACGCCGCCGCTCTCCTTGACGAGATCGAAACCCCCCGCACCTCAACCGGCGCTTCACCGTCGGCTACTGAGTACCTGACGCTGTCGGGGATAGGGAGATCGTTTTAGCGCCCTCGTCCGGCGTGCGGATCCGCTTCCGGCGGCACCGTCGCGCCCACGCACACCCCGCGGAGTAATTGTCAAAGCCTGTGGATCATTGTCTGCGCCAGCGAAATTCGGGTGGGTGCCCCGAGTGTCGACGAGCGCAGCTCGTTTGTGACACTCGTCCCCATGACCAGCAGCAACGCCCTTGGCTTCATCCAGATCGTTGACCCGCAGGAGATCACTCACGAGCTGAAGCAGACCCTCGTGGACTGCTGGACCGAGGTGAGCAATGCGGGTGGGGCGGCCGGGTTCCCCTTTCCGCCGGTGGATGCCGCCGAGGTCACCGCTGTCCTTGACCGCATCATCGAGATGCTTGCCCCAACGACCAGCCGCCTTCTGATCGCCCTGGCCGATGGCACCGTCGCGGGCTGGCTGAACATCCGTTGCGATCCCCACCCGCCCGTCGCGCACTGGGGCACGATTCACCACCTGCAAACCCGTCTCGGCGTCCGGGGCCAGGGGATCGGCGCGGCATTGATGAACCGGGTCCGTGAGGTCGCCCGCGACGAGATGGGCCTGGAGCAGCTGCACCTTGCCGCCCGCGGTGGTGTCGGTCTCGAAGAGTTCTATGGCCGACTCGGCTGGAAAGAGATTGGCAGGTGGCCCGGCGCTCTGCGGCTGGCCTCCGACGACGATCGCGATGAGGTCCTCATGATGCTGTCGCCTTTGTGACACCCATCCTGATTTTGGCCCAGGTGGGGCACGACGACAGGGGCCGCAAGGTTGTCATGCCGAGAGGGGCTGCGTGCGCTCGATGCGCTGTCCGCGTTCGAAAGCGGGCTCAGGCGCGGACGAGGGCGACGAGGTGAGGTGAGTTCACGGCCAGCCAAGCGGGCCTGGGCGGACTCGACGAGCTTGAAGACCATGGCCAAGGCGGCGGCCGCGCTGCCGGCACCTCGGGTGGCCTTGGTCCGCAAGCGGACGGTGGCGAAGGTCGACTCGATCGGGTTCGTTGTGCGCAAGTGGATCCAGTGCTCGGCGGGAAAGTCGTAGAACGCCAGCAGTTCGTCGACGTCGTCGGTGATCTTCTTGACAGCCTTGGGGAACTTCGCGCCGTAGCTCTTGGCGAACGCGGCGACGGCCTAAAGCGCGTGGTCGCGGTCCTCGGCGTTGTAGATCTCCTGCAGGGCCTTGTTCGCGCCGGGCTGAGGGGACTTCGGCAGGGCGTTCGCAAGGTTGGCGATCTTGTGAACCCAGCACCTTTGGTGCCGGGTCTCGGGGAACACTTCGGACAGGGCTTTCCAGAAGCCGAGTGCGCCGTCGCCGACCGAGCGGACGGGAGCGCGCATCCCGCGCCGTTGGCAGTCGCGCAGCAGGTCGGCCCAGGAGTCGGCGGACTCGCGGTAGCCATCGTTCATGGCGATCAGCCCTTTCGTGCCGTCAGCACGGACGCACATCAGCACTAGGGCCTGTTGCGAAAGTGGATCAAGGTCGTAGATGCTCACGTCCCACCCGGTATGACAGCGAGCAGCCGTGAGTGCCGACCAGCGCAAAAAATGTGATCACGAGGGACGAACGACTGCTAGCGTCGGCCGCATGCCTGAACTGATCGCACCCACAGGCCGGCTGCAATCCTCTTGGCTCGCAGCGCGTGACGAATGGCCCCCAGGTGCCCACCAGGACGGGACCGGCCTGCGTCTCGCGCTTGATGCCGACCTCGAGAGGCCCGCCGTTTTTTTGGAGCAAACAGGAGGAGTGCAGGCGAGACGCCCGCCTCATCGCCACCTCGGCATCGCCAGTCCCTCAAGCATCACCAGCACCATGCAGCCGATCCGCATACCAATCAAAATGCCTGCAATTGCGATGTAAACACCCTCTAACTGATCGTTTCAGAATGAGGTTCGGAGGCGGCGGAGGCATATGAGGCTGCAGGCGAGTTCGAGCAGGCTCTGATGGACGTCGTCGTTCGTAGCGGATGCGGAGCCGTTTGAACTGGTGGAGCCAGGCGAAGGTGCGCTCGACGACCCATCGGGTTTTGCCCAGGCCGGAGCCGTGGGCGACGCTGCGTCGGGCGATCATGGGCTTGATGCCTCGCTTCCACAGCAGGCGGCGGTACTTGTCGAAGTCGTAGCCTTGGTCGGCGTACAACGGCTGGGGCTTGTGGCGGGGCCGTCCACGCAGACCCCGGATCGGCGGGACCGCGTCCAGCAAGGGTAGAAGCTGGGTGACATCGTGCCGGTTGCCGCCGGTGAGCGTCACAGCGAGCGGGGTTCCGTGCCGGTCAACGATCAGGTGATGCCTTGGAGCCGGGTGGGGCTCGATCGACAGGCGAGGGACCGACATGATCCCCCTTTGAGCGCTCGGACATGCGAGCCGTCCACGGCGCAGTCGTTGAGGTCAGCTGGCCGGCGCGGCGCAACTCGTCCAACAGGACGGCATGCAGGCGGGGCCAGACGCCGGCCTCGGTCCAGTCGCGCAGTCGGCGCCAGGCCGCAACTCCCGAGCACCCCACGGTCTCCGTCGGGACGTCCCGCCAGGCGACACCAGTCCGCAAGACGTACATCACACCCGCGAGCGCCGTCCGGTCGGGAACGCGCAACCGCCCTGGATGACGGCGGCGCCGCTCGGGTGCCGGTGGCAGCAGCGGGGCGATGCGCTCCCAAAGGTCATCAGGAACGGGATCTGCAGGCACATCTGACACCTTGTCGACCTAGATCATCGAGTGCAAGAGCATCCGGACATGACGTTCGATGAGAAGCTCGGCGTGAGCCACACGTCCAGCTCGTCAGCCCAGGTAGAAGCCCTCGTCTTCCTCATTTGGCTGCAGCGGTGCAAACTGCCGCAGTTCGCTGTCCCGGATCATCCACATGCGGAAGAACCCCTCCTCCTGATCCATGATCAGGAGCTGTACCAGGTTCGGCTCGCGCCACGGCATCTCGAACACACGCTGCTTGAGGGCGTCGAGGTCGGCATGGTTCAGAGCACCCGCCCACACCTCGCACTCGGGGTGTTTCCAGCCACCCCATTGGTTGGTCTCAGGGCTGGTGAGCAGTTTCAAGAACCCGACACCGTGAACCTCTGATTGAGCACGACGAGGGGCATCCGTCCGCAACCACTCGCTCAACGCCTCCGCACTTGCATTGTCGGCCGAGTCGACCGAGATCATCACGTTAGCCACCCAGCTCATAGCCATGGTTCTACAGCAGCGGCCAGCGTCCCTGCCCGACTTTTCCCTGCCACGTCACGTGCCTCCTCTCCAACCGTCCTGCACGTCTCATTGTGAAACGATCAGAAGTCAAGCCCTCCCCGCCTTCCCATCGACTTCCTCTGAGGTACTCCACTTTGCTGACCGGCGCTCACTGCGGAACCGGCTGTCGTAGCGGGGCAGTGGGGGTAGCAGGGTGGACAGGGTGTGCCAGGCGCTGTCGGAGATCCGCGGCCGCCACGCCGGCACGGTGCCGGCCAGGGCGATGAGTTCGTCGACGAGGGTCTTCTGGGTCGCGCCAGATGCCCCGCCGGCACCCCGCACCACCCGGCCAGCTGCTCCTGCGCCACCGCATCGAGCAACACCTCAGCACCTGCGGCTTCCATCCCGTATGCGGCCGCCGCCCGGTTGAGGAACGACCACGTTGTCTCGCCCACCACGGGCACCGCCCGCAGGACTGCCGTCACCGAACTGCCTCCCGCTCGCACCCGACCGGGCGGTGCCCCGCAGCACGCACAAAGCGCTGGCCCGCTGAATCGGTTCCTGGCGAACGAGCGTTGCCCGTGCCCGGTACCGCCCTGGCCGCATTGCTCCACCTCGGATTCGGCGGCCCCGGCGACTCCCACGACGCCCAACTCGACGCGCCGGGAGTTTTCGTCGGCGAGGTCGTGTGCTTGGCGGTGGTTCGGGGCGGCGCGGGGCGGCGCAGAGGCATCAATCCGTTGGCTTGGCTTCGTAGGTGACAGCGGACACCGCTTGTCGATGAGTTCGGACACCACTTGTTGATCAACGCACTCAGGAATGTCCATCAGAAGTGAGACTACTTGGGTTTGTGCGTCGCCTGCCGCCCCCGTGACTCACAGGTCGAACCTCGTGTCTGCCTGAGCGTGGAAATCAGATGACCGCGGCTGCTCTCGTCTTCGACAATGACGCATGCTGATTGACCACTGGCCCCTGGTGGGACTGCGTTTGAGTACCCCGCGCCTGGAGCTGCGACTGCCCAGCGAGGATGAGCTGGCCGAGTTGGGCGAGCTTGCGGCAGAAGGCATCCACGAGCCGGACCGCATGCCCTTCCTCGTGCCGTGGACCGACCTGCCTCCAGGGGACCGAGCGCGCTCGGTGGTGCAGCACCACTGGTTGCGCAGGGGGAACTGGTCACCGGAGAACTGGGCCCTGAACCTCGTTGTCTTTGCCCATGACCAGGTCGTCGGCCTGCAGACCATCGCCGCCCGGGACTTTGCCATGCTGCGGGAGGTGAGCACTGCCTCCTGGCTCGGGGCACGGTTCCAGCGGCAAGGGATCGGTACCGAGATGCGTGCCGCAGTGCTGCACCTGGCCTTCGCCGGCCTGAACGCACTCGAGGCCATGTCGGGTGCCTTCGAGGACAACGCCTCCTCGTTCACCGTATCCATGAAACACGGTTACGAACTCGACGGTGTCGAGCGGCATGTGGTGCGTGGCCAGCCTGCGGTCATGCGGCGGCTGAGGCTGACGCGAGCCCGCTGGGAGATGCACCAGCATGTCCCGGTCTCGATCGTCGGGCTGTCGTCCTGTCTGCCGATGTTCGGCCTTTCGGACGACAGCCGCGCGGGCCTCCAGGAGGCGACGAGGAGGCCCGGCGGAGTGCTCAGTTCGGCCACGACTCGGTCTCGGCCTGGTGAACCGTGATGCAGTGCACGGAGTGACGCACGAGCATGTGACCATGCGCTTCGAGCCGACTTCGCGTATATCGCGCTTGCCGGGGAACGATTGCCGGCCTGGAAGGCCTTCAGAGGCGCGAAGCGACGGGTTCGCGGGTGGTTGCATAAGCCTGATCGTGCTGCTCGTCGAAACCCCGGTCGCCTTTCTGCTGGGGCTGACGTCGGTCATCCGTGGATGGGGCCGTGCGGACGAGCAAATTGTGGCACCCGCGATGGACTGGGTTCCGGTCCTCTGGTTCGGCGGGTTCACGTTGGGCGTGCTCGTGATCGCCGTGATCTTCCTGTACTCGGCACATCCGTTCGCAGGAGCGGTCCAACTGCTCGTGGCAGCCATTGCGCTGTCTTTCACGATCGCTGCTTGGCACGGTCAGTACGAGCGTGCCCACCCGCCTAAGCCACCAACGAGGGCCGGGATGCCGCGCACTCCCTCGAACCACGGGACCGACCGGTAGAACCCACAACGGTCGGTGGTGCTGGGTTCCCTCGACGGTCCTACTACTGCTGACTTGGGGGGCCAGGCCGGGGGCGGTCTTGGCTTGGTGGGACAGCAAGGGGGGCGGAGCCCAATTCTTGTAGGGCTTCGGCTGCGGCCCTGTGCGAGATGTCCGGAGGGTGATTCGCCCGTTTCTCGCTCCGTCACGCCAACCTCCGCAGTTTCGTTCGGGGAACGGTCACCGTGACCGTTCCCCGAACGCTTGCGCTGGCCCTTGACCTGCTTGTTCAGGGTTCGGAACCGGCACTCAGTACAGCTTGTTCACCGCCGTGACGGTGGTGGTCTTGAAGTCGGCCACCTGGGCGTGCTGGAAGGTGCCCATCTGGCCCCACCGGACGACCGTCACGGTGGCGCCGTCGCGGCCGACCGAGAAAAGGCCGATGTCGGAGGAGCCCCAGGCAGAGGCTGTGTGGATGCCGTAGACGTCGGCGCCCTCCTCGACGTTCAGCCGGCCGTAGTACTTCTGCGTCGCCGTGATGTCCGGGTCCTGCTGCATGAGCTTCTTCGCGCAGCCGGCCAGGTCCTTGCGCAGCAGCGCCGCGAAGTCCTTCGCCCACTGTTCGCTGCGCCCCTCGACCGTGAGCTGCTGGGCGTTCGTGTCGTACTCCGTCCAGTACTCCCGGTGCCAGGTGGTGGACGGCAGCGCGTCGCCCACGCACATCGGCAGCGGGTCGGGCTGGCCGGCCGTGACCGCTCCGGCGTACCACGGCGAGGCCGGGTGGGGCGGCAGGTCGGTCGGCTCCAGGAACCGGGGCGTGTCGGAGGCCGGCGTGATGGCGGCGGCGGCCGGGAAAGCGGCTGCGGCGATACCGGCCACGGCCGCCAGCGCGGCCACGGTGGTACGGATGCCTCGGGTACGGATCTGCATGGTCTCCCCCATTGGTTCCCCCGTCGAATGCGCGGGCTTGTGCCCTTGCCCCCCGTACGACCCACCACCGCCCGTGACGGTTGCCCTGTACGTCCGCTACGGATCCGTCCCGATTGTCACCGTCCTGCCACCGGGTTCGAGGATGGCATTCACCACCACCACCGGCGGGCCGGGGCACGGCCCCGCGGCCGTGGCGAGCCCCAGCCCCGCTTCCCGATCGAGAGTCAGACCGGGCATACGACGATCACAACGGATGACCGTAATGGACCAGGATGTGAGTGGCGCAGTAATCGCACGGCTTGGGCGCCACACGGGCAGCATGCCCGCCCGCCTGCTGCCCGCCATCCGGCACTGGCCCCGGAGTCCCCGCGTCACCACGCCTTCCGCCGGAGCTGCACAGGCTCGGTCGACCGCTGCGTCCGGGGCGGCTACGCGTTCGCGCCTGCTGCCACCGGTGTGCCGTCGGTCCGGCCGCTGCCACGCGACGCCCCTAGCGCGCAGTCGACGATCGACCGGGACATGAACCGCGCCGGGCTACGCCCCCTTGGATGGACACACTCCGGGCGCTGGCCTTCTCCGCACCGGCAGCTGCCCGAGCCCGACCAGCTGAAGGACCTCAGCTTCGTCCAGCGGTACCAGCCCATCGCCAAGCGCCTGTGCGCGGCGCTGGACGCCCGTCCCGCTTGCAGGGAATGACTCGACAGGTCGTTACGACCACCCACATGTCATGTCGGCCTCAGGAACAGGCACGAAGTCTCGCTCGCGCAGGGGCCCGGACGAACACGGGGTCGGCCGGCAGATGGCGCGGCACTTGGGCAGGTGACGGCGGTAAGTCGTCCACAAGTCCCCCAGAGCTCTCGTGGAATGACGAAGCGCCAGCCCAACGACCATACCCACCGTGGGGGCCCCATGACGGGGTTACCGCCAGTGCTTTCCGTGGCTGTACTGGCTGGTGTTCGCGGCCGTGCCGTCCAGGGCCCGCCCGACCGATCAGGAGGAGGGTTCTCATGCAGAGTCCCGTCCAGCTCCCGCCCGCCACGTCCGGGCCGTCGACCGGCGGCCTGGTCCGCTCCCGCCGGGCGATCGTCGCCGCCCGGGGCCGCAACGCCATCCCCTCGGACGGCGGCGGCACCCGCAAGAGCGACGGCAACGACTGACGGATCGGGAGCCCTGACGCGATGACGCACACGTCCATCGCGGCGTGCCTGGGCGAGGAACGCAGGCCCGAGCAGATTCGGGTGGCGCGCTGCCGTGCCGAGAGCATCGAGCCCCGCCGACGCCGGGCCGGTGCGACTGGATCGTGGCGGCTGCTCTGCGGGCGGCGAGGAGGTCATCTACAACTTGCTCTCGCCGAGAGGGTGGCGCCGGTGACCCTGTCGAAGTGGGAATGCCGCAGCCTGACCTGACCCACCCCGAGGCCCCAGTCAGCCCACAAGGCTGATGGGGGCTTCTTGTGTTTCCAGCTCAGTCGCCAAAGTCGACGAGCGGCGGGAGATCCTCCATGCTGGACTGGTCGTCGTTGGTCGTGTCGTATTGGACGCGTACGTAGGTGTGTCCGTCCCGGTGCAGGCGGTGTCCTGGCAGGCGGGTGCCGTCCTCGAAGTCCACCCTCTCGGGCATGATTCCGACCCTCTCCGGCCACACCTTCACAGTCTGGTGTTTGACCAGAGGGGTCGCGCCGATGATGTCGGCGTCCCACAGGTTGACGTGGAAGACGAACGGCTCGTCACGCTTCTCGTCGCCGGTGAAGTCGCCGGTAAGGGGGTCGCTGCTGCCCTGGAGGTACCCGGCCTGAAGTCCCCAGTTGAGGGGACGGTTCGGCTCGCAGACCTGCTGGTAGTGGTCCCGGGTCGCGTTGAAGAAGACGAGGGTTTTCCCCGCGTGGGTGACGGTGACCCTGCCGTAGACCTCGGCGCAGTATTCATGGGAGTCGACGGTGTGGGAGATGTCGTAAATCTGGATCTTGTCGATGACCAGAGAATGCCTGCCCGCCGGGTAGGAGGCCGCGTAAGCGGTGGTGGACGTCATGGCCAGGCCGAGGGCGGCCAGGGCAGTCAGGGCGGTACGGAGGCGCATCGGTTCTCCTCTTCGCGGGCGTGTTCCCCGGTTAACGACCGGTGGGGGAGACGGCGACGTCACAGGCCGCGGCCCCTACAACCTGCCGACCGCCCTGCCGAAGGCGACCGATCGGCGCTCGTTCTCCGGCACTGCCACCACCCAGGCCGAGGCCCTGCCACCCGACATCCTGGCCGCGATCGTGCGCGGGGCCATCGAGGCGACGTGACAGCCGGGCAGCCGACCTGCCCACCATCAGCTCCGGAAAACGTAAGGGTCCACCGACTCCGTCGGTGGACCCTTACGAAAGATCGAGGCTAAGGCGCCGAAGCTCAGGTCGCTCACTCCTCCATGATGGCATTGGGCGTTTCCTGCACCACGGTCACCATCCTGGTGAGTGCAGCGCGCATGTAGCGGATCCAGAGCTGCTTGAACGGCCCCGCGACGATCCAGCGGCGGCCGGGCAGCGGCCGGAAGTCGTAGGTCCACCGGATCGACGTGCCGGTGCCGTCGGGCAGGAACGACCACTCGCCGCGCACCCCGGAGGTCAGCTTGGCCAGCACGTTGGTGAAGCCACTCAGCTCGTAGGCGAACCCGTGCCCCTCCGCGATCTCGGTAAGACGCTCGTCGGCCTTGGAGCCGTCGGTGAACCAGGTCTGGCGCGACGTCCCCGGCCGGTTCCAGGTGCCGGTCTGGTCGCGCACTTCCGCGACGCCGGGCAGCGGTCCCCACGGCTTGAACACCTGGGCGAGGTCGATCGGCACGATGACCTGGTAGGTGTGGGCGGGGCTGGACGTTGTACGGGCGAAGACGGTGATCGGGACACTCGTTTTGGTCATGCCACGAGCATCGCGGCCAGCGCCTCCCGAGGCACACATGTGGGCTGCTCAGCCGTGCTCAGCGGTGCCCACAGGTCATTCCCTCGGCAACCGGCGTGGCGGCGTCGGTGTGGGTGTCGTGGCCGGTTGTCGCAGCAGTTGTTCGGTGAGGCGTTCCTTGGCCAGAGCAAGGTGACGCCGGTAGGTGCCATAGGGCACCCCGAGTCGTCGGGCGGCGGCCCTGTGAGTGCGGGAGGCCGTGATGTAGGTGGTGGTGAGGGCCTCGTGGGCTTTGACGCCCGCTGGGTCGATCTGTATCGCGTCGAGGGCGGTGGTGATGGCACCGCGCAGGTCGGCGGTCGGGTCGGGTGAGCCGGGCGTCACGAGATGGGAGTGCAGCAGGGCGCTGGTCGCGAATTCGCGCGGGGTGTGCCAGGTGCGCAGCGCCTCGAGTACGCCTTCCACGAACGCGGGTCGCGGCAGCTGGTCGCCCGGGCCACTCGCGGAGGCGGTTGCGGGCCATGTCGTCAGGGGCGTGAGTGCGGTGCGCGCCCAGTGTTGCACCCACTCTTCCACCGTCTGCCGTCGCCAGTCCCGGCCGAAGACGTGCTGTCGCAGGCCGCCGACGTCCACGGCCGCGACTTCCGGTATTCCGGCCTCGGCGAGGTAGCGTCCCCACCGGTCGGCGTCTTCGAAGACGGTGAAGGTCACCGCGCGTCCGTGGCTCCTCATCTCCTCGGCGATGGTGCGCCGGCTGCTGAGTTCCATCAGGGGTGAGGGCCGCTGTCGCCCGCCGGGTTGCACCGCGAAGCGGCGGATGCCGAGGTGTTCGCCCGGTCCCAGGGGAGCGGCCGTCTCCACGAGGTCCCAGACTGCCGCGATCACCGGGTCTGCGGCGCGGTCCTCGGGCAGCGGTGCGTCCAGCCGCAGGATGGCCATAAATGCAACGGGTGTGGTGGAGCTCGTGTAGCGGTGGACGCGGAAGGCCTCCGGCTGGCGGCGCAGCCAGTGCGCGACCGCGGCTGCCGATGCCGGGCCCTCGGCCTCCTCGGCCATACGCAGCACGGCGGGCACGTCTTCGGGCCGCAGCGGAGCGTCCTCGATGTGGGGGTGCTTCCGGTGGTCGTACAGGTTGTCCGGGCGGTCGTGGTCGCGGAAGAGGAACATCCATTCCGCGATTCGTAAGAGCGCGTCGTCGGCGGTGGCGGAGCGCACGGCGTGCAGGCCGGCGAGGGAGATGCGGGCGCGGATGTCGTCGTAGCGCTCGGGGTCCCGCCAGCGCAGGTCGGCCTCGAGGGTCGCCCGCACCGCGTCGTGCGGGTGCAGCCCTTCCGGTGTGACCTCGATGTAGGGCAGCTGGCGCAGCCAGGCGAACACCGTATGAGTATCCTCGTCACCCAGTACGGCGCGCAGCAAGGGCTCGCGGGTGACGTAGGTCTGCGCGACGACCTCGAGGGCGCGTCGGTGGACGGCGCTGGGCAGGTCACCGACCAGCCGCTTGACCAGGGTCGTCAGGATGTCGCCGGTCGGCTCCCACAGTGCGCCGGGTGCCGCCGGAGGCACGGAGGCGGCCAGCGAGAGGGCGAGCGGGCTGCCTCCGGCGAAGGCGACGAAGGCGCCGCGCTGCTCGGCGGGGACACCCCGGGCGGCGAGCAGGGCGTCGGACTCGGCGGGATCGAGCGGCCGTATCGGCAGTTCGGTGAACAGCTGCGCCCACCCGGGGTCCAGTGACCATTCGGCATCGGGGGCGGTCCTGCCGGCCACCACCACGATTGCATGGTCGGCGAGCCGCGGCAGGAAGGTCTCGCGCAGCCACGCCTCAAGGGGCTGGCACTGCTCGAAGGTGTCGATGAGCAGCACCGCGCCGGGTTCGGTGCACGCCGGGGCGGCGGCTTCCTCCAGCCTGCGCGGGTCGGCGTCGAGGAACCGTCCGTCCACGTGCACCACGCGGCGGCCCGCGAGTTCGGCCTGCCGGGCGGCGTAGCGCACCAGCGAGGACTTGCCGATGCCGCCGGGACCGTGCAGGTACACCACGAGCGGAGCGTCCGGCGCCCCCGACAGCATCCGGTCTAGCACCGCTCGCTCCGGCTCCCTGCCCACCAACGCACCGGCCCGTGCCGAGGCCAGCCGGTCCGCCAGTCCCACCCCTTGCAATCTGCGCTCCTCGGAATTAGCAGTAGCAGTCAGCCTGTCGGCGGTCACGTCGCCGGACCGCCCATCGCGATCACACCACACAGCACGGCCGCATCCGTGACCGGAGCGGGTCCGGGACCGGCCGTGTCCCCGGTCACGTCGGAGGTAGGCCGTCCCTGCTCGCCGTCCCCGGGGCTAGAGGAACTCGCTCCGGTAGGTCGCGGCCAGTTCGGCCGCAAGGCGGCGGCGCTCCATGAGTTCGTCCTCCGACAGCTGCGGCGGCGGCGCGTCCTTGCCCTCGACGACGTCGCCGATGCGCAGGAAGTACTCGTCCTGGCCTGCCGGGGTGCACATGCACAGCATGCGGGCCGGCGCACCCGAGACGTTGCGGAAGTTGTGCGGCGCGTTGGCCGGAACGTTGATCGTGGATCCGGCCCCAACGGTGTGCTTCTCGCCGCGGAAGGTGAATTCGATCTCGCCCTCGAGGATCGTGAACATCTCCTCGAAGTCGTGCCGGTGCGGGGGCGGGCCGCCGCCGTCGGGCACGCGCATGTCGATCAGGCAGTACCGGCCGTCGGTCTGCTCGCCGGTGACCAGCATGGCGTATGTGTTGCCCACCAGTGAGACGTACGTCGTGCCGGGGTCGTCCGGGTGCGCCACGGTCAGGGACCGGGACGGATCGTCATCGGGAATCATCGCGGTTGCCTCCTCGAAGGTCGGTCAGGTGGGGATCAGTGGTCGGCGGGACCACGACTTCGTCAGCGGGCAGTGCGCCCGCGGAGGCGGCGCCGGCGTGGACGGCGGCACTCGCGGACGGAAGATCGTCAACGGTTGAACTAAGGCCAAGGGTAGGAACGGCCGTGCGAAGAAAGCGTGTACGTTTGCGACACGAGATGGGATCCCGGCGACAACTCCATGCGCGCGGAGGGCAGATGAGCAGCAGACCGAGCGCCAAGGTGGGCGCGTTCACCGTCGACTCCACCCGTACGGGGCGGGGAACGTGGGAGTTGTTCGTCGACACCTGGACCGCCCGCATGGGCGACCTGTATCCCATGTCGGTGTTCAGCGCTTCCGCGGTCGGCGGCTTCCGGGGAACCATGCGCTCGGTGACTATGCAGGACACGGTCGTCAACGAGACCTGGGGCTCCTCATCCGTGCGCACCCAGGCGGTCGGTACGCATGAGCACGACCAGGTCAGGCTGTATGTCGGGCTGCGAGGTGCGACGACCCTGCGGGACCCGCACGATCAGGGCGGTGACGCGTACGTCTCGGCCGGCACCTATTTCATGCACCACGTCGTGACGGAGAACCACTTCCACACCACGCCCGAGATCGGCAGGCGCGTCTTCTTCTTCCCCGGTGACGCTCTGCGGTCCCTGGTCGCCGGGAAACCACGCGCCGGGCAGGCCACCTCGCCCGCGGCGCAGATCCTCATGGCACACACCAGCATGGTCCAGCGGACCGTGAGCGACCTCGGCCAGGCGGGCGTGCACGCGGCCCGCAACGCCCTGCTCGAACTGGCCAAGGGGCTGGTCCTGGACGACTTCGACGACAGTGAGCCCGCCTTCATCCCGGCGCTGGCACAAGCGGCCAAGGATCTGGCCGATGCCCGGCTCACCGACGCCGAGTTATCGCCGGCCGCGATCGCCGCGCGCCTGCACGTCTCGGTGCGCACCCTGCAGCGGGCCTTCGCGAGTCTGGACGAGTCGTTCAGCGCCTACATCCGCCGCCGACGCCTGGAGGAAGCCGCCGCGGCACTGACCGCCTCCGGGTCACGGCTCACTGTGTCCGAGGCCGCCGCGCGCTGGCACTTCACCGACAGCAGCCACTTCATCCGCGCATTCAAGAAGCAGTACCGAGCGACACCAGCGCAGTTCGCACGCCGACCGGCCTGACGACTCAGTGCCTCCGCCCACGTTCCCGTTCACCGGCGACTGCGGCCCGGCGTCTTGCCGCGTCCTGATCCGCTGCGGTCGCCGGGGGGCTCCGACGCCCGTCGAGTCCTTACGCTCCGCCTTTGCGGCGGCGGGAGGCGGCCGAGCGGGGCGGCGTCGAGCGCATGTGGTCGCGCACCGGCGCCAGCAGGCCGGCGAGAGCTGTGACGTCGTCGCGCGAAAGCGGTTCGAACAGAAGGTTGTTGACCACCTCGATGTGACCTGGCAGCACCTTCGCGAGCAGCTCACGTCCCTCCTCGGTGAGGGTGACGGTGATGCTCCGCTCGTCGTCCTGTGAGGGGGCGCGGACGACCAGGCCCTCCTTTTCGAGCAGACCTACCTGGTAGGTCAGGCCGCTGCGGCTGTAGACGACGCCGTCGGCCAGGTCGGTCATGCGGTGGCTGCCCGTCGGCGAGTCCCCGAGGCGGGCCAGCAGCTGGAACTGCACATAACTGAGATCACCGGCCTCGCGCAGCTGCTGCTCGACCGCATGCCGGAGCAGGCTGGTCACTTCGACGAGGTCGAAGTAGGCGCCGAGCTGCACGGGGTCGAGCGACGGCGGTGAATCAGGCATGACCGCAGTCTACTGCTTCGAATTCGAAGAATATGGTGTGCCGTGTGGCGTGCCCCCGTTCCAGCCACCGCAGACGGAGCTGGAACTGAACTCCTCCGCGCATGCCGGTGCCATCCCGGGTGAAGTGAGCCGGACGCGAGGGTCTCACGGGCCCGATGTCGTGCCCCGGCGAGCGCACGGTGTGGGCAGTGTTGGGCCCCACTGAGCACTCCAGAACATGGAGATCGGGCCATGCTGCAGCGCAGGGTTACGAGCAGGAGGACGGCGCCGCCGCCCACGGATCCCGAGGACCGGCCATGACCATCCCCTACCTCGCACAGCGTGAGGACCAGCAGCAGCTCGAGTGGATCGGCGGGAGCGTTTTCAGCGTCCTGCTCGACGCCGAGGTGACCGGTGGGCATCTGATCGTCGGCTGCCGCGACGTCAGCAAGGGCGAGGTGCCCGGCCGCAGGGAGGAAGCCATGAACGCGATGCCACGATGAGCACCGTCGCTTGGAGCCCGGTGTCCTTGGCCGTGGTGAGCGCCGGTGTGGTCCGTCCGAGTCCGACTCGCCGGCTCGCGGACTGGATCGCGGAGGCTGTGTGCCGGTCACTGGCGGCCGGCGGCGCGCGCGCCGAGGTGGAGGTGCTGGAGCTGCACCGACTGACGGCCGACCTCGCCCAGCACTCCATCCAGGGCCGCGCCAGCCTCGACCTGCGCGAGGCGATCACGGCGGTCGCCGCGGCCGACGGGCTGGTGGCGGCGACCCCGGTGCTCGCCACATCCCCGGGCGAGGTGTTCGACTCGTTCCTCACCGTCCTCGGGCACGGAGTCCTCTCCGGCATGCCGGTGCTGCTGGCGCTCGACAGCAGCACCCGCCGGCAGCCACCCGACCTCGCACAGATGATGCGCAGGCGCCTGACCGACATGCACGCCGACCCCGGACCCACGGTCGTCATCGCCGGTCCCGCCGACTGGCAGACCGCGGCCCGCAGCGACGCGGCGCGGCTGCGCGCCTGCATCGACCAAGCCGCCGCCGAACTCGCCGCGGCGATGCGCTCGCCCCGGCAGTGACCGACAGCACTTGCTTCGAATTCGAAGCAGATGTACAGTCCTCAACAGTTACTTCGAATTCGAAGCAACTGAGCCAGCTTGGATCGCAGTGAAGGTGAGAACCGAAATGAAGGCAGTACGTTTCCACGAGTACGGCACCCCCGACGTCCTGCGCCACGAGGACGTGGAGCAGCCCGTCCCCGGGGCCGGTGAGGTCCGCATCCGCGTCGCCGCCACGTCCTTCAACCCCGTCGACGGCAACATCCGCGGCGGCTTCATGCGCGGCCCCATCCCGGTGAACCTGCCCCACACCCCAGGCATCGACGTCGCCGGCACGGTCGACACGCTGGGCGAGGGCGTGGACGGCATAGCGGTCGGCGACGACGTCATCGGCTTCCTGCCGATGGACGGCAACGGCGCCGCCGCGGAATACGTGATCGCGCCCGCCGAGGTCCTGACGCCGGCTCCCAAGAGCGTCCCACTGCCCGACGCCGCCGCCCTGCCTCTCGTGGGCCTCACCGCGTACCAGGCGCTGTTCGACCACGGCAAGCTCACGGCCGGGCAACGCGTGCTGATCAACGGCGCCGGCGGAGCGGTCGGCAGCTACGCCGTACAACTGGCCAAGAACGCCGGCGCCCACGTCACCGCCACGGCCGGCCCGCGCAGCAACGAAGCGGTCACCTCCGCCGGCGCCGACGAGGTCATCGACCACACCACCACCAGCCTGACCGCGGCCGTGACCGAACCGGTCGACCTCGCACTCAACCTCGCACCGGTCGACCCGGCCGAACTGGCCACGCTCCTCACCCTCCTCCGCCCGGGCGGCGTCCTGGTCAACACGACAGTGTGGATGCCCGCACCCAGCGACGAAGAGCGCGGCGTACGCGGCATCGACCTGTTCGTCCGCAGCGACGCCGACCAACTGGCACAACTGGTGGCACTGACCGACCGCGGCGAACTGCACATCACCGTCGCCGAACGGGTACCGCTGGCCGAACTGCCGGCGCTGCACACCCGGGCCGCCGAAGGCGCAGTACACGGCAAAGCCATCGTCGTCCCGTCCGCCACCTGACGCCCCACCCCCACCGAGGGAAAAGGCCATGGCCCTCAGCGTGGACACCCAAATCGCCACCGCGCCGACCCCGAAGGCCAGCGCGATGCGAGCGCCACACCGCTGGCCGTAGGCGATACCTCGGCTACCGTGCCGTGCCGTGTGGGAGCCGAGCATCGGCGCGGCCGGAACGGCCCAGCCGGTCCCGGCGGACGTAAAAACGAGCGAGCACCACGCGACCGCCACCGACGGGGCCCGGATCGCGCCGGGCATGGCGGCCCGCGGCGCCGGGCAGATCGTGAACGCCGAACTGGCACGGAACAACATCCACGTCCATGCCCCGTGCCCGGACGTCGTCGCACCGGGTTCCACGAGCGCCAGGGGCTGGAGGGGCTTCCCGGAGCTGGTGCCCGCTGACACCGATCCCGTGCTCGCCGGCAAGGCCCTGCGCCCGGGATACCTGACAACGGCGCCGAACTCACGCACGTTCTTCTAGTACCGGCCCAACACCGGCTGTGAGACACCGGCAGCCGACGAAGCCGCCAAGGCGACCACGACCGCCGCAAAGGTTCCCGGCTTCGCCGCCGAACTGATCCCCCGGGCCTTCGCCGGCTCGGTCCGGGTTCCCGTACTTCGCCGTCGGCGATCACGACTACCTGTACGCAGGTGACGACCCGGAAGAATTCGTGCCCGATCAGAAGGGGCCCTTCGGCGCGGCCCCAGCGTCGACGCCCTACTCATCAAGGACGCGGCGCGCGACCCGGCACTGCACCACACCCTCCGCAGACCAATCACCTCATCAACCGATGGGCCGCGTCCCACCCCTGATCACTGGAGCTGTTCGTCTACAGCGACGCCGACCAGTTGTCGCGGTTGTCGGCACTGGTCGACTCCAGCGAACTGCGCGTCGACGTGGCGCAGCGGGCGCCGCTGGCCGAGCTGCCGGCCGTCCATACCCAGGCCGCCAAGGGTGCGTTGCTCGGCAAGATCATCATCGTCTCCCCGCTGCCTGACATCCCGTCACCCCCTATCAGAACAGTCCAGAGCAGGACGGTTAGGAAAGACCATGTCACTTTCGCTGGATCCCGAGATCGCCGAGGTACTGGCCCCGATGGCCGGCGCGATGGCGGACGCGCCACCACTGGCGGTGGGCGACATCGCGGGCCGCCGCGCCCTGTGGGAGCCGATCATCGGCGCTGCGGGAACCGCCCAGCCCCTCCCGGCTGATGTGACCACCAGCGAGCACCACGCGACCGCCGACGACGGCACACACATAAGAATGCGCTGGTACGTCAAGGACGGCGCCGCACCAGGCCCGGCCGTGCTGTTCTTCCACGGCGGCGGATACATCTTCGGCCACATCGACCTGTTCGACGGGCCGGTCTCCCGCTACGTGTCCGCCAGCGGCGTGCCGATGCTGTCGGTCGAGTACCGCCGCGCTCCCGAACACGCCTTCCCGGCCCCGCTCGAGGACGCATACACCGCGCTGCGCTGGTTGCACGAGCACGCGTCCGAGCTGGGCGTCGACCCCGGCCGGATCGGTGTGATGGGGGACAGTGCCGGCGGCGGCATGGCCGCGGCCGTGTCGATCCTCGCCCGCGACCGCGGCGGCCCGCTCATCGCCCGCCAGATCCTCATCATGCCCATGCTCGACGACCGCACCACCACCCCCGACCCGCACATCGCGCCCTACGTGTTGTGGTCCTATGACGACAGCCGCACCGCCTGGCCGGCTCTGCTCGGCGAAGCCGCCGGCGGGCCCGACGTCCCGGCCACGGCGGCCCCGGCCCGCCTCGAGGACGCCACCGGACTGCCCCCGGCCTACATCGAGGTCGGCCAGCTCGACGTCTTCCGTGACGAAGACACCGCCTACGCGACCAAGCTCAGCCGGGCCGGGGTGTCCGTGGAATTCCACCTGCACCCCGGCGCCCCGCACGAGTTCGACTCCATCGCCTTCACCTCCGACGTCGCCCGGCGTGCCATCGCCGATCGGGTCCGGGTGCTCAAGTCGATCTGAACCGCGACCACCCAGCCACCCACTGCACGGAAAGAACACCATGACCCTCTGGACCCCCATCACCGTCGGCAAGATCGAGCTTCCGCATCGCCTCGCGATGGCACCGATGACCCGTGACCGCTCGCGGGCGGACGGTGTCCCCACTGACCTCAACCGCGAGTACTACCGTCAGCGCGCCTCCATGGCCCTCATCATCACCGAGGGCACCCAGCCCTCCGCCGACGGTCAGGGTTACCTGCTGACGCCCGGCATCCACACCGAGGCGCACATCGCCGGCTGGCAGGAGGTCACCAGCGCCGTGCACGCCGCAGGCGGCCGCATCGTCGTCCAGCTCATGCACACCGGCCGCATCTCACACCCCGACAACACCCCGCACGGCCGCCAGCCGGTCGCCCCCTCGGCCATACGGCCCAAGGGCGGCATGTACACCGCCTCCGGCCTGCAGGACATGCCCACCCCACGGGAACTGACCACTGGAGAGGTCGAAGGCGTGGTGGAAGAGTTCCGGCACGCGGCGTCGGCGGCCGTCGCCGCCGGCTTCGACGGCGTCGAGATCCACGGCGCCAACGGCTACCTCGTCCACCAGTTCCTCGCCGGCAACACCAATCAGCGCACCGACCGCTACGGCGGCCCGATCGCCAACCGCATCCGCTTCGCCACCGAGGTCGCGTCCGCGGTGGCCGATGAGATCGGCGCCGAACGCACCGGCCTGCGCATCTCCCCGGCCAACCCCTTCAACGACATCGCCGAGCACGACACCCGCGACCTGTACACGGCGCTGCTCGCGGCTGTGGCGCCGTTGGACCTCGCCTACCTGCACGTGATCCACGGCGGCGACGAGGAGCTGTTGCGGGAACTGCGGCAGGAATGGCCGACGGCTCTGTTCCTCAACCGCGCGGGCGCCGACATCGACGCGCGCGTCACCGACCTCGACGCCGGCCTGGCCGACGTCATCACCGTCGGCACGACGGCGCTGGCCAACCCCGACCTCCCGGCCCGCCTCCGCTCGGGCGCACCGCTCAACGAGGCCGACCCGGCGACCTTCTACGGCGGCGACCACCGCGGCTACACCGACTACCCCGCACTCCCCGAGGCGTCCGCTGGCGGTGCCCACCACCTCGGACAGACCGCGTGACCGCGCCCGAACGCCGGCTCGCCGGCCTCTTCGTCGAGGTGACCACCACTCACGGTTCGTGGCGCATCAGCGCACCCTACAACCGTCGGCTCACCGCGGCCGCCGACGCCGACGGAACTGAAGCCTGTCCTCGCCCTGGGCGCAGGCCTCAACAGCTGACGGCCGCAGCTCAGGGGCTAGGTGTTCTATCTCGGGAGGTTGTGGACGGGTGAGCCAGGTCGCGGCTGAGGGATCTTGAACGGGTGAGGGTCTTCCGGCTCGGTGTGGATTGCGACGTCTACGCCTACCGAAAGGCCCTCGTGCGCCGGGCGCCGAACGCTTGCAGGTCTCGCCCACGACAGCTCGGCGATGGTCCGACCGCTACCGGCGCGATGGCGAAGCCGGTATGGCCGACCTCTCCAGCCGGAGCCCTACATCAGCAACACCGAACGCACCGGCGCCCTGTGCAGACTTCCAGCACGCCTACACCCAGGTCGTGACCTCGTGAGCGCACGGTGCGGGCAGTGTTGGGCCCCACTGAGCACTCCAGGACATGGAGATCGGGCAATGGCGCGGTGCAGGGTTGCTGGCAGGAGGATGGCGCCGTCGCCCACACATCCCCAGGAGCGGCCATGAACATCCCCTGCCTCGCGCAACGTGAGGACCAGCAGCAGCTCGAGTGGATCGGCGGGCAGCGCAATGCAACCTGGAGTGGTCCGGCCGTCCGCGTAGGCACGGGCAAGCTGCCTGCACTCCGTGTCTCGATGCTTGGCCACATTGTTCGTTGAGGTGCTTGTGCCCCTCCGCTACCGCACCCATAGCCATCGTCCCCCCGCGCCTACATCGAACGACCAGCAACTCTCACCCTGCATGCGAAGGAGAGCGGGCATGTCCGTCGCAGACCCCGAGTCTGATAGATCAGCTACTGCCGAGGCCGTTCCGGCACCTTCTCGGCGCACGTTCATCGCTACAGCCACGGCCGTCTCAGGGGCCGTCGTCGCGGGCGGCCTTGCCACGGCACCGGCCGCACTCGGCGGAACGGAGGCGGCGGCCGCCGAGGGGCCTCCTGCCAGCACCGTTTCCCTGACGATCAACGGCGTCCGGCACACCGCCACTGTCGACAACCGCGTCTCTCTTCTCGACCTGTTGCGCGAGCACCTCGATTTGACCGGTTCCAAGAAGGGCTGCAATGCCGGAGCCTGCGGTGCCTGCACCGTGCTGGTCGACGGCCACCGCGTCAACTCATGTCTGACCCTGGCCGTTCGGCTGGAGGACGCCGAGGTCACCACCATCGAGGGGCTGGCCGACGGCGACCACCTCCATCCGCTGCAGCAGGCGTTCATCGATCAGGACGCCTATCAGTGCGGCTTCTGCACGTCGGGCCAGATCATGTCCGGCGTCGGCTGCATCAAGGAAGGCCACACCCGAACGCCCGACGAGATCCGGGAATGGATGAGCGGGAACCTCTGCCGCTGCGGCTGTTACGTCAAGATCGTTCGCGCGGTCGAGCAGGCCACTGGCCAGAAGTAAGGTGAACGATGTACCCCTTCACCCTCACCAAGGCAACCGGCACCACGGAAGCCCTCGAGGCCGGTGGGCGCGGCGGCCGGTACATAGCCGGCGGCACCACCCTCGTCGACTTGATGCGTGAGACCGTGGAGCGCCCTGGCCTCCTGGTCGACATCACCGCCCTGCCGTTGCGTGACACGGCCCTCACCAAGGACGGCGGCTTACGCATCGGCGCCCTGGTCCGCATGACGGAAGCCGCAGCACACCCACTCGTACGCGACCTCTACCCGGTCATCTCCCAGGCACTGGAGCTGAGCGCCTCCGCCCAGCTCCGTAACATGGCCACCATCGGCGGGAACATCATGCAGCGCACTCGCTGCACCTACTTCCGGGACGTGACCGCCGACTGCAACAAACGTGAGCCGGGTTCCGGCTGCGCGGCCCTCAACGGCTTCAACCGCGGCCACGCCATCCTCGGCACCTCCGACCATTGTGTGGCCACACACCCGTCCGACCTGGCCGTAGCCCTCGCCGCGCTGGAGGCGAGCGTCCACCTGACGGCCCCGGACGGGAGCAGGCGCACCATCGCCTTCACGGACTTCCTGCTTCAGCCGGGCAGCACGCCTGAGCGTGAGCAGGCACTGCAGCCAGGTGAGTTGATCACGGCGGTGGAGATCCCTGCCATGCCCCGTCCGCTGAAGTCGGGCTACCTGAAGGTCCGTGACCGCCAGTCCTACGAGTTCGCGCTCACCTCGGCTGCGGTGGCCCTTCACATCCGCAGCGGAGTGATCCGCGATGCGAAAGTCGCCGCCGGTGGTGCGGGCACAGTGCCCTGGAGAATGCCGGCCATCGAGCAGGCCCTCATCGGTGAACGTCCTTCCGGTCGGCTGTGGTCCAAGGCCGCCAGCCATGCGGCCGACGGCGCACGCCCCCTCACGCACAACGGTTTCAAGGTCGAACTGCTCAAACGCACCGTCGAGCAGCAGTTGCGCACCGTCGGAGGCACCTCATGAGCCAGCCACAAGCCGCCGTCGGCGCGTCCGTGGCCCGGGTTGACGCCCGGCTGCGAGTCACCGGGAAAGCGAAGTACGCAGGCGACAACAATCCCGGCGGCGTCGTTCACGCAGTCATCGTCGACAGCAGAGTCGGCCTCGGCCGCATCACCGGCGTCGACGCGGTCGCCGCCCTCGCCCAACCCGGTGTCCTCACCGTCATCAGCCACCTCAACGCGCCCAAGCTTCCGCCCGTCCAGAGCAACGGCTACCCTCCCGGCACGCCACTGCGGGCCTTCCAGGATGACAAGGTGCGCTTCTTCGGCCAACCCGTCGCGGTCGTGGTGGCTACGACACTCGAGGTCGCCCAGCACGCCGCGGGCCTGGTGCAGGTCTCCTATGACGCGGAGCGCCCCTCGACCGACCTGAGAGCGGCGCCTCCCGCCGACAACCCCGTGACCTATGCACGGGGCGACGCGGACCGGGCACTGGGCTCCGCCGACGTCAAGCTGGACCTGACCTTCCAGATGGCCCGCCAGCACCACAACGCGATGGAACCAGCCGGCATCGTCGCCCGCTGGGACGGGGACAAACTCACCATCTGGGAGAAGAGCCAAGCGGTTCAGTACAGTCAGTTCAGCATGGCTGCCGAATTCGGCATACCGCCGCAGAACGTTCACGTCATCTCGCCGGTGGTCGGCGGGGCCTTCGGCAACGCCTTCCGCACCTGGGTCCACTCCGTCATCGCGGCCATTGCCGCACGCCAGGTGAAACACCCCGTCAAACTCGTACTCACCCGTAGGCAGTTGTACTTCGGGATCGGCTACCGGCCCGCGTACTCATACGGGCTGCGGATGGGCAGCGACCGGCGGGGCCACCTGACCGCCGCCGTGCACGATGTCGACTCCGAGACATCCACCTACGAAACACACCTGGAGGACACCCTCGTCCCCGGGCGGATGCTCTACAGCACGCCGAACGTCGAGCAGACCCACCGGTCCGTCCCTCTGGACGTCAACACACCGACATGGATGCGTGGCCCGGGATACTCCACCGGCGCCTACCCCCTCGAGTCGGCGATGGACGAACTCGCCCATGAGCTGGGCATCGACCCGATCGAACTGCGTCTGCGCAACGAACCCGCCGACGATCAGTCCAATGGACTGCCGTTCTCCACTCGCCGCCTGCGGGAGTGCTACACCACCGGCGTCCGCGAATTCGAATGGAAACGGCGGAACGTGAGACCCGGCTCCACCCGCGACGGCGACTGGTACGTCGGCATGGGTATGGCCGCCGGCGTATACGACACCCAGCGCGCCGCATCACAGGCTTCCGTGCGACTGAACGTCGACGGCACGGCCCTGGTTCAGTCCGGGACCAGCGACATGGGGCCCGGCACCGCCACCTCCATGACGCAGGTCGCCGCTGACGCTCTGGGCCTGACCATGCGCCACGTGATCTTCCGGCTCGGCGACTCGACCATGCCTGCGGCCGCGGGACACTTCGGATCGCAGACCATGGCGAGCGTCGGATCCGCCGTGCAGGACGGTTGTGACAAGCTGCGTAAGGAGGCCATCGCCCTTGCCGTCAACGACGAGGGCTCTCCGCTGTACGGAGCAGACCCTGCCCATGTAGAGGTGCGTGGCGGCCGGCTGTTCGTAACCGATGACCCGGCGCGGGGGGAGACCTACCAGCGCCTGTTGTCCCGCAACAAGCGCACCTGCCTCGAAGCGCTCGGCTCATGGGCTCCGCCGGAGGGAGCCGCTCGGTACTCCCTGTTCGCCTACGCGGCCACGTTCGCGGAGGTCGCCGTGCACGCCCGGCTCGGCCTGGTGCGGGTCCGGCGCATGCTGGGCGTCTACGACACCGGTAGGATCATCAGTCCCGCGCTCGCCGACAGCCAGGCACTGGGGGCCATGATCGGGGGACTGGGCGCGGCCCTGCTCGAACACACGGTCACCGACCATCGCGACGGCCGGATCGTCAACGCCAACTTCGCCGACTACCTTGTCCCCTCGCATGCCGACATCCCCGACATCAGGGCGATCTACCTGGCGGACGGCCAGGATCTCGTAGCCGACCCGATCGGTGTGAAGGGACTCGCCGAGATCGTCTGCATCGGTGTCACCCCGGCCATTTCCAACGCCGTCTTCAACGCCACGGGCCGACGCATCCGGCAGTTGCCCATCACCCCCGAGCTCCTGCTCTGACCCTCCGGGGGATGCCTCTCCCGTGGGTCAACCCGATTTCCTCAGCGCCCGGGGCCGACGGCTCGGCCCCGGGCATGAAGGCCGCCGCCACGGACATCTCCCCGAGGGGCATGCCGCTGGCCCGCCACTTCAACAATTTCACCGCACGGGGAGCCCGTCATGCTCAATATCGCGGACACACTGCGCCAATGGTGCCGCGAAACAAGCCCATTTGCCCTGGCCACCGTCGTCGACGTCAGCGGCAGCGCCCCCCTGCCTCGTGGCACCGCGCTGGCGGTGGACAGGCACGGCAACGCCGTCGGTAATGTCTCCGGCGGCTGCGTCGATGGGGCCGTGTACGACCAGTGCCGGGATCTGCTGGCCACCGGCGGCGCTCCCGGCCGCCTTCGGTTCGGCTATTCCGACGACGACGCCTTCGCCGTCGGCCTGACGTGCGGCGGAGAAATAGACGTTCTCGTGCAGCGCGTCGACCCTGCCGCCGAACAGCACCTCGGCACAGCACTCGATCACGTCCTTAAGGGACGGTCCGCGGCGGTGGCCCAGGTAGTGGACGGCCCCCAGCACCTCCTCGGCCGCACCCTCGCAGTGGCCGGCGACAGCGAGGAACACGACGGGACCCTCGGTGGCACGCGCGTGGACGAGGCCGTCGCGTCGAGGGCCCGCGCGCTGCTCCGGGCAGGCCGCACGGCAAGTGTGGAGATCGGCCCTGACGCCTCCACCTGCCCACAGCGATTGACCATCCTGGTCCATACTCACGTCACCCGCCCCCGCATGCTGATCTTCGGCGCTGTCGACTTCGCAGCTGCCCTCAGCCAGGTCGGCCACTTTCTCGGATACCACGTCACTGTCTGCGATGCCCGCCCGGTTTTCACCTCACCCGCCCGTTTCCCCTACGCCGACCAGGTAGTTGTCGACTGGCCTCACCGCTACCTGGAGCGCACCGAGGTCGACACGCGCACGGTGATCTGCACCCTGACCCACGACTCCAAGTTTGACGTGCCCCTGCTCCAACAGGCCCTTGCTCTCCCGGTGGGCTACGTCGGTGCGCTGGGGGCGCGGCGCACCCATGAGGAACGCCTGAAGCGCTTGCGTGACGCCGCGGTTCCGGAGGACCGGCTCGTGCGCCTGCACTCTCCCATCGGCCTCGATCTCGGCGCCCGCACGCCCGAGGAGACAGCGATCTCGATCGCTGCCGAGATCATCGCCCGCACACACGGCGCCACAGGCCTGCCCCTGTCACAGTGCATCGGACCCATCCACCAAGCCGTCCACCTATGAACTACTCGCTCGCCTCTCCCCACTCCAGTACGACCACGTCAACTTCTTGGGCCGCTACGCCTTCACCCGACGAGTAGCCGCGCGCCCGTACAGTCGAAAGCAGTCCGGGCCGGTGTCACCCCTATGACTCCGGCCCGGACCGCCTTGTGTCCGAGGCTCAGTCGGCCCGTCGGGTGGAATTGAGAAGCTCGCGGTATCGCGTGGCATGCACGGCGAGGTCCTCGTCGGAGACGGTGCGGGCCCCGTGCAGAACCAGCGGCTCGGCAAGACGCATGCCGATCAGACGGGCGGTGGCCTCGATGGGTGCCAGCAGCTGAGTCAGCGTGAAACGGGAGGTGGGATCGACGGAAGCGTACGACTCTTCCGGCCCGCCTGTTGAGGTGACCAACTGGAGGGTCTTGCCGCGCAGTGCGGAGCCGCTGCTGCCGTAGGCGAAGCCGTGGGTGAGGACCTGGTCGATCCATGCCTTGAGCACTGCCGGGACGGAGTACCAGTACCAGGGGAACTGCCACACGATCCGGTCATGGTCGCGCAACAGTTGCTGGTCACGGGCGATGTCGAAGCGGCCATCGGGATAGGCGGGACCGATCTCATGGACGGTGACGTGTGTGAGGTCACTCACGGCCTCGGCCAGGCGGGCGGTGATGCGGGAGGAGGCCAGGTCGGGATGGGCAACAACAACCAGGGTGCGCGAGGACGGCGGGCCGGTGGAGGTCGCGGAGGGCAGGCTGGAATTGTTCATCGCGGTTGATCCTTGACTGTGGTCGGCTTACGGGAGACGTGGCAGCAGCTGATCCGTACGCCACCGCCGGTGATACAGGTGACGCACTCGACGGAGCCGGTGTCCCGTGCTCGACGTCAGTGCCGCCGATGGCGGGTGGTGCAACGGGGGCACTGCCCGGGGGAGAGTTACTTGCTGTCGATGCGGCCGATCGCCGTTCCGGCCTCGGCGAGGGCGGAGATGGCCTTGGCCCATCCGGCGTCGGACGAATCCAGCGCGCTGCGCAGATATGCAATGGTCAGGCGTTGCAGGACGGCGACGCGCTCCGGGTTCTCGTCGGTGGTCTCCGCGGCTTCCCAGTTCGGGATGCCGCCCAGGGAGTGTTCCGCGCCGAACAGGGTGAGCAGGTCGGTGGCTCCCGGGCTGTGAGTGTAGGCGTCGGTGAACCAGTCCGGGCCGCGGCTGGACATCCTGGACTGGTCGTGGTCGCCGGCGACCACGAGGGTTGGGGTGGTGAGTTCGGCGAAGGAGGGGTTCATGAACGGGAAGTGCTCCTTGGCGAACGGGTGCAGTTCCTCGCCGCCAATCCCGGTCGCGGCCAGCAGCACACCGGCCTTGATCCGCCCGTCCGCATAGTCCCTGCCCGCCTGGCCGGATGCATCGAGGATGCGGGCGCCGAGCAGCATCTGGACCGTCTGTGCGCCCCAGGAGTGGCCGGCGGCGACGACCTGGTCCCGGTTCACTCGCCCGGCGAGCCCCGGTACAGCTGTTTCCAAGGTGTCGAACTGGTCGAGGACACGTACCAGGTCCGCGTGCCGTTCGGTCCAGATCTGCCCGAATGCGGGGTCGTCGAATCCGATGCCGTTGCGGCGGGAGTCGAGGTGGGTCGGCTGCACGACGACGAAGCCCTGCGACGCCCAGAACGCGGTCAGCGGAGCGTAGCCGTCCAGCGACCAGCCGTTGCCGTGCGAGAACAGCAGGATCGGCAGGTTGTCACCGCTCACGGGTGCGGAGACCCGCACCGCCAGGGGGACGGCTCGGCCGGGGGCGTCCAGCGCGATGGGGGCGACGGAGACGACCCGGTGGCCGGCGCCGACGACCTCGTCCAGCGCGTGCACGATCGGAGTGTCGGTTGCTGTGGGAGTGCTGCTCATGGGGGCACCTGATCCTTTGCGTTTAAGGGGGACGCCGCCCACAATGAAAGCGGAGCGACGTTCCGTATAATACGGAACGATGTTCCGTTTCTCAAATCCTCCGAACGAAAGCGCCCCCGATGACCGCCGACCCGAACGCCTCTGCCGCGACGCCGCGCGGCAAGCGCACCGACGCCCGTCGCAACGAGCAGGTCCTGCTCGATGCGGCGGCAGCCGTATTTGTCACGCATGGGGTCGACGCGCCGGTGCGGCTGATCGCGTCGCAAGCGGGTGTGGGGATGGGGACGATCTACCGGCACTTCCCGACGCGCCCGGCCCTGATCGCGGCGGTCTACCGTCACCAGGTCGAAGCACTTGCCAAGGCCGGGCCTGCCCTGCTGCGGGAGGAAGGGGAACCAAGCGCGGCGCTGCGGCGATGGGTGGCCGAGTTCGTGGACTTCCTGGTCACCAAGCACGGGCTCGCCGGCGCCATGGGGGCCGACGTCGACGGCGCGGACGATTTGCACAGGTTCTTCCTCGACCAGCTGGTGCCCGTCTGTGACGCCCTCCTGCTGGCGGCCCTCGGCGACACCGGCATGAAGCAGATCTCCGGGTTCATGCTCATGCGCGGCATCGGCAACCTCTGCATCGGCGCCGGCAACGACGTCCGCTACGACGCCGGCCGTTTGGTCGACCTGCTCGTCACCGGCGTGCTCGCGACCGAGTGGGCCGACCAAACGGCCGGCGTCGTAGCGAGGAAAGCTCCGTCCGAATGAGTGCCCCCAACACGCACTTCGAGCGGTGAAACAGCCGGCCAGTCTGAGGCCGCAG
>NZ_JBEXGM010000039.1:64256-69179 GCF_040607335.1 Streptomyces sp. NPDC005303 | reverse complement strand
GCGAAGGGGGCGGCCTGACCGGCGGCGGGGGCGGCCTCGCCGAGGGCGCCGGTGATGCCGGCGGTCATGACGACCCACCCGGGTCGTCGGCCCCCGGTATCACGACACCCCGGCCTCGAATGTCTCCCCTGCAGGTAGACCGTGAACCGTTCACCGTGGGGCGTTTGTGGAGGGCATAGGCGCCCAGTCGCAGCCCGGTGAGGGTCTCCATCCGGTCCACGATCCTGGCCGCCTCAACGAGCGGCCGCCCAGCTCGAAGAAGTCGTCCCGCACGCACACCGGTTGAATCCCACCCGCAACGGCCGATGGCACCGCCCCGGCCGGGGCGGTGCCATCATCGTTCACTCGCCGCGGACTCAGCCCACAGCGGGGCCGTCCTTGAGCACCTGGGCCACGATGCCGACGGCCACCGTCACGTCCTCGGCGCTCACCCCGTTGTGGACCACCGCGCGGATCCGGCCATGGCCGAACTCGCTGACCGCAAGCCCGTGCTGAGCCACCGAGGCGACGAAGCTTCGCCAGCCAAAGCGCTCGTCGGTGACCTTGAAGATCACGATGTTGGTCTTGACCGTGTTGACGTCCAGCTCCACCCCAGGGAGCAGCGCCAGGCCCTCGGCCAGCCTCCGGGCGTTGGCGTGGTCCTCGGCAAGCCGGGCCCGGGTGTCCAGCGCCACTGTGGCGGCGGCCGCCAGCAGCCCGACCTGGCGCATCCCGCCGCCGAGCATCTTGCGCAGCCTACGGACCTTCTCGACGAACTCCCGGCTCCCGGCCGCCACCGAGCCAGCTGGCGCGCCGAGGCCCTTGGAGAGGCACAACTGCACCGAGTCGACGTGCGCGGTGATCTCCGCGACCTCCACGCCGGCGGCAATCGCCGCGTTGACGACCCGGGCGCCGTCCAGGTGCACCGCGACGCCGCGCTCATCGGCGAAGCGGCGCACCTCGGCCAGGTAGTCGAGCGGCAGCACCATGCCGCCGCAGCGGTTGTGGGTGTTCTCCAGGCAGATCAGCGAGGGCAGCGCGAACTGCGGGTCGTCCGGGTCCTTCGGGAAGGCGGCGGCCAAGTCGGCCAGCGCGATGGTGCCGTCAGGCTGATTGGGCACCGGCTCGTAGACGACCCCGCCGCAGACCGCGGCGCCGCCCGCCTCGTACAGCCAGATGTCGCTCTCTTTACCCACCACAGCCTTGGTGCCGCGCGGGGCGTGGGCCATGATCGAGGCCAGGTTGGCCATGGTGCCGCTCGGGAAGAAGCAGGCGGCCTCCTTCCCGGTCAGCTCGGCGGTGCGGCGTTCGAGCTCGTTGACCGTCGGGTCCTCGCCGTAGACGTCGTCGCCGAGCACCGCCTCGGTGATCGCGGTGAGCATCTCGGCCGTCGGTAGTGTGAAGGTGTCACTGCGCATCTCGATCACGGCAGGGGTCCTTTCGTTCCAGCACGGTGCGGGGTGGATCAGCCCAGGTCGGCTCGACCAGGTCAAGTCAGCTCAGGTCCGCTCGAACCAGCTCGCCCGGGTGGACTGGGTAGCTGCCGGGCGGTCATCGGGAGGTGCTTCATCCCGGCAATGAGTTTGGAGGCCAGGTGCTCGGCCGGGCCGGCTGGTGCGAACCGCTCCACCAGCTCGATGACCTCGGCGCCGCAGGCCCCGCCGTCGAGCGACCGCCGGTACTGGTCCGGGTGCTCCAGGAAAGCGTTCACCATGGTCGCGATAGCGCCTGGTTCAGTGATGTTGGCGCCGAGCACCACGTTGTAGCAGATGCAAAAGACCTAGTCGAGCAGGATCGTCCGGTCCCCGAGGGTGAGCTGCTGGAGCAGGCCGAATCAGGGTCTTGGGCGGGGTGCACGTAGCCGCCACCTCGGCGAAGTAGTCGAAGAGTTCGTGGTGGGCGGAGACCAGTCGCTGGCCGCCAGAGTCGTCCCGTGAGGACGGGGTGGCACGGTGCGGCGGATGGCGGGATGGTGGGCGGAGAGCGCCTGGGCGATGGGGCGGCGCAGGTAACCGTGGATCGGCGAGTCGCTGGCGACCATCATCCGGTGTGCCGCCGGGTCCCGCTGTTCGTCGAGGATGACAATGCCGGTGCCGTCGCTCGGAGCACCGCGGTCGCTGAGTGGTTCGCGGACGGGGTGGGAGCGGGTGAAGGTGGTGTTCTCGGTGGGACCGTAGGCTGCCGAGACGGGGATGCCGAGCATGGGGACGACCAGCCCGGCGAGCGCTCCAGCAGGACACCGCCCCTGTCGCCGCGGCGCATGCCGCGTCCGCGCAGCATGGCGGCAGTGGATTCGGCGGCGTAGTCGAGGTACCTGGCCTCGCTGCGGGCGCCGGTCGCCGCTGGGGAGGCAGCCGCGACGACGGTGAACCGGCTCGCAAGACTCCACCACCCCTGCCGGGGATCCGGCTCAGTCATACCCGATGAATCCAACATGGTGCGGCCGCGGACCCCTTCGCGCGATCCCTTACGCTTGTTAGTGCGGTTGGCACTCCTTGATGAGGAGTCAGTGACATGGAGCTCGGATAGCCGGCAACGAACTCACTTGCGGAGCTGTCGACTCGGGGAACAGCTACGCCCACCTCGAACGCTTCGGATGTTATTGAGCGTGACGTTTTGCCGTCAAGAGTGAACCCCATCGATGCCCTGGCATCAACGCCAAGTTCCCTATCTGCGATGGCGATTTCCCCTTGTTGCTTGCACAGCCGGTGGGGCAGCTCTTAGTGTCCTGGAGTGATCAGGAGCCGCATCAGCGTGCTGCCCTGAGCACCATCATCGGTCGACCGGACTGGTCGTCAACCCAGACAAAGCCATCCCCAAAAGGGAGAGAGCAGGGAAGTCCGTGACTGAGCGGCAACGTTCCGGCGTGGTCGCCGGAACCGACATCGTCGACGTGGCCGGAGTCGGCTTCGGCCCCTCGAATCTGGCCGTCGCGGCCGCCATTGCGGAGTTCGCCAGCGAGGTACCGGTCACCGCGCGCTTCTTCGAGGCGCAGCCACGCTTCGGCTGGCACCGGGGCATGCTGATCGAGGGCGCAACCATGCAGGTCTCGCACCTCAAGGACCTGGTGACCATGCGGAATCCGACGAGTCCGTACTCCTTCCTGTGTTATCTGCAGGCCAAGGGCAGGCTGGCCGACTTCATCAACACCAAGTCCTTCTACCCGCTGCGGGTAGAGTTCCACGACTACCTGGAGTGGGTCGCGGAGAGCTTCGCGGATCTCGTCTCCTACGGCTCCCGGGTGGTGGCGGTCGAGCCGGTCACCGGCGAGCAGGGCGTCGAGTTCCTCGACGTGGTCTTCGTCGCGGCCGACGGCACCCGGCAGGTCCAGCGCGCCCGCAGCCTTGTGATAGCCGCCGGGAGTGAGCCGCGGCTGCCCGCCGAACTGCCCAGCTCGGCACGAGTCTGGCACACCTCCCGGTTCCTGCCGGAGGTAGAGCGGATAGCCCAGCAGGACCCACGCTCCTTCGTGGTGCTGGGCTCGGGCCAGAGCGCGGCGGAGGCGATCGACCACCTGCACACCCGCTTCCCGCAGGCCCGGGTGCACTCGGTGCACGCCCGGTACGGGTTCAGCGTCGCCGATGACAGCCCGTTCGCCAACCAGGTGTTCAACCCTGACGCAGTGGACCGCTTCTACACCGCACCGGACGACGTCCGCCAGCGCCTCATCGATTATCACGCCGGCACCAACTACTCGGTGGTGGACGCAGATCTGTTGCAGTCGTTGTTCCGGCAGGCATATCTGGAAAGGGTGGCCGGAAATCCCCGGCTTAATTTCCACAATGTCTCCCGGATCCGCGAAGTGACGGAAACTCCGGACGGCCTGCGGATCGACGTCGAATCGCTGTCCTCCAACACCAGCACCATCATTGAAGCCGAAGCGCTGGTGTGCGCGACGGGCTACAACCGCATCGACCCGGCGGTCTTCCTCGACGGACTGCTGCCCCACTGCGCGCTCGACAACCAGGGCCGGTTGCGGCTCGACCGGGAGCACCGGGTGGTGACCGACGAGAGCGTGCGCTGTGGGGTCTACGTCCAAGGGTTCAGCGAGCACAGCCACGGGCTCTCTGAGACTCTGCTGTCCCTCTCCGCCGTTCGTGCTGGGGAGATCGGCGACATGCTCGTCAAAGCGCTGTCTGGGTGACCCAGCGGCCGGCTCACATCGAGGAGTACGCGTGTTCACGCCGAAGCTGTATCAGGTGGACGGGGACGACTGGCCCCTGCGAATCATCGAGCGCCACCCGCTCGCGGTGCTAACCAGCAACGGGGACCCGCTGCCCCATGCCACCCACATTCCGGTGATCGTGTCGCCAGGCGCCGGCTCCGGGCAACCACTTCTTGGCATGCGCCTGTGGTCGCACCTCGCCCGGGCGAACCCGCACCTCAAGCAGCTAGCCGCTGACGGCGGCGGCCCGGCCAAGCTGGTCTTCCACGGCCCGAACGGCTACGTCACCCCGGCCCTCTACTCCGCTGCGATGGTCGCGCCGACCTGGAACTACGTGGCGGTGCACCTGGAGGGCACGGTCGAACTCGCCGGGAGCGAAGAGACCCTGACGATCGTTCACACCACCGGGCAGACGCTGGAGGACCGGTTTGGGAGGGGCATGTCGCTCGCCCCCTCGCTGGAGTACCACCGGCAGATCGTCGGCGCGGTCTGCGGCCTCTATTTCACCGTGACCAAGGCCGACGTCATGTTCAAGCTGAGCCAGGAGAAGGACGCCGAGGTCCAGCAGCGGGTCATCGACCGCTTCGCCGACAGCGCCTCGGGGCTGCACCGCGAGGTAGCCGACACCATGCGGGCGCTTCAACTGGGCACCGAATTTCAATGAGTTGACGTCCGGTGAGTCGAGCTCACGTAACGCCGGAGGCGGACAGTCGGGTAGTCCGGGGGACTCGGGGGCGGGCTTTCCCGACCGGGACGAGATCGTCTTCATCGCGTTCGGT
>NZ_JBEXGM010000039.1:0-64246 GCF_040607335.1 Streptomyces sp. NPDC005303 | reverse complement strand
ATTTCATTGTGTTGCGGTCGGGTGTGTCCTGCTCCGTAACCGCGGGTGGGGCATTGTCGGCTTGCCGGGGGGCTCTCAGCCCCGGACTACCCGACCATAGTAGTTCCTTGCGAGTTGCGTCCCCGATTCCCGGCGGCGGGAGGGTTGTCGAATCGGCCCTTTCGGGATGGGTTGCGGCCACCCGCCGCTACTGGTTATGGTCAACAGTTGAGCGTGTTCACTCAGCTGAGGTACAGTCATCAGGATTGATTGGCACGCCATTCATTATCCTCGATGGCAAAACCGACCAGGTGGCATGACCATCCTCCGCAGGGCGGCGAGAGCGGCGATCCAGTGAAGGGTCGAATGAGTTCTGGCATCTTTTCCGGAAAGGCTGCTTCGGATCCATGGAATTTCTTGACGACTTCGGGTCAAAAGCTGGAATTTCTGGATGTCGCCCATGAACAGCCACATACTCCCCGACAAATGGTTCGTATACCAGGAATTGCGCCCGGAAGCGCCGGTCCGACTTGTCTGCTTCCCCTATGCTGGCGGGGCCACGGCGATCTACACTGGTTGGGCGGCCGCGCTCGGCCCCGACGTGGAGGTCGCCGCACTGGCCCTGCCGGGCCGGGAGCGTCGGATCGGAGAGCCCCCGGACGTAGAGGTGGAACGGATCGCGGCGGCCTTCGCATCCACCGCCGACCGGCCGTACGCGCTGTTCGGCCACTCAATGGGTGCCCTCCTCGCGTTCGAGGTGGTCCGTCGGCTGCGCCGAGACGGGGCCCAACTGCCCGTCCACCTCTTTGTGTCGGGCTGCCCGCGCCCCGACCAGCCGCGCGGTGACGACATCTTCGACGGCCTGTCGAAACTCCCCGACGATGCGATGCTGGAGCGGCTGGTCCGCGGCGGTGGTCTGCCCGCCTCCGTGCTCGACGAGGCGGAACTGCTTGAACTTATGCTGCCCGTCTACCGGGCCGACTTTGGCTGGCTGGACACGTACGACTGTGGTGACGAGCCGCCGGTGCCGGTGCCGATCACCGCGTTCGTCGGCTCCGATGACGCCTCGGCCCGCCCTGAGGACATGGCTGGCTGGGCCGCGCACACCACCGAGTCATTCACCCGGCACATCGTGTCGGGCGGCCACTTCTTTCTCGACGACAACCTTGACGCCATCAGCCGGACGATTCGCGCCGGGATCGGCGGCCCCGTGGCATGACGGGCCCGCGGGTCGGGCTCCGAAGGCAGGTCCCAGCCCGCGACAGGTTGGAACGACGAGATCAGGAACTGCGATGGCGGATGGAACCACCGGATCACCCGTGCGCGGCGCGCGCGGAGAGCGCATCGCCCGCGCGGCGCACGGCCAGGAACTGGTCTGGTTGACCGGTGGTCGCTCCGAAGGGCTGCTGCTCCAGCATGCGACCGACACCTTCCGGCTCGGCCCCATGGTCGACGAGGATCAACTGCGCACTGCGCTCGGCGGACTAGCCGCCCGTCACGCCGCTTTGTGCACCTCGCGGCGCGTGCTGGACGGTGAGCTGTGGAATGTGGAGCACACGCGGATTGACATGCTGGTGAAGTTAGTTGAGACCGATCTGGGCGAGTTGGACGACGGCAAGCGTGCCGCGCGGCTGGTCGAACTCGCCGAGCAGGCGGCGGCGCGGTCCTTCGACCCGCGCTGGGCACCGCTGTGGCAGGCTGTCGCGCTGCGGCTCGGCGAGGCGGACTGGGTGGTGGTGCTGGTCGCCCACCAATTGGTCTGCGTCCCAGCCTCATTGTTCCAACTCGACGCCGAACCGGCCGAGCTGTGCGGCGCCTCGGAGCAGGGCCGGCCCCCGGAGCCGCCGATGGGCTTCGCCAACTACGCGCACCACCAAAGCCCCAGGGCTGCCGAACTGCGCGCGCAGCATCAGGACGATGAATTCCAGCACGGGCAGCTGGCCGACCCGCCGCCCGGACATGGCATCCTGCTGGACCGGCTACGCCCCGCGGTACGGGCCTTCGTGGGCGCTGGGGTCCGGTCCGAGTCCCCGCCCGGCCTGCCGACCGCACTGCGGGCGGGCGCCGACCAGCCCGGCGCGGCGCCCGCCGTGGTGCTGCTGTCCGCCTATGTTGCGCTGCTGCACGGCAGTTCCGGCCGTAAGGGTCACGCGATCTGGGTGCTCGTCTCGGGATGGCGCTTGCCGAGGACCCTTCCGCTGGTCAGCACCCTGGCTGGCATGGCAGTGCTGCGGCTGGACACCCTCGGCGGCGCGGATTTCACCGAGCTGACCGACTGGGTCCGGGGCGTTGCACAGGTCGCCAGCGAACGCCAGGATCCGCCGTCTCACTCGTCGGCCTTTAACCTGCCGGAGAGCCGGGAACTCGGCGCCCAGTGTGGCTTCGCCGAGGACGACCTGCTGCTTGGAGTCGCCCACCACGCCACCCGGTTGGTGTACGACAGCGCACTGTTCGCCCTCCGCCATTACGGGTGGCCTGCTCGACGACTACCTAGCGTTGCTTGCCGCCGCCCTCGCCGAACCGGCCGCGCCGTTAGCGCTGCTGCTCTCCCAGGGGCCCGGGGCTGCCGGAAGCCCCCTGGACCGGCCTACGACGAGCGGACCGCGACCTTCCCCGCCGGCAGCCCCGGGCCGTCGTCAGAGGGTCCCCGTGAGGGTCGGGCTGGCCCCATCGGTTCTTCTGAGGAGCACAACATGACGGTGAGCGGTCGGATCGTCGGAATCCCGAGCGAGGTGTGGCATGAGGAGGTGCTGGCACCGCAGTTCGCCTACGAGGTCGAACACCTGCTGCGGCACTACGTGGCGATTGAGAAGGTGCTGCTGCTGGAGTACCGGCGGATGGAGCTGGTCGACGAGGCCGATATCGTCGCGATCGCCGCGCGGCTGGACGAGGTATCCCCAGAAACCGTCCGGGCGAACCCACAGGAGAACATGTCGGACATCTCCTTCGCCCTGGAGCGGCACGTCGCGGCTGGCCCGGTCGCGCCGTTCGCGGCCTGGCACGCCGACCGCAGCCGCAACGACTTCCAGGTGTGCGCCCAACTCCTGTCCGCCCGCGAGCAGGTCCGGTCGCTGGCCGCCGACCTGCTCGCCTTCGACGCGACGGTCCGCGAGCTCGCCGAGGGCACGGTCGAAGTGCCGATGCCCGGCTACACTCACGCCCAGGCCGCCCAGGTCATCAGCCCCGGCTTCTACCTGGCCGCGCTGTCCAGCGAGACGCTGACCGCGGTGCGCCGGCTGCTGGCTGCGTACGACGAGATCGACGCCTCGCCGCTTGGTGCGGGCAGCATGGCGGGCCAGGAACTCGGCTGGGACCGCTCCCGGATGGCCGGGCTGCTCGGTTTCGCCCGGCCCCAGCCGCACGCTCTGGTGGCCGTCGCCTCGCGCGGCTGGGCGCTTGCGATCGCGGCCGAGGCAGCGAACTTCGCCGTCGCGCTCAGCCGCTTCACCACCGATCTGATGGCCTGGGGCGGCAGCGCCTATGGCTTCCTGGACCTCCCTGACGAGCTCGCTGGGATCTCCGCCGCGATGCCGCAGAAGAAGAATTTCCCCGTGCTGGAGCGCATACGGGGCCGCTGCACTCTGGTGGTGGGCAGCGCGGCCGAACTGGCGGGGGCGCAGCGCAACACTCCGTACACCAACACCGTCGAGGTCTCCAAGGAGGCCGGTGCGCGCCTGCGGGTGCAGACGGAGTCGCTGCGCTCGACCCTTCGGCTGGCCCACGCCGTAGTCGCCGGGATGGAGTTCCGTACGGACCGGATGCGCGCGGCCTGCGAAAGGGAGTTCCTCGGCGGCTTTACCCTCGCTAACCGTCTGACTCTGGAGGAGGGTGTGCCGTGGCGCACGGCACAGATCATCGTGGGCCGCTACATCAGGGCCGCGTTGGACAAGGGTTTGGCGCCGGCCAACGGGGACGCGGCACTGCTCTCGATGATCGCGGAGGAGTCCGGGCATCGACTCGCCGGGGCCGAGTCCCTGCTCGCCGCTTCGTTGAGCGTCGAGGCGGGGTTGCGGGCGAAGACCTCGGTCGGCTCGACCCACCCCGACCAGGTCCGTGCCACCCTTGCTGAACTCCTGGCCGAGCACGAGCGGCTGGCCGGGCGGTGGGCCAAGCGGGACGCTGTCGTACGGGCGGCAGCCGACCGGGTCGCGGTGCTGCTCGCATCGTCGGCGGACACCCCGGCGGAACCGTCTTGACCGCGCCTCCGTGCCAGCCTGTGGCCCCGCCGCCGTCCGTGAACCAGCCCTCACGTCGGCCCTCGGCAGCCTGCCCCGCCCCAGCGTCGACCTGCGGACCGGCTCGGCCCGCGCCTTCGACGAGTTCCTCCAGGGCGCGCTGCCCGGTGGCCAGGAGCTCCTGGCCACGCTGCCGGTCGACGGCTGGGTGCGGGCGCGCTTCCGCCTGGACCCGGGCGGTCCGCTGCGAATGTTTCCCTCCCACAAGACCACGACTCGGGGGGCGGCCGAGGCCATGCTCGCCTCCTGCGGCTGGGCGTCCGGCAGTGCGCTGCGGTTGGATGGCGACCTGGCGGAAGGGGATGGGCAGCTCCCCGGCCAAGCTGGTGGCCCGGTGCGGGAAGTCGGGGGCGGCCCTGAGCCTGGACACCTTGCCGACCGCGGTGGAGCGCTGGCTGCGCCCCATCGAACCGACCGAGAGGGTGACGCACCCCGAGGTCGTGGTCTTCGAGCACCGCGGGATGCGGATGCGGAAGTGCCTCGGCAGCCGCCTGGCGGCGACCGTGGTCGGCTGTGATCGAGGGCGGACTGCGGGGCACGATGGCGCTCAGCCGGGTGCCGAAGGTGTTCTCCCCGGCGCAGCCCGCGGAGCACTCGGACCTGCTTGCCGAGCTCGCCCTGGCAGTGCGGGCGGGGGCCCTCACCCGGATGGGGGCGGTGACGACCCGCAGCGCGGTGCTGAACGAGCGCCTGGTGCCCAAGCGCGGCCTAGAGGCGATGCTCGTGCTCGCCGAACAGTCGGCGCCGAGGGGATGGTGTGCGCGCAACGGCACCCTGCCGGGCCTCCTGCTGGACGGGGACGAGCCGACCACGGGCCCCGCCTGGCCGCCGCCCTGGCGGCCTGTTCGACCCTGCCCGGCACCATGACTACGGTCCGGGCGCTCAACCTTCAGGACACGGAGCTCGCTTATGCGGCATGAATCGATCGTCGAAGCCATCGGTCACACACCCCTGGTCCGGTTGCGGATGCCCGCACCGGAGGGCGTCGAGGTCTACGCCAAGCTAGAACTGGCGAACGCCTTCGCGATGAAGGACCGGGTCGCTCGGCAGGTCGTCACCGAGGCCCGTCGGTCCGGGACGCTGAAGCCGGGCGCCCCGATTGTGGAGAGTTCCTCGGGGACGATGGCGCTGGGGCTGGCGCTGGTGGGCACCCACATGGGCCACCCGGTGCACATCGTGACCGATCCGCGGATCGACCCGATCACCCTGGCCAAGCTGCGCACCCTGGGCTGCGAGGTGCACGTGGTGCCGGCGATGGGCGAGCAGAGCTGGCAGTCGGCCCGGCTGGACCTGCTGGCCGAGCTGATGACCGGTCTGCCGGATGCGTTTTGGCCGCAGCAGTACTCGAACCCGCAGAACCCGGCGGCCTATCGCGGCCTTGCCGAGGAGCTGATCGCCGACCTCGGGACGGTGGACGTAGTGGTGGGCTCGGTTGGCAGCGGCGGTTCGCTGTGCGGGACGTCGCGGGCCCTGCTAGAACGATTCCCCGCACTGAAGGTGGTCGGCGTCGACGCGGTCGGCAGCGTGCTGTTCGGCCAGCCCGACGTGCCGACCCGCCGGCAGTCCGGCCTCGGCAACAGCCTCTACCCGGACAACATCGACTACCGGCTGATCGATGAGGTGCACTGGCTCTCCGACGACGAGGCCTTCGACGCGACCAGGGCGCTGGCCCGGGAGCAGAAGATCTTCGCCGGCAACACGTCCGGATCGGTCTACCGGGTGCTCACCCACCTCGCGGCTAACGCCGCGCCCGGCACCCGGCTGGTCGGCATCATGCCGGACCGCGGCGACCGGTACGTCGACACGGTGTACGCGGTTGAAGCCGACGCGACCGCGGCCACCAAGGACCGGTCCGCGGTGGCGACCGAGCCGGTGCCCGTCCGCTACGGCGAACCGGTGCACAGCTGGTCGTACGCGCAGATCTCCCACCGGGACCGCCCGCTACTGCTGTTCGTGGAGTCCAACACCACCGGCACCGGCATGCTCGCGCTGACCACGGCGGTGCGGCTCGGCCTGGAGCCGGTGTTGTTCGTAGTGGACCCGGACCGCTACCAGGGGCTGGAGGAGACCGGCTGCCGAGTCGTGGTCTGCGACACCGACGACCCGCAGGGGTTGCGCAAGGCCGCCGAGGAGGCGGCAGGCGACTGCGAGGTGGCGGGCGTGACAACGACCAGCGAGTACTACCTGGTGCAGGCGGCTGCGCTGGCCGAGGGGCTCGGGGTGGCGGCCAACCCGGCAGCGGCGCTTGCGGTCTGCCGGGACAAGTCGGCGACCCGTCGCATGCTGCTGGCGCACGGGGTGGGCCAGCCCCGGTTCGCTGAGGTCCGCGACCCGGCCGAGGTCGCAGCGGCGGTCGCGACGGTGGGCCTGCCGTGCGTGGTCAAACCGGTCGACGAGTCCGGTTCACACGAGGTGCTGTGGTGCGGGGACGTCGCCACCGCGACGGAGCAGGTCCGCAAGCTGCTGACGGTCACCTGTAACGTGCGCGGCCAGGCCAGTGCCCGGAGAGTGCTGGTGGAGGAGTTCCTGACCGGGCCGGAGTTCAGCGCGGAAATGTTCCTCGCGGACGGCGAGGCGCACTGCGTCGGCATCACCCAGCGCACCGTCAGCGAGCTGCCGTACTTCGTGGAGACCGGGCACCTCTTCCCGGCCGTCCTGCCCCCGGAGAGGGCGACGGCGATGGCCGATACTGCCCGGCGCAGCCTGGAGGCGGTCGGACTGACCCGGGGCCCGGCACATGTCGAGCTGCGACTCACCGCCGACGGGCCGACTGTCATCGAGATCAATGCCCGGCTGGCCGGCGGCATGATCCCGGAGCTGATCCGGCCGGCGACCGGCATCGACCTACTGGGCCAGCAGATCCGCGCCGCCGCCGGACTGCCGCTGAACCTGACGCCGGAGCGCTCCCGCTCCGCCGGCATCCGCTTCCTGATCGCCGCGGAGGAGGGCCGGCTGGCCTCGGTCGAGGGTGTCGAGCGGGCAGGCGCCGTCGCCGAAGTCGAGCGGGTCACCGTGACGGCGGCCGTCGGCCGCCCGGTGCGGCCTGTCCGGGAGGCGTACGACCGGCTGGGGCACGTGATCGCGGTCGGGGAGGGCCCCGAGCAGGTGACCACGGCCCTGGACGCCGCGTTCGCCGAGCTTGCGATCGTGGTTGAGCCCAAGTAGCGGTAGGGCATCAGTAGCTTGATTTTTAACCTTAATCCTCGTTTATGTGGAGATGTCCTGTTCAGGTTTCAAGGTGCTTCACGGTTTTTCCGGGCTCGTGGCATGGCGCTGGCCTGCAGTTTGTCGAGCCAAGCGGGCGCCCGGGGCCGGGCTTTGATCGTCTCAGCACTGCTGCGGGGCGGGTGGAGGTCGCGGGGAGGTGTCGGAACCCCCGGCGGACGCCGGCGGGGTGAGCCGGTTCGCTGGACGTGGCCTCTCCCAGGGGCGGCGGAGGTCGCTCAGCGTTCATCGACGAGCACCGGAACGCCTTCGGCGGTGTTGAGTCGATCTGCAGGACGCTCAGCGAGGGTGACCGCAAGATCGCCCCCCTCTACCTACTACGCGCACAAGAAGCACCCGGCCGAGCCGTCCGCCGGCAGGGTCCGCGACGCTGATGGTCGGGTCGCCCGGGGAATCGCACCCCCAGGCTCCCACAGAACTGTGCGTAACAGTCTCGCGTTACACGGCTAGTGTCCTCCTGATCACCGGAACTCTGGTGTCCATGCTCACTGGGCGAAGAGCCCAGGCCGTGCCCCGGCGCGCCCGCCAACGCGTGAACGTCATCCACGCGATGATCCGCACCGGCACCTTCGACGAACCCCGCATCCTCGACCTCGCCGCCTGAACACCCCACCCGCCTACCCTTTCAGCCCCGCCATGTCGGCCACCTGCCTGCTCACACGGCACCCGATCCGCTTCCGCAAGGACGAGACTGACGGACCGGCCCCCAGCTTCCGCTGGGGGCCGGTCCGTCAGTCTCGCGGAGCCTGCTGCCCGGTCACTCCCGCCGGGCGGCGTCGTTCAGCAGGGTCTGACGGCGTCGGACCACTGCCGGCTCCGCCGCACCCACCTGCCCGGTCCGCTCCACCTCGACGGCCAGTTCGGCGATCGTCGGCTGCTCGAAGAACCGCACCAGCGAGACCGCGACCCCGAGCGAGGAGCGGATCCGGCTCAGGATCTGGGTGGCCATCAGGGAGTGCCCGCCGATCCGGAAGAAATCCGCGTGTACGCTGATCCGCTCGCCCCCGAGGGTGCTCTGCCAGATCCCGGCGAGCGTCTCCTCGATGGGCGTGCGGGGCGCCGTGTACTCCTCCTCCGGCTCCGGCGCGGCAGGCAGCGCGCTGCGGTCGACTTTACCGTTGGGCAGCAGCGGGAAGGCGTTCAGCACCACCACCGCCGCGGGCACCATGAAGTCGGGCAGTGCGCGAGCGGTGTGCTCGCGCACTGCGGCGCCGTCCACCGCCGTCCCGGCCATCGGCACGGCGTACGCGACCAGCCGGTCGCCCCCCGCGGAGCCGCGCACCACGGCGACGGCGTGTGCCACCGCGGGGTGCGAGCCGACCGCCGACTCGACCTCGCCCAGCTCGATCCGCAGGCCGCGCAGCTTGACCTGGTCGTCGGCCCGGCCGACGAACAGCAGTTCGCCGTCCGGCGTCCAGCGCACCACGTCCCCGGTCCGGTACATCCGCTGGCCCGGCGCCCCGAACGGGCAGGGCACAAAGCGGTCGGCGGTCAGCGCGGGGCGGTGCAGGTAGCCGCGGGCCAGCCCGGTGCCGGCCAGGTAGGCCTGACCGGGCACGCCCGGGGGCACCGGCCGCAGTGCCTCGTCCAGCACGTACACCCGGGCGTCAAGGTTCGGTCCGCCCAGGGTGGGCACGCCGTCGCTGGAGAGCGGGCCGGTGGTGGTGGAGATGACCGTGGACTCGGTCGCACCGTAGATGTTGATCATTCTGCGCCCGGGCGACCAGCGGGCGACCAGGTCGCCGGGCAGCACCTCGCTGCCGCTGGCCAGGCCGACGAGCGCGGGCAGCTCAACCGGGGGCACAGTGGCCAGCCGGGTCGGCCCGATGAAGGCGTGGCTGATCCGCCGCTCGCGCAAGAAGTCCGCCAGCTCCTCGCCGGCCAGCGGGCCCGGCGGAGCCACCACCAGCGCCGCCCCGATCGGGAAGGCCATCAGCAGCTCCAGCACCCAGGCGTCGAAGCTCGGCGTGGACACCTGCAGCACTCGGGAGCCGGGTTTGATCTCCAGTCGTGCGGCCATCTGGTCGCTTAGCGCGAGCAGGCCGGTGTGCGGCATCACGGCGCCCTTGGGGACGCCGGTCGAGCCCGAGGTATAGATCGCGTAAGCGGGGCTGAGCGGGGTCGACCGGTCGGTGGAGATCGGATCGTTGTCCGACTGCCGGCCCAGCAGCTCCGCGGTGGCGGCCTCGTCCAGCACCAGCCGGGGAGTCCCGGTCTCTGGCAGCCCGGAGTCCGCGGTGGTCACCACCAGGGCCGGACGGGCGTCCGCCAGCATAAACCGGATCCGCTCGGCCGGGTAGCCGGGGTCGACCGGGATGAAGGCCGCCCCGGCCTTGGCCACCGCGAGCACCGCCACCACCAGCTCGACGCCGCGCGGCAGCGCCACGGCGACGAACTGCTCGGGGCCGACCCCGCGCCCGATCAGCAGTCGGGCCAGCCGGTCGGCCCGGGCGCCGAGCTCCCGGTACGTCAGCCGGGTGTCGCCGTACTCCAGGGCCGGCGCCTGCGGGTCCCGGGCGGCCGCGGCCTCGAAGAGCGCCGCCAGCGTCACCGCCGGGACGCCGTCGCCGGTGCTGTTCCAGTCCTCCAGGATCTGTCGGCGCTCGGCCGCCGGGAGCACTTCCAGCTCGGACAGCGGTCGGGACGGCTCCGCGACGGCGGACGCGAGCAGGGTGGTGAACCGCTCGGACAGCGCGGTGACGGTCCGCCGGTCGAACAGCGCCATGTTGTAGGTGACGTGCCCCCGCAGACCGGATGGGCCGCCGTCCGCGCCCTGCTGTTCGACCAGCGAGAAGTCCAGGTCGAAGGGGGAGACCGGCAGCTCGAACAGCACTGGCTCCACCCGCAGCCCGGCCAGCGCCGGGCTGGCCTCGGGCCTGCCCGCGACTGACAGCAGGACCTGGAACAGCGGGTTGCGGCCCGGCTGGCGGGCCGGGTTCAGGGCGGACACAAGCAGGTCGAAGGGGACGTCCTGGTTCGCGTAGGCGGCCAGGTCGGTCTCCCGCACCCGCTCCAGCAGCGTGGCGAAGGTCGGGTCGCCCGAGGTGTCGGTGCGCAGCACGACGGTGTTGATGAAGCAACCGACCAGCCGCTCCAGGGACTCCTCCGCACGGCCCGCGACCGCCGTGCCCAGCGGGATGTCCTCGCCCGCGCCCATCCGGGTCAGCAGTGCGGCCAGCGCGGCCTGCACCACCATGTGGACGCTGGCCCCGGCCGAGCCAGCCAGTTCACCGATCGCCCGATGCAGCGGCGCAGGGACGGCGAGCGGGACGGTGTCGCCCCGGTAATCGGCGGTGGCCGGGCGCACCCGGTCGGTCGGCAGGGGGAGTTCCTCGGGCAGCCCAGCCAGGCGCTCGGTCCAGTGCGCGAGCTGCCGGGCCAGCCCGCTGTCGCGGTCCGCTGCGGTGCCCAGCGCGTCCCGTTGCCACAGGGCGTAGTCCGGGTACTGAAGCGGCAGCGGTTCCCAGCGCGGGGCCGCCCCGGCCCGGCGGGCGGCGTAGGCGGTCGACAGGCCCTCGCAGAGCGGCTGCCAGGAGAGGCCGTCGCAGGCGATGTGATGGATCACGATCAGCAGCAAGTGGTCCTCGGGGCCGACCTCGAACAGGCAGGTACGCACCGGCGGTTCGCCGCCCAGGTCGAAGGGCCGGGCCGCGGCTGCGCGCAGCGCCTCGTCGAGATCCCCGGCCTTGACCGGGAGCACCGGCAGCGCGGGCTCGGACGGTTCCCGGACCACCTGGTACGGCTCGCCGTCCCGGAGCGGGAAAACCGTGCGCAGGCTCTCGTGCCGGGCCAGCACGTCGCCGAGCGCCGCGCGCAGCGCCGCCCGGTCCAGCGGCCCGGTCAGGCGCAGGACCAACGGCATGTGGTAGTAGGAGTGTTGGCCCTCGACCTGGTTGTTGAACCAGATGCCGCGCTGAGCGAGCGACAGCGGCAGCGTCGCCGGGCGCGCCACCGGCCCCGGCCCGGACGGCTGCGGCGTCGGTTCCGCGCCCTGTTCGGCGGCCAGCCGGTCGATCTCGGCGGCCAGCGCGCTCAGGGTCGGGGAGCGCAGCATCTGGCGGACCGACAGCTTGATGCTCCAGGCCCGGCGCACCCGGGCCACCACCTTGGTGGCCAGCAGCGAGTCGCCGCCGTTGCGGAAGAAGTCCTGCTCCCGGCCGGGCGTCCCGCCGCCGAGCACCTGGCTCCAGATCGCGGCCAGCCGCTGCTCGGTGCCGGTCCGCGGGGCCTCCGCCGGCGGGACCTGAGCCGGGGCCCCGGCGTCGTCCGTGGCCGCGGCGGAGGGCTCGTCCCGGTACTCCAGGGTGCCGTCGCGCAGCCGCCGGGCGGTGTGGCCGTTCGGTACGCCCGCCACCGTCACGGCGCCGAACGCGCCAACCGGGCGCGGCTGTCCGTACCGGTCGGTGAGCACCACACCGTCCTCCGGCACCCCGCCGACCCCGTCGCCTACCAGGGCCACGGCCCCGGTCCGGGCCCGCGGCCGCTCCAGGAACGCGGCCAGCAGCAGCCGGAAATGACCGGCCAGTTGTTCCACGGTCGCGCGGTCGAACAGGTCGGTGGCATACTCGAAACGGCAGTCGACCCGGTCCCGGTCGTACGTGACGACCAGCTCCAGGTCGAACTTGGCGGTGTCGTTGTCCAGGTCCACCAACTCGACCTCGCAGTCCGCGAGGGCCGGTCGCGGAGTGGCCTGGTTGACCGAGCACATGACCTGGAAGACCGGATTGGTGCCGGGGGTACGCTGGATCCCGAGCGCCTCGACGACCTGGTTGAACGGGACGTTCTGGTGGGACAGAGCCTCCACCGAGACGGTTCGGACCCGGTCCAGCAGCTCGGCCTGGGTGGGGTCGTCGGAGAGGTCGACCCGCAGGGCGACGGTGTTGGCGAAGAACCCGACCACCGCTTCCAGCTCGCGGCGGGCCCGGTTGGCCACCGGCACGCCGATCACCACGGTGTCCTCGCCGCCGTAGCGGTGCAGCAGTTGGGCGAGCACGGAGACCATGCCGGTGAACAGCGAAGCCCGGTCGCCGCCGTCCCACCGCCGCAGTGCCGCCTGGAGGTCGGCCGGCACCGCGACCGGCACCGAGGCCCCGCGCATGCTCGGTTCGACCGGGCGCGGCCGGTCCGTCGGCAGCGCGGCCTCCACGGGGACGCCCTTGAGCCGCTCGCGCCAGTAGCCGAGCTGCTGCTCGTACAGGTCCCGGACGTCGGGCTCGGCCTCCCAGGCGGTGTAGTCCGCGTACTGCAGCCCCGGCGGCGCCAGATCGGGCTCCAAGCCCCGTACTCGGGCCGAGTAGAGGGTACCCAGCTCGCGGAACAGGATGCCCTCGGACCAGCCGTCGGTGACGATGTGGTGGAGGTTGACCAGGGCGTGGCTGAGCTCGTCCCGCACCCGGATCAGCACCACGCGGAGCAGCGGTTCGCCGTCCAGCCGGAATGGCCCCTGGGCCGCCTCGGCGATCAGCTCCTCGGCCGCCCGGCCGCGCTCCTCCTCCGGCAGACCGCGCAGGTCGTGGCAGTTCCGAGTCACCCGCACGGACGGCGCGATCTCCTGGAACAGCTCATCGCCGGTGAAGCCGAAGGTGGTCCGCAGGGCCTCGTGCCGGGCGAGTAGCTCGTCGAAGGCCCACCACAGGGCGTCCTCGCGCAACGGGCCGGCGATCCGCAGTGCGAACGGCACGTTGTAGGAGGTGCTGGACTCGTTCAGGTGGTCGATGAACCAGAGCCGCCGTTGCGCCGCGGAGGCCGGGATCCGCCCCTCTCGGGGCCGGCTGCGCAGCCCCTCGGCGGGATCGGGCCCGCCGTCGGCGGAGAGGATCCTGCGCAGCAGGTCGCGCTTGAGTCCGGTCAGTCCCGCGCCGGTCTGCTCGGCAGGCATGTCGGTGTCCCCCCGTAGTCGAGAAGTGGTCGGACCGGCCGGCCCGGCAGGCCGGCGGTCGGGTGTGCCCGAGGTCAGGACAGCTGCCGCAGCAACTCCCCGGCCTCGGCCTCGGTCATCTCCTCCAGCCGTCGCACCAGCAGCTGCTCGACCTCGGCGCTCAGCTCGCGCAGCGTCGGCTTGCTGAAGACCGACATCAGCGGCAGGTCGATGCCGGCCCGCTGGCGCACCCGGGAGACGAACTGGGTGGCGACCAGAGAGTTCCCGCCCAGGGCGAAGAAGCCGTCCAGCGCCCCGATCCGGGCCAGGCCGAGCAGGTCGCACCAAATGGCGGCGACGAAGGCCTCGACTGGCCCATCGCAGGGGTCGTCGGGGACCTCCGCGTCGTCCAGCAGGCGCTCCGGGGGCGCCAGCGCGCCGCGGTCGGTCTTGCCGTTGGCGTTTACCTCGAAGCGGTCCTGGACGGTAACGAAGGAGGGCACCATGTAGTCCGGCAGCCACTGTCCGACGTGGGCGCGCATCTCCTCGGCGGAGGGCCGCTTCTCGGGCCGGAGCGGCGTCACGTACGCGACCAGGCGGCGAAGCCCGTTGTCGCCCTCGTGGACCAGGACGACCGCCTCCTTCACCAGTGGGTGGCGCTCCAGCACCGCCTCGACCTCGCCCAGTTCCACGCGCATGCCGCGGATCTTGACCTGGTGGTCGGTGCGCCCGACGAACTCTAGCCGCCCGTCCGGGCGCAGCAGGCCCTTGTCGCCGGTGTGGTAGAGCCGCTCGCCAACCGCGAAGGGGTGCGGGACGAAGGCGGCCGCCGTCCGGCCGGGGTCGCCGACGTAGCCGCGGGCCAGTCCGATCCCGCCGATGTACAGGTTGCCGACGACGCCGATTGGGACCGGCCGGAGCGAGGCGTCCAGCACGTGTACGGTGTTGTTGTCGAACGGCTTGCCCAGGCTGACCGGCCCCGGGCCGTCGAGGTCCGCGGCGGTGCAGGTGTGGTTGGTGGAATCGATGGACACCTCGGTGGCGCCCCAAGAGTTATGCAGCTCGCCGGGCATCAGCGCCCGGAAGCGCGCCAGGGTGCCGGGGGAGAGCGCCTCGCCGCTGGAGGTGGTGTTGCGCAGCAACTCCAGTCCGGCAGCGCCGCGCTGCTCCACCACGTCCAGTATTGAGTTGAGCATGCTGGGGACCACCTGGAGGTACACCGAGCGGTGCTGCACCAGGGCTTCGACGATGGCCTGCGGGTCGCGGTGCCGGTCGGGCGGCAGCACCGCGACCCGGCCTCCGACGGACAGCGGCCAGAAGATCTCCAGGGCGGAGTCGTCGAAGGTGAGCGTGGTCTTGTGCAGCACCGTCTCGCCCGTCTGCAGGGCGTGTTGGCGCTGCATCCAGGTCAGCCGGTTGACCCAGCCGCGGTGGCGGTTGGCCACGCCCTTGGGGGCGCCGGTGGAGCCGGAGGTGTAGTACACCGAGACCAGGTGCTCCGGGTGGGCCGCGGGGCGCGCCGGCCGGGCGGCGGGGCCGGGGCGGTCCGGGAGCGGGCCGATCAGCTCGACGCCCTCGATCGGCTCCAGCGGCACGCCACCGGTCAGCACCACCCGAGCCCGGGCGTCGCGCAGAATCCGTTCCAGCCGTCCGCGGGGCGCCGCGAGGTCGAGCGGCAGGTAGGCGCCGCCGGCCTTGAGGACGCCGAGCAGGGCCACCACCAGGGCCACCGAGCGCTCGATGAAAACGCCGACGCACTGGTCCGCCATGACCCCACGCCCGCGCAGGTGCTCGGCCAGCGCCGAGGCACGGCGGTCCAGTTCACGGTAGGTCAGCTCACCGTCCGCCGCGCTCACTGCGACGGCATCCGGGGTGCGGTCTGCCTGAGCCTCGACAAGCTCGTGCACGCAGAGCTCGGTCGGGAAGTCGGCCCCGGTGCGGTTCCAGCGGGAGATAAGCGTGTGTTCAGCGGGCGAGCACGACTCGTACGCTTCGAGCGGGCGCTCAGGGTCCGCCAGCAGCTCGTCCAGCAGCGTCCGGTAGTTCTCGGCGAGCCGGGCCACCGTGGTGCGGTCGAACAGCGCGGTGCCGAACTCGAACCGGCCGTCGAAGCCGCCCCGCGGCGAGCGGTCCAGATAGAGGCCGAGGTCGTAGCGGGCGGTCGCGGTACGCAGCTCGACCGGGCGGACGTCCAGGCCCTCGAGCTGCGGCCGGTGGTGCGCGTGGTTGTAGGCGAAGACGGTCTGCACCAGCGGAGCGTGACTCAGTTCGCCTTGCAGGCCGAGTCGTTGGACGATCCGGTCGAACGGTGACTCCTGGCGGGCGAAAGCCTCCAGGCAAGTCTCGCGCAGCACGCCCAGATAGTCTGCGAAGGTCTGTCCGGCGGTGTGGGTGCTGCGAATCGGAAGGATGTTGGCGAAGAATCCGAGGGCCTGCTCTAGGCCCGCGTCCGGCCGGTTCGCGACGGGGGTGCCGACCACGAGGGACTGCTGTCCCGAGTAGCGGTGCAACAGGAGGCCGAATGCCGCGAGCAGAACCATGTAGTGCGACACGTTGTACCGCTTTGCAACCTCGTTGAGGCATTGTGTGGACGAATCGGAGACTTTAAAGCGGACGTTGTCGCCGGTGAAGTCTTGGGTGGCCCCGCGCGGCCGGTCGACGGGCAGGCGGAGCAGGCGGGGAACGCCGGACAGGGCTGACTCCCAGTACGCCAACTGGGCCTCGGCGGTCTCGCCGGTGAGGCGTTCGCGCTGCCGCACCGAATATAGTGAATAACTGATGGGAAGCGGCTCAGAAACGGCTGGACGCCCTTTCCTGGCATTCGCGTAGGAGCGGCCGATTTCATCGATCATCAGCCGGGTAGAAAGGCCGTCCGTGATGATGTGGTGGAGGTTCAGGTACAGGATGTGGTGAGTGTCGGAGAGCTTCGCTAGGCGGATATCGAAAAGCCCCGGTCGGCTCAGATCGAACGGCTTCGAGGCCTCCTCGGAAAGCCGTCTGAGCGCTGCGTCGGCATCCGTTCCGAACTGCTCGACCGGGAGCTCGAAGGGGAGTTCATCGACGATCTGCTGGACTGGACGGTCGCCCCGGACAGCGAAGCCGGTCCGAAGCGGCTCGTGTCGCCTGACCAGCGCCCGGATCGCCTCGGTCAGCGCCGCAATGTCGAGTTCGCCGGTAATTCCGTAGGCCTTCGGCTCGTTGTACACCGGTACGTTCGGATGCAGCTGATGTAGGAACCAGAGTCGTTCCTGGGAGAGTGCGAGTGGGATTTCGTGGACGGTGGAGAGTTGCCCCTCTGCCGGAGTCCCGATCCCGGCCTCCTGGTTCGTCATCCGGCGGCCGACCTTTCGTTCTCGGGGCTCGCTCGAATTCCGGTGGAGTTCGGGCGACATCGATCCGTGATCGTGTGGTTTGGGGCAACTGAGCACTCCGGCGCAAACTATTGACTGACGCCCTGGTAAGTCAAGACCCTGGATCAATGCCCCCTAGGGCAGTTGGAGAGGTAAGGGAGTGATAGTGCCTGTTATGTCGCCGGTGCGGCTCCGGTGAACCGCCTCCCGGCCGGGCAGGGCGGCGGAGTGCCGGTCGGCCGACGGTGACATGAACGCCCGGGACAACGGCCAGGTCGACTGCTAGGCTCGGGTGATTGTGGGCTTGCCTATGATATGTCAGGACCGTTGCAGTGGCGGTATTTCCGCGATCGTCTCCTCGTGCGACCCTCGTCGGGGTCGCGGCCCGCACGGTGAACCGGAACTCTTTGTCCTGTCCTAAAAGCCACCATCGCAGAGGAGATCCCTTTGTCCAATGGCGGGTACTCGATCCGCGCCGATACGGCCGACGGCCCGAAGGGTCACCCCGCGCCGACTTCTACTGTGCTGGCGTAGCAGGGTGATCGAGCCGGTGCCGCGTTTGCCGGACGTGGTGTTCGCGACCAACGGCGCGACGGTGGTGGGCGGCAAGGTCCTCGGGGCCCGGTTCCGGCACATGGAGCGGACCGATAAAGGGCCGAACTACCTGGACTGGTTCGTCCAGCATGGCTCTCGGAAGGTGCTGTGGCTCGCGTTCGTCAGCGAGGGCGACGGCGACTGCCTGTCGGTGGAGCGCGTCTTGGCGAGTATTAGCATCCGCACTGACCCGCATTCGCATTGCGAGGCGCAGGAGTTCCTCGGGCTGCCGCTCCCCTCGCTGGGCCTAGCCAATCCCGACCATTACCACGTGAACACTGCATTGTCGATGCTGCATGACACCGAGATCGTGTACTTCCCGGAGGCCTTCACCCCGGGTGGCCGCTCGGTAGCGCGATCCACGCGGACGCCCAGAACGCTGCGGTGTTCGCCTCAAAGCCTTTACCGGTCGACTACAACGTGGTGTTGCCGGCAGCTGCAGTCGGCCTGATGAGCACCTCTGGGAGCGAGGCTTCAGTCCGGTCAGAGTGGACACCACCGACCTGCTCAAAGCCGGGGGTCTGAAGTGCTGCATCCTCGAAATGCGGCCCGAGTCGGGGCGCTGAACCGCTGGGTCGATCACAAACAGCCGAGTGACCGAATGGCCAAGTCAAGTCGCCGATCCCCCGTTTGGGAACGAACGGCCCGTCAGAACGTGCCGTGCGAGGAAGAGGAGTCTGCATTGCAAGCCGTGCACCACCAGAGCGCCCCACCGACCGCCACGGCGGAGCGGCTGGCCGAACTGTCCGCCGGTCCCGCCGTTCCGGCCGCCGAGCCGGTGTACCGGCGCTTCGCGCGCTGGGCCAAACGGGACGGCGAGCGGGCCGCCCTGCTGACTGGGATCGGCGACCTCAACTACTCGGAACTCGACGATTGGGCAGGTGAGTTGGCTGGCCGACTGCACTCGATCGGTGCCCGGCCGGAGCAGCGGGTCGCGATCTGCCTCCCTCGCTCGCCCGCCCTGGTCGCCGCCGTGCTCTCGGTGCTACGGGCCGGCGCTGCCTTCGTGCCGGTGGACCCGCAATGGCCGAAGCGGCGGATCTGGGACGTGATCGCGGACGCAGCCCCCTGCGGCGTGATCGCCGACGCCAGGACCGCTGGATTCTTCGATGGCCTGGCGATCCCCGTATTGGACGTGGACCACAGGGGCGGCCGTGCGTTGGAGCCGGCCCCGGTCCGTCCGGACCACCTAGCCTACGTGCTCTACACCTCCGGCTCCACCGGCCGACCGAAGGGTGTGCTGATCGAGCAGCAGGCGCTCGCCAACTACGTCGACTTCGCCGCCCGCAGCTACCTGACCGGCGAGCCCGAGGGCTCAGCGCTGCACACCCCGCTCACCTTCGACCTGACGCTCACCAGCCTGCTTGCTCCGCTGGTCACCGGCGCCGCCGTCCGGATCGTCCCGGACGGCCAGGGCGTCGACGAACTGGCCGAACTGCTGCGCCAAGGCGTGCGGCTTGACCTGCTCAAGCTCACCCCGGCACATCTGCAGATGCTGGAGCAGGCCCTCCCGCTGTCCTTTCACACGCCCAAGGTGGGCACCTTCGTGGTCGGCGGGGAGGCACTGTCGACCGAGATCGTGCGCCCGTGGCTGGAGCAAATGCCGGAGCTGCGCGTGGTCAACGAGTACGGTCCGACCGAGACCACGGTCGGCTCCTCGGTCGCCTTCGTGTCCGACATGCTCCCCGCCGGACCGGCCGTGCCGATCGGCTGGCCGATCGCCAATCTCCGCCAGTACGTGCTGGATCCGGAGCTGCGGATCGCCGGAGTGGGCATCACCGGAGAGATCCACATCGGGGGAACGGGCGTGTCACGCGGGTACGCTGGGCTGCCCGGACTGACGGCCGAGCGCTTCGTCCCCGACCCGTTCGGGCCGCCGGGCAGTCGACTTTACCGGACCGGCGACGCGGGCCGGTACCTGGAGGACGGCTCAGTGGAGTTCGTCGGCCGGCTGGACGACGAGGCGAAGGTGAACGGCTATCGGGTCAGCCCGGCGGAGATTGAAGCGATGCTGCACCAGCACGAGCAGGTGGCTGCCGCGGTCGCCGTGGTCCGGGACATCGGGGAAACCCGTCGGATCATCGTCTATGTGACAGGTCGGCCCGGGACGGAGCCGGATCCGGAGGCGATCCGGTCCTGGACCTGCTCGGTGTTGCCCTCCTACCTGGTGCCCTCGGCGGTGGTGTCCATGGACGCCCTGCCGATGACCGCCAACGGCAAGGTAGACCGCTCCAGGCTGCCGGACGTCCCTGTCGAGGGCGCCGGGCCGAGCGCCCCGCCCGTCACCCCGCTGCAGGAGGCGCTGGCCGGGATCTGGCAGGAGGTGCTCGGCCTGCGCGAGGTCGGCATCGACGACCACTTCCTAGACGTCGGCGGCGATTCGGTCGCCAACCTGCTGGTGGCTGGCCGTGCGGCCAAGCTGGGCATCCGGCTGGAGAGCCGGATGCTGCTCGACCACCCGACCATCCGCTCCCTGTGCGTCGCCCTTGAGGCCGGGCCCGAGTCGGAGTTTGGGCAGTCCCCGCAGGCGGTGAGCGTACGATGACCCTCCCGTACCTGATCAAGCCGAATCGGATGCCGTCCCTACTGGTCGACCACGCCCGGGGGCACCGCGAAGAGACGCGGAAGCTAGTCCGCACCTACGGTGCCGTGCTGTTCCGTGGCTTCGAACTGCAGGGCGTCGAAGATTTCGAGGAGACCGTCCGCCTTCTGGCTGGCCCGCCGCTGTCCTACCACGAGAAGTCGTCCCCGCGCAGCCGGATCCAGGGCGGGGTCTACACCTCGACCGAGCACCCGTCCCGGGAGGAGATTTTCTTCCACAACGAGAACTCGTACCAGGCCTCCTGGCCGATGACCCTGTTCTTCTACTGCGTCCAGCCGCCCCGCGATCGCGGGGCGACCCCGCTCGCCGACTGCCGGGAAATCCTCCGGCTGCTCGACTCGGGGGTACTGACGGAGTTCACCCGCCGGCGCTGGATGCTGGTCCGCAACTTCGGCCCGGGCTTCGGCCTACCCTGGCAGGACGTCTTCGAGACGACCAGCCGCGACGAGGCGACGGCCTACTGCGCGGCCAACGGGATCGAGGCCGAATGGCTCGGCGGTGGCACCCTGCGCACCCGGGTGGTCCGTGACGCGGTCCGGACCCACCCGGACACCGGCGAGTCCGTCTGGTTCAACCATGCGGCCATGTTCCACCTTTCCACCCTGTCACCCGATGTCCGCGTCGGCCTCGAAGCCTTGTTCGCCTCCGAGGAACTGCCCAACAACACCTACTTCGGCGACGGCGGCCCGATCCCGGACGAAGTGATGGCGCACGTGCGGGACTGCTATCGCCAGGCCTCGACCCGATTCGACTACCGGGAGGGCGACGTGGTCATGCTCGACAACATGCTGACTGCCCACGCCCGCGAGCCCTTCACTCCGCCCCGCAAGGTCGCCGTCGCTATGGCCGAATCGGTGGCTGGCTAGTGTCCTGAGTCTTGGGAGTTCCGTAGAAGTATCCTGGGCTCATGGCGCGCACGAGTCCTGCCGACGGTCAAAGTGGTCCTGACGGATGACGAGCGTGAGGCGTTGCTGCGCTGGTCGCGGCGGGCGATGTCCGCGCAGGCCCTTGCGCTGCGGCGCCGGATCGTCCTCGCGTGTGTTGACGGGCTGTCGAACACCCAGGTGGGCTCCGACCTCGGGGTCCACCCGACTACGGTGGCCACGTGGCGCAAGCGGTTCGCGGCCAACCGGCTTGAGGGCCTGGCCGATGAGAAGCGGCCGGGGTTCGCGGGATCGGTGACGGACGAGCAGGTCAAGGACGTGATCGTGTGGACGCGGAAGACGCAGAAGGGCGCCTCTCACTGGTCCACCCGGAAGATGTCGAAGCAGAGCGGTTTGAGCCAGTGGACCATCATGCGGATCTGCCGCGCCTTCAGCTCAAGCCGCCACCGGTCGACTCTTTCAAGCTGAGCAAGGACCCGCAGTTCATCGAGAAGGTTCGCGATGCCGTAGGCCTCTACCTTGATCCGCCCGAGCGTGCCATCGTGCTCTGCGTCGACGAGAAGTCGCAGATCGTGTGCCACGAATGCTGAAGGAGGCGTTGGTGTAACAGCCTCTGGAAGCGGTGCTGTGCAGGAGATGGAGGTAAGTCCTCCGGGGTCGCCGTGCAGGGGGACACCCCAAACGGGACAACCACCGGAAGAGTGGACACCATTTCATCCTGTTATGCGGCGAGTTTGGGCGCACTCGATTGCCTCTCATAGGCGACCGGGATGAGCTGTCCGCCGGCGGAGTTCTGGCGCCACGGGTTGTATCGGGCGAGCCAGCGTACGACCGTCCGTCGGTAGATGTCCGCTCAGGCGAGGCGGCGGGAGCCCTTGAGGATCTCCCGTTTCAAGGAGGCGTGGAAGGACTCGCAGGCGGCGTTGTCCTCGCTCGTGCGAACCCACGCCTATGGGCTGGGTCTCCCAACTCGTCGCACACGGATCGGCGAATTGACTCGATACGTAATGACCGGGTTCAACCAGTCGTAGCAACAATCCTGATCAGAGAGCTGTGTTGTGGGGCGACCAGCGGGTTGAATGGCAGAGCTGACGCGGCGGTCACCAATCAGGTCGTCGGGGCGGCCTTCGACTCGGCGTGAGGTCGAGCGGCTGTCATGGGGCGAGGTCGCCAAAGCTCTGGCCGGTGAGGATGCGGCGGTCGCTGTCGGAGCTGCGCCAGCGTGGGAAGCGCTGGTGGGAAACACGCCACCCACACCGCTGGATCCTCCGGGCCACACCCGAGACGATCACCCAACTCGAAGAACACCCCGCCAAGACACGAGGACGCACGTCCAGAGCCCACCCTCGCTTCGTCGAGCTCGATGACGACACACCGCTGCAGTCTGCTTGACACATCGAAAACTCCGCGCAGTGGATCAGAGACGTCACGTTCGACGAATCGCCCGCACCTGCGCACCCACGCCCCCCGTCGTGGCCACGTTGGGCGACATCGTCCGCGGCACCCGCTGCGCCGCTGGCTTCACCAAGGCCGCCAGTGCCCGACGCACTCACACGGACCCCAACCGCATCCGCACCCCTCACGGCATTCCATGGTGAAACCAAACATACCGGGAACACTCCGGGGCTGTGATCAGCCTTCTTCATCGGACCCGCCTCCGCCTGTCGTCCTTTTATGTGACGCTCCGGCGCCGACCTGCCGCAGGTAGTTTCGGAGCCACATCAGAGGTCTTCTCGTCCCAAGTTCAGCCAGGAAGTAGGTGGTCAGCCGGTGGACTTCGAGATCCGCACCAGTGACCGGCCCGTGCCGGACGGGGAGCGCGAGGCGGCCCTCAACTCACCCGGTTTCGGCCGGACGTTCACCGACCACATGGTGACCGTGCGCTGGGATGAGGAGCACGGCTGGCACGACGGGCGACTCGAACCGTACGGCCCGATCAGTCTCGACCCCTCCGCTTCTGTGTTCCACTACGGTCAGGAGTGCTTCGAGGGCATGAAGGCATATCGGCAGGACGGTGGCGGCATTGCGCTGTTTCGGCCGTGGGTCAACGCAGCCCGGTTCAACCGCTCCGCCGATCGCCTCGCGATGCCTACCATCGCCGAGGAGACTTTTCTGCAGGCTCTTGAGCTGCTGGTCACACAAGACGCCGCCTGGGTCCCCTTCGGGGAGAGTGAGAGCCTCTACCTGCGCCCCCTGATGATCGCCACCCAGCACGAGCTGGGGTTCACGCTCCCCTCGCACAGCTACCTGTTCGTGGTGTTCGCCTCACCTGCCGCCGCCTACTTCGGCGCCGGCGAACGGCTGCGGCCGTTGACGGTGTGGCTGTCGGAGGAGTACACCCGGGCGGCGCCCGGCGGCACCGGCGCCGCCAAAGTCGGCGGCAACTACGCAGCCGCATTCGCAGCTCAGCGCCAGGCCGTGGCCGAGGGCTGCGACCAAGTGGTGTGGCTGGACTCGACGGAGCACACCTGGGTGGAGGAAATGGGCGGCATGAACGTCTTCTTCGTCCTTCGCGAAAAGGGCGGGAGCAGACCGCGGATCGTCACGCCCCCGCTTACGGACACACTGCTGCCTGGCGTGACCCGCGACTCCCTGCTCCGCTTGGCCCCGGAACTCGACCTGGAAGTCGAAGAACGGCCTATTTCCGTGCCGCAGTGGGAGGAGCTGTGCGCGTCAGGGAGGATGACCGAGGCGTTCGCCTGCGGGACGGCGGCCGTCATCGCCCCGATCGGTCGGATCAAGGGAGCCGGAGGCAAGGGGTGGACCATCGGGGACGGAGGGCCGGGACCTGTCACCCGACGGCTGCGCGAGGAACTGCTCGGCATCCAGTACGGGCGACTGCCGGACCCCAGAGCCTGGGTGCACAAGGTGGGATGAGGCTGTGCTCCGGACCGGATGTCCTCCTTTCAAGTGACACCACGTGAGAGTGCCGTACGGGTAGCGTCAGCTCGACGTCTAACAGTAATTTGGCGACTGGTGTGCGCAGTTCGTCGGCTTTCCCGGCAGCGAGGGCGCCCTCGCTGAATCCACGGTGCGGCATTCCGGCCCGGCCCGCTCCACTTTCAGCCGTCCATTCAAGGAGCCCATGAAATGAATCCCTTTGACGATTCCAACGGGACCTTCGCCGTCCTCGTCAATGCCGAGGAACAGCACTCGCTGTGGCCAGTCAAACTGGACATTCCGGCTGGCTGGGCGTCCGTCCACGAAGGCACCCGGCAGTCCTGCCTGGACTACATCGACGAGAACTGGACCGACCTCCGCCCCCTCAGCGTGCGGCAGGCCCCCGCGGTGGTCTCCGCTTCCCGTTGAGTCAGCCCGGCATCGGTGACGCAGAGCCGAGTAGAGAATCACAAGGTAGGGAGCAGTGATGGGCAGCCTTCAGTCAGCTCGCTCGCCGCGCTGTGTGCACGACATGGTCGCAGAGCAAGCCGCGCGAACCCCCGAGGCGACCGCGATCAGCCACAACAACCGCAGCCTCAGCTACCGGCAGCTCGACGCCGACGCCGATGCCCTGGCCCGGCGGCTACGCGCGGGCGGGGTCGGCGGCGGCAGCGTCGTCGCCGTCATGCTCGACCGTTCTATGGACCTGATGATCGTCCTGACCGCAATACTCAAGGCGGGCGGCGCTTACCTGTACCTCGACCCGGCCGAGCCAGCCGAGCAGCGCGCGCGCATCCTCGACGACGCGCGGGCCCGCTTCGCCGTAGTCGACTCCAGCACCGCAGCGCTGGCCCACGGCATCGAGCACGTGCTCTCGATCGACGAACCTGCCGAGCCGGCCGCTTCCGCGCCCGGACTGCTGCCCGCCGCCGAGATCGGACCGGACAGCCCCGCCTACGTCTGCTACACCTCTGGATCCACTGGCGTGCCCAAGGGAGTCGTGGTCCCGCACCGCGCGATCTTCCGGCTCGTCGACACACCAGACTGGATCGACGTACGCCCCGACGACGTCTTCCTGCAGATCACCCGCGTCGGCTTCGACGTGTCGACCTTCGAGATCTGGACCGCGCTCGTCAAGGGCTGCCGACTCGCCCTCGCCCCGTCCGGCCGGGCGGACCTGGACGAGATCGTCAAGACCATCCACGACGAGAACGTCACCATCCTGTGGCTGACCTCGGGTCTCTTCCACAAGCTGGTCGCCCACCACCTCGACGGCCTGGGCACCGTACGCCACCTCCTCGCGGGCGGCGACGTCCTCTCCCCGGACCACGTCCGCCGGGTCCTGGCCGCGCATCCGCACCTCACGTTCACCAATGGGTACGGTCCTACCGAGAACACCACGTTCACCACCTGTTGGACGACCCGAACCAGCAGCGACGAGAAGCGCGTTCCGATCGGCACTGCCATTCACGGCACCGCCGCCGCCATCCTCGACGAAGCGATGCGCCCCGTGCCGCCGGGCGAATGGGGCGAGCTGTGGGTCGGCGGCGAAGGCGTGGCCATCGGCTACCTCAACAAGCCGGGCGCCACTGCCGAGAAATTCGTCGCCGACATCTACGGTCCCCAACCCGGCCGTCGCATGTACCGCACCGGTGACATCGTGCGCGAACTGCCCGATGGCAACATGGACTTCCTGTGCCGCGCCGACCGCCAGGTGAAGATTCGCGGCTATCGGGTCGAACCCAGCACCGTCGAGACGGAACTCCTCAAGGATCCCAGGGTCGAGGAGGCGGCCGCTCTCACCCACACCGACGGGGCCGGCGACACTCGGCTGGTCGCATACGTCGCCGTGGGCGGAATGACCGCTGAGGAGTCCGTGGCGTTCGGCGCGAGCCTCCGCGAGAAGCTATCGGCGGTCTTGCCCGCCCACCTCGTTCCCTGGGCAATCCTCGCTTTGCCGGAGATCCCGCTCAACGCGAACGGCAAGGTCGACCGAAGCGCCCTGCCCTCGGCCAAGATCCCACGCAACGTGTGGAACGAGTACGTCGAGCCGGCCGACGACCTGGAGCGCCGTCTGGCCGAGAGCTGGAGCGACGCCCTCGACGTGGAGCCCATTGGCTCCACCGATAACTTCTTCGAGCTGGGCGGGCACTCACTGATGGCCGCCGAGCTGCTCGCCGCCTTGCAGCGCGACTTCAACGTCGACCTGCCGGCACGGACGCTGTACCTGCGCCCGACGATCGCGGACCTCGCCGAAGGACTGCGGCAGAGCGAGGGGTTGGGCTCACCCGAGTCACCACAGGAGGCCGAGGATGCTACCGCTCGATGAATCACCCGCCGGGGTCTCTGCCGCGGCCCGAGAGCGTCCCGTAGTACCTGCCCAGCCCGCTCCCGGCTGCCCGGTCGGCAAGGCTGCCATGGGCCTGGCCGAACCCATGCTCTACAGCCACGGCGACTTCCATACGCTGTGGCGCGAACTTCGCGAGAAGGACCACCTCACCTGGCAGCAGGCGGACGAGAACAACGGCTTCTGGTCGGTAGCCAATTACGACGACGCCGACCAGGTGCTCCGCGACTCCCACACGTTTACGTCCGAGCGCGGCACGCTGCTGAACATTCTCGGTGTGGAGGACCCGGCGGGCGGCCGGCAGATCGCGGCCACCGACCCGCCCCGACACACGATCATGCGCGCCCGGCTCCAGAAAGCCATGGCCATCAAGGCCATCGAGCGCCAGGATCAGATGATTCGCGAGTTCGTCCTGGAGATCCTGCGACCTCTTGAGGACGGCGGACCGTTCGACTTCGCCGAAGCCATGCTGGCCTTGCCGGTCGCCGTGAGCGGTACGTCCATGGGGCTGCCCCGGGATGACTGGCCCTGGCTGGCCAAGCTGCTCAATTCCTCTATAGCCGCCGAGGACCCCGAGTACCAGCTGCCCGGCGGCACTCAGGCGACCCTCGACAACGCACACCGCGAGCTGTTCGCCTACTTCCAGGACATCTATGGCGAGCGCCGCCGCAACCTGGGCGACGACCTCATCAGCGTTTTGATCACAACGGAGGTGGACGGTCGGCGCATGACGCCCGGCGAGGTGATGTCCAACTGCTACAGCGTGCTCCTCGGCGCCGTGGTCACCACCCCGCACTCGCCGAACTACATGATGGCCGAGCACATGGAGGATGGGCTGCTCGACACCTGGGCGTCTGATCTCAGCGTGACGCCCACCGCCGTGGAGGAAGCCCTCCGCATGGCCTCCCCGGTCAGCCACTTTATGCGGTACGCCGTTAACGACACCGTGATCCGCGGTACCCGCATCAAGGCAGGCGACGCCGTGGTGGTCTGGCTGGGCTCCGCCAACCGGGACCGCGAGGTGTTCCCGGACCCCGACACCTTCGTCCTACGTCGCAAGCCGAACAAGCACGTGGCGTTCGGTATCGGCCCGCACTACTGCGTCGGCCACACCGTGGCCAGGGTCACTCTGAGGATCCTCTTCACCGAACTACTCAACCGTTTCACGGACTTCGCGTACGCAGGGGAGAAGTCCCGGCTCCGGTCGAACTTCATCTCCGGGTACAAGCATCTGCCGATCACCGGCCGACTGCGCTGATCTCCCTCCTTCTGGACCCCTGGAGACCCGCTGATGAACCACCGCCCATCCGGCCGAAACCCGTGGCTGCCGCACCGTCCATCGGCCGACGCCGCAGCGCGGGTGTTCCTCATCCCGTATTCGGGATGCGGTGCCAGCATGTACCGCCAGTGGCCCCGCCAGTGGAACGGGGTGGACTTCATCCCGGTGGAACTCCCGGGCCACGAAAGGCGGATTTCCGAGCCCAACTTCACCACCTATCAGGAGCTCGCCCGGGCCATGGTCCCCGGTCTGGAGGAACACCTGGACGTGCCGTTCGCCTTCTTCGGCCACTGCGGTTCCGCGCTCGCCGCCTACGAGGTGTCCTGCGAGCTGGCCCGGACGGCCAAGCCCGCCGCGGCACAGCTCTACGTTTCCTCCCAGGTGGCCCCGCAGGACGGACCTGCCGGGCGCTTCCTGTCGATGAACGACACGGAACTGGGAGCCGAACTCGAAGGGCTGATGCGGCGGCTCGGCGGCAGCCCCAGCCCGGACCTTCTCTCGTTCTACCTGGAGATTCTGCGCGCCGACGTCGATACCAACAAGCGGTACATCATGCCGGATCCCTTTCGGCTGCCTGGCCGGATCACCGCCATCGGCTGGACCGAGGACGACGAGATACCCTACGCCGAAATGACCGGCTGGAAGGAGTGCGGCGAGGTTACCTCCGTGCTGTTCGAAGGCCACCACCACACGTTCATGGAGGCCCCCGAGAGCCTCCTCGATCTGATGTCAGCCAACCTACTGACTGCGGTCGGCCGATGACCGGGACCACGACGCCGGGGGTGAACATCGACCGCCGTTGGTTCAAGCGGTTCGGTCGCACCGATTCTGCCAAGGTGCGTCTGTTCTGCTTCCACTTCGCGGGCGGCAACAGCTCGATGTTCCGCCAGCTGCCTCAGAAACTGCCGTGGTACATCGAGCCGATAGCGGTGCAACTGCCAGGTCGCACTGACCGGTTCACCGAAGCGCCGTACGAGCACATGGATCCTCTGATCGACGAACTGATCGGGGTCATGGAGCCCCTCCTCGACAGACCGTTCGCCCTCTACGGCGTCAGCATGGGGGCCAGGGTCTCCTGGGCGTTGGCCCATGCCCTGCGCGAACGGGGGTTGCCGAGGCCGCGCTCGCTGTTCGTGGCGGCCAGCGTGGCGCCTTCATGCGACAACGGCGAGTGGGAATGGGAGGGCTTGGAGGACGGACTCGAAGGGTACGTGCGCGACATGGGAGGCACGCCCGTCAAGGTCCTGGAACAACCCGAGTTGCTCGCCGGGTTGCTGCCGACGTTGCGAGCCGATCTGACCGTGCTCAGTACCCACGACTTCCACCCCGTCACGCCACTGGACATCCCCGTCCACGCCTTCGCGGGCACCGAGGACCCCGAGGCGCATCCCGAGCGGATGACGGACTGGTCCCGGGAGACACATGACCAGTTCACCCTGACGCCGATCCCGGGTGGCCACTTCTTCGACGACCAAGGCGAGCAGCAGGTGGTCAGTGTGATCGTCGACCGGCTCAGGTGAACTGCACAGGTCGATTTCCGTTCCCGCATGGCCCGTGCAATGCGTCCGCGATTCACGAGGCGTGGAGCATCCAGTTTCACTCCGCCGTGTGAATTCTGTTGATCGTTTTGGGCTGGGCTATAGGGAATCTCGGAGTGTGGGCAGCATGGGTGCTCGGTGGCCGTCCGGTGCGGGTTCTCCGATTTTTGTCCTGGTCGCGGGCGGGCGGTCCGGGCTGTTGGTTCAGGTGGCCATGCCCTGGTCGGTGGCGTTCCACAGGTCGGCGAAGTCGTTTGCCCAGCAGTAGCGTTCGGGTAAATGCAGGGTGACGCGGCGGGTCCCGTGAATATCCGGGCGAGAGGATTTATCTGGTGGCGGCGGATAATACCGGTCCGTGCTTTCGCATGGAAGACGGAGGCCAGACGCCCGGCGGCAGGGGTGAGGTTTTAGGCGGCGACGGCCAGGGTGAGCCAGGCGGCGTTCGCGGTGAACTTCCGTGAGGGCAGATGCCCGAGCGCGGAGCCCTTGGATCGGCGAATGACTGTTCCACTGATGTATGTTCACGGTGCATAGGTTCGACCTGGGCCAGCGGGAAGCGGCTGGCGGTGAAGATAACGAGGTGGCGCTAGACACAGAACAGCTCAGCCTGGTCTGCGGGGACCGTCTTGGGGCCTGGCACTGTCCACCTTTGGCTGCCGCTGGCATTTCAGTCCGACCCCAGTGCCCCTGTTCGTCTCGCCCTGTCCAGCACGGTTATCCATCCCGTGCGTCCATGATGAGCGTGCACGCGCGCTGATCGACCGATCACCGAATGGTTGCGAGACGGAAAGGAGAAAAGGGGAAAGGTGAAGAACCCCGCGTCCACCTGTCGATCTGACGGAACATTGCGAGCAATAGGCCGCCTGCACATCCCCTACGGTGAAATTCGGTCCCTCGTGGCCGAGTTGCAACCGATGTCCCCCAACGACTGCTTGTTTGTCGCGGGCGACGTCGGTGAGTTGACGTCGGACATACAACGCACTTTGGCCCTGCTGCGGGAGTGCTTTGCGCGGGTGATCTGGATGTCGGCCAACCATGAACTGTGGACCATCGAACAGGAGTCGATCTCACTTCGCGCGGTGTGGGGCTACGAGGCGCTGGTGGAGATGTGCCGCCGCCTCGACATGCTCACGCCCGAGGACCCCTACCCAGGGTGGACCGGCGCAGGCGGACCGGTGCGGATCACTCAGCTGTTTCTGCTGTACGCCTACACGTTCCTGGCCCCGGGCACCACCACGCGCGCGGAGTCGCTGGAAAAGGTGCATGAGGCCGGGATCGTGTGCATGGACGAGTTCTTCCTGCACCCCGACCCATATCCCACCTGGCAGGACTGGTGTGCCGCCCGCATCGAGGCGACGGAGCGGCGGCTGAGCCAGGTCACGGGGCCCGGCGAGGTGATGACCCATCAGGATTTTGTCCAGTGGTGCGGCACCGTTCGCACCACGGACTGGCACACCCGCTTCGACGTACGGGCCTCCGTCTACGGGCATTTACACATTCCCCGCAGTACCGTCTACGACGGCGTGCCGTTCGGCTACGCGCGGGAATGGCGCCACTTCGGTCTGCGCTCCAACTTGGCCCGGCAAATCCTGGCGCGGTACGGGGAGCGTGCCGCGTGATCGACTCGATACTCCCCGCCACCGTATGCGCCGTTCAGTCCTTCGTGCATCGGCTGGACATCACTCTGTCCCCGCAGGAAGAGGCACTCGTCGTTCATGCCGTCCCGAAGCGGCACGCCGAGTTCACCACCGTCCGCGCCTGTGCCCGCGAGGCACTGGTCGCGCTCGGCCGGGAGCCAGTTCCGCTGCTCCCGGATGAGTGGGGCGCCCCTGGCTGGCCGCCCGGGGTCGTCGGCAGCATGACGCACTGCGCGGGCTACGGTGCTGCCGCGGTGGCTCACGCCGACGAGGTCACCGCAATCGGTATCGACGCCGAACCTAACTCGCCGCTCCCGCAAGGAGTGTTGGAGATAATCGCCCGTCCCGAGGAACGTACCGCGCTGGCAAAACTGATGACACCGGTCACGGCAGCGGCGGGGCCGGCCTGGGACCGCCTCCTGTTCAGCGCTAAGGAGTCCGTGTACAAAGCCTGGTACCCGGTCACCCGGCGATGGCTGGACTTCCAGGAGGCGTCTCTGGAACTTTCCCCGGACGGCACGTTCACCGCCCGCGTCCTCGTCCCCGCACCACCTGAACTCGCCTGTTTGCGGGGGCGTTGGGTCGCTAACAGTGGCCATGTGATCACGTCTGTTGCTGTGGAGGCCTGCCTCAGCTCGAGATCCGGCGACTGAAGACCACCGCGTTCGACCACCTCGACTAACCCGACGCCCGCCAAGCCCAGGGCAGGCAGCTGCGGTGTGCCGTGACCAGCTCGTGCCAGAGATAGAACTGAGGCTCCCCTCGTACCGTGGAGACCGTGACGGTAGGGCAAGTTGGGGGTCATGGCATCCAAGTAACAGGGGTATGGCGTCAAGTTCCGCGAGGGAGCGGTACGGGTCGTCATTGGGACAGTTAGGCGGTCAAGCAGGTCGCCACGGACAGGGGGGGATCAATCCCGGCACGCTGCGCAGCCGGCTCTCCAGGGCGAGGCGGACGGGATCGCCGAGTTCGGACATCGTCCGCTCTTCGTCGCTGTAACCAGGCGTCGGCAGGCTGCCGGGCGAATGCGAGGAGCTGGAACGGCTGCGGGCCTCGGCGCGGGAAAGGGGCAAGCGCATCCGCGAGCTCGAAACGGGGCGTGATGTGTGCAAGCGATTCGTGGCCTTCTGAGTGAAGTAACCGCGATGGGGCCCGCCCAGGTGGCGGAGTTCATCGGGGACCAGAGGGCCCGGGCATCGCATTCCTGACCTGCCGGGCGCTGAGGGTGAGTGAGTCATGGTTCTACAAGTGGATCAACAAACCTGTGACGGAGCGGCAGGTGCGGATGGCTGAGGCGATCGAGCGGATCTTCAAGGATTCCGGTTGCACCTACGGCCCACCGAAATGCCGTGTCCGGTGGTGACTGCGTTGATCAGGGCCTGGAGGTCAGGGGTGGGTCCTTGTCCGTCCATGCCCGTCACCAGCGGCTGAGGGTGGTGGCGGGGTGAGCCAGGAACGAATGGACCGTAACGCCCTGTGCCAGCAGTGTGCTGGGGCCGGCGGGGTGTGGCTGAGCCCCCTCTCTGGCCCCTCCTCGGGACATGGACCGGCGCGGTGGCGTCCAGGGGCGCGGGTTGGGTGAACCAGTGGTCCCAACAGAGGGAGAAGGCGCAGTTGACCATGGTCTGGTGAGGGCGGAGGGCGCGTTCGGAGCGGACGTCCCGCGGTGCCAGCAGCCCGGTCACGTACTCGCGGAACCCTCGCCGCTGAGCCAGGCTGAAGAAGATGTCGTCGAGCCGGGCTGCGTAGTCCTCCAGCGGACCCGGCACGGGCGGACACGGACGACGAGCAGTCATCTTCTCCCCTCGGCCGGGCAGTTGACTCCTACCACCGGCCTACGACCAACCCCGGTTATTCAGCGGAATTGGGTGAGCTGACGGCCTGACAGCAGAAAGGTGCCGCTGACCTGCGAGGATGCGAGTGTCTAGGTCGTATCCGGTGCAGGAGTCAGGACACCTTTCTGGTGAGCGAGCGTACAGGGTGGGATCGTCGGCTGTCCGTGGCAGCCGACGGGAAGGGGCTGGTCGGGCATGCAGGGGCGGTGCTGCTGCGCCGGCTGGCGGACCGTGTGGGGCTGACACGAGGGCTTGCCGGGGTGCTTCGAGCACGAGTGCCAGGTGGCGGGAGCGGGCCGGGGTGCTCGTCCAGCTCGCTGTCGCGATGGTGCTCGGGGCGCGGAGCCTGCTGGAGGCCGAGCAGCTTCAGCTTCACCACCAGGGCCTGTTCGGCCCTGCGGCCTCGGACTCAACGATGCGCCGTCTGCTGGCCGAGCTGGACGACAAGACCCTGAGAAAGATCGCGAAGGTGCGCCGACGGGTGCGCCGGCATGTGTGGACGCTGCTCCACCTGCGGCCCGGCGGCTTCCCGTGGCTCACGGTCGCCGGACGGAGGTTGACAGGCTGGATCGTCATCGACCTGGACGCCACGGTCATCACGAGCGTGTCCCGGAAACAAGGGGCCGCGGCCACGTTCAAGGGCACGTTCGGCTTCCATCCGCTGGGCAGTTGGCTGGCGAACACCGGCGAGAGCCTCGCGATGGAACTCCGCCCGGGCAACGCAGGGGCGGTGCGACACGAGGTCGCACAGTTTGAGTGGTTGCACCGATTGGAGGGTCGACTGATGTCGAGGGTGTAAATCCGGGCCAGTGTCCAAGGCCCGTCCCCGCTTCGACGTGCGTCACTGGCAACGGTGGGGTGCGGAGCTCGAAGAAGACGCCCAAGGGTTCCCGATCCGTCCGGGGACCATAGGCAAGGGGAAGACCGGACGGGTGAACGCGAGTGAACCCCTGATGATGCCTCGTCACGTTTGGGCTCTGCCAGACGGAAGTCTTCAGCGGAGTGCAGGGACTGGCCGCTGAGAAGCGGCGGGTGCCGGTCGGACAGCGAACCGCCGACCGAGAGGACACCACCGTAATGTGTTTGCGGCGGGGCCAGATTGCAACGCGATGTCACGTGTGGTGGTTGACCGTGCTGAAGTGGTTGGTTGACGGATGGCGCGGACAGCCCAGGGCCAGCTGGGCACAGCGGTGCAACCCCTCTCCTGTGGAGACAGGGGAGATTTGGTCGGCTGTGGTCCTCACGCAGACACCGATCGCGGGCAGCGCGGCCAGCCGGTACCGCACCTCGCGAGGATCCCGCGGATCGGGCACCTGAGTCAGGACCTCCAGCAGCCCTTCGGGAAACGACCGAGGCCATGGAGGACGGCCATGGCCAGGGCAGGCCGTATCCGGCGGCGCCACAGGCATGCGAGGAGATGGGGTGACCAATACGGCACCCTTGCAGATCGTGGCAGCGCAGAGACCTCCATGATCCACAAGAACGTTGCTCGTCCTGCATCCTGGGCCGGTCGACGATCAACCGATCAAACCGGACATCCCCGGACTACTCCGGGGCTGCGCCTGAAAGGGCTACGGGTTGAACCGAAGTTGACTGGTAGCATCCACTTTCGAATCGAGAAGCAAGGTCCCGGGAACTGCAGTTGACTCGATCGGGGGCCCGGTCGGAGTGGAGAGACGGCTGCGGCGACACGATTGCCCGGAGCTGTTGCTTTGCATCTGAATGTTGATGTGCTGGCAAGCAGTACAGCTACAAGACGGGGATTCATGATCAAGACCGAAGCAATTACGGCGTCTCCTATCTACCTCGCCGGACTCATCCAGGTTCTTGACAGGTCGGGAATCGACGTGATCGTACGGTCATCTGAGGTGAATCCGCCCGGGCGTAGCGATGTTCTCCTCCTCGACGCCGAGGTTCTGCCCGGAGATTCCCTGCACCACGTCACCGAACTCGCTGCCCACACGCCGGTCCTCGTCGTCAACTCCGCTCTCGAGGCGGGCTACGACGCCTACCTACGGGCAGGCGCCTCCGGCATCATCCACAAGCATGGATCGGTTGCCTGCGTCGTGCGGGCCGTCCAGGCCATTGCCACCGGTTCCAAGCCCACCCCGTGCCGACGTGACGACACCCAGTTCCCGTGCGGCTGTAACGGTTCTCCTCCCGAGGAGTGGGTGACTGTTCCAGACGGAAACCTCTCCAACCGTGAGACGCAGGTACTGCGGCAGATTTCCCGCGGCCTGACTCATCGTCAGATAGCGACCCGGCTCGGTATTAGCCCGCATACGGTCGACACGTATGTCAAACGCATCCGTGTCAAGCTGGGTGTCGGCAACAAGGCAGAACTCACCCGAGTCGCCTTGCTCGGGCAGCAGCCGGCCGCTCATGGCTCTGTCCAGTCCGCCAGCGGGAGGCACGGCTTCGAGCACTTGCTCTTGCCAGAACTGGACCATTCCCGCGGGCATCTGACACGGCAAGGCGTAGCAAGATAACGCTATCCAAGGCGACTTACACCCTCAGCTTGACTCGGTCGGGGATCTTGGTATCGGCGGAGTCAACTGCCCAGGATGCGCCAGGACTTCGGGCAAGGCAGTCGGCTGGCAGGGTGCGGGGCGCTCCTCAGCCGGTGACGGTCCTCTGAGACGCACGATATTGACGGCGATGGCCGTCAACACGTGCTGGACGTGGGCCCTTCCCGGTCCTCGGTAGCGGCAGCGCCACATGCCGTCTCCGCGGGCGAACTCGTTGACCGGCCTTCCACTCCGGAGCGAACCGCGTATCGGGCCTTCCACTCGGGCGTCTGCTCTTCGACGCGAACGCGGATTGCAGGTCACGGAGCTCGCGCGGGGGAAGACCCACGGTGCGGGCTCTGTCGGCGGTGCTGGTGCTGGTGCGCTGCGTGCGTGCCGGGCAGGGACGGCGCTGGCTCTGGGTGAACCGTGCCACGATCAGCGGGGCCGCGGTGGGCGAGGAGGTCGGGTAGGGGCCGTGCTAGCCCGCGCTGACCAGCCCCCGGGGACAGGTGACCTGCTGACGATCGAAGTTGATATGGAAGTCGTCCCGGGCGAAGCCCTCGTTGCGGGGGACTTGTGAAGTGGCCTCGGAGCCTGTGGCGTCGGCTGGGTCTGGGGAGGCGCGCACCTCGTTGTCCTTGAGCGGGACGTTAGAGGGCGGCGGTGCAGAGTGCACGTCGAGCTGCGCCCCGGCTCGCTCTGCGCGTGGATCTCCCCGCCCAGGAGATGCGCGAGTTCACGTGCGATGGACAGCCCGAGCCCAGTGCCGCCGAACCTTCGAGCGATCGTGACATCCCCCTGTGTGAACGCCTCGAATATGATCTCCAATGTGTCGTTCGCGGTCCCGATGCCCGTGTCGCGGACGGAGAAAGCGATCAGGTTGCCATGCGCGTCGTACGGCGAGTGCAGCCGGTGAAGTTCACCGACTCGGGAGTGTCGAGCTGGTCATCGAGTACACAGGTACAGATGTGCAGGACACGGTCCGGGACCAGCTCCGGGAAGGCTGAGCATCTCCTGGGTCTGCTGCTGTTTCAGGATCACTGTGCTGCTGTGCTCAATAAAGTCGGCAACGTACCGGGGGACGTCATTTCTCCGCTCGCCCAGCCACCTCTACGCTTCCGCCACCCGGGTAGCGGACAGCAGGTCTTTGACTCGCGAGCGCTTCTCCATCACTGCCAGCCACTGCTGGAATAGGGCGCCTTCCTCCACCCACGCCGACAGGCGGCCCCACTCCCTGATGAGGGCTTCGTGCGCGATCTCCGCAGCCTCCGGGCCTCCGCTGCCGAGGACGACAAGACGACGGACGAGGCGACGTACCGGGCGAACCTGGAGACATTGGTCGCGGGTGTGAGGGAGAAAGGCGGGAACCCTGTCCTCGTGACGCCCATCGTGCGACGCTGGTTCAACTCGGACGGCACGCTGAACAACGGGACGGCCCTGCTGGTCAACGGCCTCGGGGTGGACCATCCCGCGGTGATCCGCTCGGTTGCCGCGGCCGAGGACGTCCCGCTGATCGACCTGACGGCGAAGACGAAGTCGCTTGTGGAGTCGCTGGGCGTGGAGGGCTCCAAGGCGATCTACCTCTACAACGAGAAAAGGGACAACACCCACACCTCCGTGCACGGGGCCACCGTGTACGCGGGCCTGGTCCGCGACGAACTCGTCGCACAGGGACTGGTGCCCGCAGGGCAGGTGCGGGTGGGATAGACGCCTGGGGCGTCCCGACCGGAACCGGGGCGCCCCAGGTCTGTGTTGGGAGCCGGCGGGCCCGTGGGCCTGCGAGGCCGTGAGCCGGCGGGCCCGTGAGCCTGCTGGCCCGTGAGCCTGTGAGTCGAAAAAGAGAGAACCGATGCAGCTGCCCCCCGAGGACCGCACCCTCAGTCCGCACACCGGCTACACGCGCGCCCACTGGGAGGCCGCCGCCGACGCCCTGCTCACCGCGGTCGAGCCGTACGCCACCGAGGACCGCGCCCTCTACCACCTCCCCGGCGACCGGCAGAGCTGGTCCGGCCGGCTCTCCGACGGCCTTGAGGGCTACGCCCGTACGCTCCTGCTGGCGGCCCTCCGCCAGGACGCGACCGCGCTGGAGAGGTACGCCGACGGCCTCGCCGCCGGAGTCTCGGGCGTCTGGCCCCGGATCGAGGACCGCAGCCAGCCGCTGGTGGAGGCGGCGTCGATCGCGTTCGCCCTGCGGATCACCAAGCCGCTGCTCTGGGACCGTCTGGACGACTCCGTACGGCAGCGCGCCGCGGCCTGGCTCGGCGACGCGCTCACCGCCGAGGCATGGCCCTGCAACTGGGAGCTCTTCCCGGTCACGGTCGCCGGCTTCCTGTCCTCGGCCGGGTACGAGCCGGAGGCCTCCCGCAAGGCGATCGACCGCGGCCTGGAACGCATCGAGCAGTGGTACGTCGGCGAGGGCTGGTACACCGACGGCGACGGCCGCAAGTTCGACTACTACAACGGCTGGGCCATGCACCTCTACCCGGTGCTGCACGCCTGGCTGGCCCGGGACGACCGGCTGCTGGACCTGTACGGCGGCCGCCTGGCCCGCCATCTCGACGACTACGCCCGCCTGTTCGGCGCCGACGGCGCCCCGATGCACCAGGGCCGCTCACTGACGTACCGCTTCGCGACGACGGCCCCCCTGTGGCTGGGCGCGCTGACGGGCCACACCCCGCTCTCCCCGGGCGAGACCCGAAGGCTGGCCTCCGGAGCCCTCAAGTACTTCCTGGACCGGGGCGCGGTGGACTCCCGCGACCTGCTCACCCTCGGCTGGCACGGGCCCGACCCGGCCGTCCTGCAGGGCTACTCGGGCCCGGCCTCCCCCTACTGGGCGAGCAAGGGCTTCCTCGGCCTGCTCCTCCCGGCGGACCACGAGGTGTGGACGGCGGTGGAGGAGCCGGGCCCGGCCGAACGCACCGACGCGCTCACCCCGATCGCCGCTCCCAACTGGCTTCTCCAGTCCACGAGTTCCGACGGCGTCGTCCGCCTCCACAACCACGGCAGCGAGGACGTCCGCTACGACCCGTACTACACCCGCCTCGCCTACTCGACGGCGACCGAGCCCTCGGCGTCGTACGACAACAGCCTGTTCGTGGACGGCGATCCGAGCCGTACGGAGATCGAGCCGCTGGGGGTCGGGGAGGGGTGGGTGGCTTCACGGCACACGGCGGCCGGGGGCGTGCGGGTTTCCAGTGCGGTCCTCGCGCGGGGAGCCGTGGAGGTACGTGCCTTCCTCGTGACCGGGGCCGAGCCCGGCACGGCGGTGCGGGCGACCGGGTGGGTCGCGCGCGAGGGCGTCCGGGCCGAACTGTTGCCCGCCGTGGGCCTCGACGACGAGCTGAGCGGGGTGACGGGCGAGGGGGACACGTTGTTCGTCGCACTGGCCCGCCTCACCACTGAGACCGACGCGGTGCCGCTGGAGGAGACGGTGACCGTACGGGCCGTAGGGGCGGGGGAGTTGACGGTGACCTGGAGTGGAGGCTCCAGGACGCGGGTCCGGCTGGCGGGCTCCGCAGTGGAAATCCTCGCCGGGGACTGAGCGGTCCCGGGTGGCGCGGCACGAGCGGAGCCCGCGGATACCGTGGAATCAGGGTTTGAGTCGGGCGATGCGCAGGCTCGTCGATGTCGGGGACGCACCTGTCAGAGGCTTGGCGTACGTGGGTGTGACCGGGGCGTACGCCCAGACCAGCGTGCCGTCCTTCTGGACCGCGATGTCACCGCTGATCCGCGCAGACACCACCTTGTCCGCACTCTGGAACTTTCCGTTCCAGTCGATGAGCCGGATGTGCGTGCCCGTGAAGGTGCCGGTGCAGGTGCCGCTCGCGCACTTGGCGTTCTTCAGGGACTCCCAGGACACGAGGAGCCGGTTGCCGCCGTACGGCGCCACGTGCACGTTGACGTGTTCGACGGTCTTGGCGCTGGTCAGGTAGATCGCCTTGCCGGGACCGGAGTTGCGGTTCTTGAGGAAGGCCACGGCCACCTGATGGGTGCCGGTCCTCGGCTTGACCGTCCAGCCGCGGCCGCTGGAGTCGTCCGGGTTCTTCTTCGCGGATGCGGCACCGCGCGAGGCGAAGGCGGTCGCATAACGGCCGGCGGCGGACTTCACCAGATCACCGGTGCGGCCGGGGAACGTACCGCCGCAGTAGCCCGCCCAGCACTGCTCCCGCTGCACCACCGGGGCCACGTCCGGGGCGCCGATGCCCGTCGACACGAACAGGCCCGAACGCCAGTCGTCGAAGCACAGGGAGGTGAAGTCACCGGTGGTCTCGGCGTGCAGGGCGATACCCTCGTTGTGACTGCACCCCCAACCCCAACCCCCGCCCAGCTTCCCGCCCTTGGCGCTGACGTACGTCAACTTGTCGCCGAAGTGGCCGTCCGCGAAGCCGCCCGCGCCGTGTACGACGAAATAGGCGCCGTACTTCTTGCCGTTCCAGGTGAGTTGGCCGTCGAGGGTGGGGGAGGTGTCCTGGGAGGTGGTGCCGGTGAGCTTGGAGGTCCAGGTCCTCTTGGCGCCCGTGTACCGGACGATCGCGGCCGCCGTCTCCTTCCACTTGTTGGTGTCGGCGACCCGGGTGAGCAGGGCGAAACCGTCGTTGTGCGCGACCAGCCCGCCGACCTCCTTCGCCCCCTTGACGACGGTGTCCGTACCCGAGCGCTTCCCCGCAGACGTCAGCGGGGTGACATGGATGCCGTCCGAGGCGGGCCAGGCCACGCGCAGGGTGCCGTTGGGCGCCACGGCGGTCGCCGTCCGGGTCCACTCGCGGGTGTTGTTGTAACCAGGGGACAGATAAGGGAACTTGGCCGACAGGCTCACGGCCGTGGTGGTGGGTGCGAGCGGGGGAGCGGTGGCCGCGCCGGCGGTCGCGTACCAGGCCCCGGCCAGCACGGCGGTCGCGGCGAGACCGGCGATGACGGGCCTACGGGCCGCGCGGACCCGGCGGTGGCCGGCGCGGGGGATGTCACGAGCGGTGTCGCGAACTGTGTTGCTCGGGGTGTCGCCGTCGCCCAGGGTGCGTCTTGCGGAAGTCATGCCTCCAGGTCGCCGCGGCGGCCGCGGAGGTTGCCGTGAGCGGGCGACCACGTAACTTTCGGCCTTGCCGCTCTCGGCCGGGTCCCTGAGAATCCCCCCATGACCTCCGCCATCCGCCACGTGAGCATCGACTGTGCCGACGCGTACGCGCTCGCCGACTTCTGGTCCCAGGTCCTCGGCCAACCGCTCCAGGAGGAGGACCGACCGGGCGACGAGGAGGCACAGATCGAGGGCGCGGGCCTGCTCTTCGTCACCGTCCCGGAGTCCAAGAGCGGCAAGAACCGCCTCCACTTCGACCTCCAGCCCCAGGACCGCACCCGCGACGAGGAGGTCGCCCGCCTTCTCGACCTGGGCGCCACACTCCTCGACGACCAGCGCACCGGCGACGGCATGGGCTGGGTGGTCCTCGCCGACCCGGAGGGCAACGAGTTCTGCGTGGAGCGCAGCGCGGCGGAACGGGAGTGGTGACGTTCGGCACCGGGGGACAGGGCCGGGGCCACCAGGTCGGATCGGCATGCCTGGGGACCTTTGCCGCGCTCACCGCCCCTGCCCCCACACTTCGGCCGCCGCCGAAGCAACCCGTACCTAGCGTGCCGGTATGAGCGAACACCCGCAGGAGACCCCGGCGCAGGCCGTGACCGGCATGGTCGGCCACGTGCTCGACCTGGCCGCGACCTGGACCGCGTGGGACGGCAAGCCCGTCCATGTCGACGACCGTCTCTACACCCCGCACAAGGCGGTCCGCCGGGTCGCCGATCATCTGGTCGACCACCTCGCCGAGTTGGAGGCACGGCTCGTGGGCGAGACCCCGCAGCCCGACCACTGGCACGCGTCCGCGATCACCACCGAGGCCGACCTCGCCCCCTTCACCCAGGAGGACCTGGACGAGGCCCGCAGCCGTCTCGGTCGGCTCGCCCGCGTCTGGGCCAACCGCCTCGACGCGCTCACGGATGATCAGCTCGACCGTTCACCCGGTGAGGGCTGGACCTTCCGGGAACTGGCCCTGCATCTCAGGGAGTCCACGTACTACGCCGACGCGCTCGGTGACCTGTCATGACCGAGGTCCGGCGCCGAGCAGTGTGCGCGTGAGGCGTTCGGCGAACTTGACCGGGTGTTGGAGGACGCCGAGGTGGCCGCCGGGGAACTCGACGAAGTCGGCCTGCTGCTCCTTCGCCAGGAACTCAGCCGTGCGGTAGAGGAGTTGGCCGCGGGAGTCGGCGCCCGCGGCGACCGTGAGGCGGACCGGGGAGGGGCCCGCGTCGGGGACGTACGACGTGAAGGGCGCGATGACGTGTGCGAGGGAGAGCGCCATTGGGGTCATCAACTCCTCCTCACGGGTGAGGGGTTGGCTTTCCGGGAGCTCTCCCGCGTCCCGCTCCTCCAGTACGGCGGTCATCAGAGCGCCCGCCGCCGCAAGGCCCCTGGCCCGGTAGACGTCACAGACCTCCCGGAACGCGGCCCGCTGCCGTGCCCCGTCCTGCAGCACCCCGACACACGGCGGCTCGTGCGCGACGACGTGCCGCAGCCGCTCCGCGTGCCGCGCGGCCAGGTCGAGCACGGCGATGGCCCCGGCGCTGGTGCCGAGGACGTACGCCCTCCCGCCCTCCGGAAGCGTCTCGTCGAGCACCCGCCGCGCGCCGTCGCTCCAGTCCTGGACCCGCTGGTCCTCGACGGGTTCGCCGAGGCGCCCGTGGGCGAGGCCGAGGGGGTCGTAGGTGACGACGGTGAAGTGCGCGGAGAGCGCGTCCGTCACCGGGTCCAGACCCATGGGATGGCCCGCGCCGCCGGGGACGATCAGCAGGACGGGGCCGTGGCCGGTGATGTCGTAGTACGGGTCAGTCATCGGGTTTCTCCTCATGGGGCCAGTAGGTCAGAGCCACGTGCAGGGCGTCCACCGCCCTGTCCCAGGACTTCCGTACGTCGCGGGGCGCTCCGAAGCCGCCCGCCGACTCCAGGGCGCGGTAGCCGTGGAAGGTGACGCGCAACAGGCGTACCGCGTCGGTGAGATCGGACTCGGCGAGGCCGTGGGTGCTCAGCATGGCGTAGGGGATCTCGGCGGTGCGTCGAAGCGCGGGCGTGCCGGCGATCAGCGGCCGGCCCCGCGGCCGCTGACACCCGGTTCCCGTGGACTGGTCGTGCAGGTGGCGTGACAGGGAACGATCAGCTACTCGGTCTATCTGGTGCATCCGGTCCTGCTGGCGGTGATCGACGGCACGATCGGCCGACGGCGGCAGGACAGTCCCATGCTCGAAGTGGCCTTCTTCGCTGCGCTGTTGCCCGTGTGCCTGCTGACCCACCGTTGCGTCGAAGCACCCGGCCAGGCCTTGGGCCGCAGGTTGGCGGCCCGCGTGCAGCCGTCGCGTACCGGGCGCTGAACAGCCGATACCCGAAATACGGTCCCTGGAGACCGGTCAGACCCTCGTCGCGCCACTTCCCGCGGTACCCGGGCCGCGGCACCCGGGCGTCGAAAGTCGGTTCCGTGCCGGTGCAGGCGGCCCTAGGGTTGCCCAGGTTGTCCGGGACCTGGGGAGGGGCATGGCGCACGAGGTGCGGCGGGACGGAGCGTCCGATGACAGTACGGCTTCCTGGTCGTCCGACGACCAGGCGCGTCCGTTGTGGCGGCAGCGGGACTTCGCCGTCTTCTGGGCCGCGCAGACGCTCTCCGTCCTCGGTGACTCCTTCGCCCTGATCGCCCTGCCCCTGCTGGTGCTGGAGGCCACGGGCTCCCTCGCGCGGATGGGCCTGCTGACGGCGGTCGGCGGCGCCGCCTCCGTCGTCGCCGCCGTGTTCGCGGGCGTGCTGGTCGACCGGGTCGACCGGCGTCGGCTGCTCATCGGCTGCGACCTCGTACGCATGGTGCTGTACGCGGTGATCCCGCTGGTGTGGCTGTTCGGGCCGCGGGTCTGGCTGCTGTACGCGGTGCTGCCGGTGTGCGAGGCGGTCGGCATGCTGTTCGCGGTCGGGTACGTCACCGTCGTACGGAGTCTTGTCGGGACCGGTCAACTGACGGAGGCCAACGGGCGGTTGAACGCGACGGCCGCCGCGGCCGGGGTGCTGGGACCCGTGTGCGCGGGGGTGGTGGCGGCCTGGACCGGCCCCGCCACGGCGGTCGGCGTGGACGCGGCGAGTTTCGGGGTGTCGGCGCTGTGCACGTTCTTCGTGCGGTTCCGCGCCCGTCCCGACGCGGCGCCCCAACGCACCGGCCTGTGGCGTGACCTGCGCACCGGAGTGGCGTTCCTGCGCGGGCACCCGGTGCTGCGCTCGCTCACCGCGCTGCTGTTCGTGTTCAGCTTCCTCACCCTCGGCCTGAACGACCTGGTGATCTACCACCTCAAGCACGACCTCGGCCACGACGACGGCACGGTCGGCACCGTCATGGCCGTCGGCGCGCTCGGCACCATCGCCGGCGCCCTGCTGGTGGCCCGGGTACGCCGACGGCTCGGTTTCGGCGCGGTCTGGACCGGCTCGGTGGCGCTGTGCGGGCTCGCCTTCGCCGGCATCGGCTGGGCCCGTGACGTACCGGCCGTCGCCCTGCTCACCGCGGTCTTCCTCGCCTGCGGCGGAATGGCCGGCACCTGCTCCATGTCGCTACGCCAGGAGGTTACCCCGGAACCGCTCCTGGGCCGGGTCACCGCGGCCTTCTGGACCCTGCACTACTCAGCGGCCCCGATCGGCGCGGCCGTCCTGACCTGGGCCGCCGAACACCAGGGCACGGCCCCGGTCGGCGTGGCCGCCGGCGCGTGCTGCGTACTGATCGCGATCACGGCTCTGTTCACCCCCGTCCGGCGGGCCTGAGACCACGTCCGCCGGGCAGGGCCCGACGTCACCCGTTGACCCCCGCATAGTGCCGAAGACTCCACCGCCACAGCATCCGCGACCCCAGGTACGCCACCACGCCCAACAGGGGTGAGACCGCCGCCAGCCAGTACGGGGCGCCCGTGTCGTGGCCGTGGCCGGTGAGGACCGCCGCCGGGAAGTAGGCGACGAAGGCGAGGGGGAGACCGTAGGTGAGGAGGCCGCCGACCGCCTTCGGGAGGACGTTGAGGGGGTAGCTGCCGAAGGTGCCGAGGAGTTCCTCCAGCCAGCGGCTCCAGTAGTCCGCGGCCGGGAAGCGCAGGCCCGCGCAGGCGATCGCCGTGAAGAGGGCCGCCTCCAGGAACATGCCGCCGATGACGGCGGCGATCAGGTAGGAGATCCGGCCCGGTGTCCAGTCCAGTTGGCTACGGCTCAGGGCGCCGACCATCAGGCCGACCGCGACCGTCAGGTCGCCGATCGCGTTCGTGGGGAAGAACTCCAGCTGGAGTTGGCGGTACACCGGCATCGGGCGGGTCAGGTAGATGTCGATCCGGCCCTCCTGGATCTGCCGGCCCGCGCCGTGCACCCGGCCCAGCAGCAGCACGAACAGCCCGTGGGCCAGCATCCGCGTCGCCGGGATCAGCAGGACCTCCGAACTGTCCCAGCCGCCCATCCCGGTGAACCGGGTCAGCAGCACGGTGGCGAACACGATCACCGACACCTGCCAGATCGCACCGATCGCGATCATCAGCAGGAACTCCGTGCGGTACTCCAGCTGCGCACGGAAGTTGAGACGCGTGACGCGCCACGCGATCCGCATGCCGTTCACAGGCCTCAGCCTCCTTGGGAGATGACGCGACGGGCGGCCCGCCGCCACAGGAAACGGGTGAACAGGTGGAGCGCCACGGCCCAGAACGCCTGGATCGCCAGCTGCCCGAAGGCGTCCGACAGCGGGATGCGGCCGATGTACAGGGACAGGGGCACGCTCAACGTGGCCTGGAACGGCAGGAATCCGCTCAGCGTGATGAACCAGTCCGGGAAGAACCACAGCGGCGCGTACACACCGGACAGCAGGTTCTGCGCGAAGATCAGGATCAGCATCGCCGCGTTGTTGCGGACCGTCCAGAAGCACAGTTGGTCCAGCACCAGCATCACGTGGTACAGCACGAACTGGCCCAGGAGCAGGCTCAGCGCGAACACCCCCGCCACGGCTGCCGACCTCGGCGGATCCACCACCCCGGCCGCCAGACAGACCAGGTAGCCGGCGAGGGCCCACGCGAACCCGTACAACTGCTCGCCGACGGCCCGCAGGGCGTGGTAGCGCTGGGGCGGCAGCGGGCGCAGATACCAGTAGACGATCGTACCGAAGTGCATGTGCTGCAACACGGTGTCCCGGCCCGCGTACTGGTCCAACTCCCGCAGGCGGGAGGCGAGTACGGCCAGGACGGCGTATGTCACCGCCTGGCCCTCGGTGAGACCCGCGGTGGTGCCGGTGTGCGAGTACAGGCCGTGCCACAGGGAGGCCACCAGGACCACCTGGACGGCCAGCCGGACCAGCACGGCCGTCATCCGGGGCGGTGCGTGCAGCTCGCCGAGCGGGGTGACCCGCGCGGCGCGCCAGGCGTGCAGGACGGCCATCTCAGACCGCCTCGGTCGCGGGTTCGGCGTGGACGTAGGCCGCCCGCATCACGTCTTCGAGGTCGGCCTCGTCGATGGCGACGCCCGTCACCTCGTACCGCTCGATGACCGCCTTCAGGGCCTGGTGCACGGTGGGGGAGCCCGGTCCGTCGGGGCTCTCGGGGCCGAAGACGACCTGCGGGCCCTCCTTGCGCAGCACCGCGATCCCGGGCAGCGGGACGACGTCCGTGTGCGCGTCGGCCAGGGTCGCGCGGACCTGCCAGGTGGAGCCGAACTTGCGGCGGATCTCGTCGAGCGAGCCGTCCAGGACGAGCCGGCCGTGGTTGATCAGGACGACGCGTTCGGCGAGCCGCTCGACCTCGGTCATGTCGTGGGTGGTCAGCAGGACCGTACGGCCGCGCTCCTCCACCTGGTGGCGCAGGAACTCCCGCACCTGCTCCTTGACCACCACGTCCATGCCGATGGTCGGCTCGTCGAGGAAAACGACCGGCGGGTCGTGCAGCAGCGCGGCCGCGAGGTCGCAGCGCACCCGTTGGCCCAGGGAGAGATGACGGACCCGGGTGTCCCAGAACGCGGACAGCTCCAGGATGTCGTCGAACTCCGCGAGCCGGGCCGCGTGTTCGGCCTTCGGCACCTCGTAGATGTCCCGGAGGATGGAGAACGACTCGCGCACCGGCAGGTCCCACCACAGCTGGGTGCGCTGCCCGAACACCGCGCCGATGTTACGGGCGTTGCGTTCGCGATCCTCGTACGGCACCACGCCCGCCACCCGGGCCTCGCCCGAGGTGGGCGTGAGAATGCCGGTGAGCATCTTGATGGTGGTGGACTTGCCGGCGCCGTTCGGGCCGAGCAGGGCGAGCAGTTCGCCGGGCGCCACGTCGAAGGTGATGTCCGAGACGGCGTGCTTGGCGACCCGCTCCGGGTTGACCAGGGAGCGAAGGGTGCCGGCGAGGCCGGGGCGACGGACGGTGGTATGGAAGGTGCGGGACAGGCCGCGAACCTCGATGTTTCCGGGCACGCTGTGAACTCCCTTGTCGTGAACAAGAGTTGCGGCCGGTCGGCTTGGAGGGCCGACCGGCCGCGGGTACCCCATGACCGTCGCAGAATCCCGATCACACTGGCAATGGATTAACCCACCTGTGAATTGGACTAATCGAACACCGGAGGTCACCGGTGGAGGACCGAGAAGGCGAACGAGAACTCCGCCGACTCGGCCCGCAGGACCGAGCCGACACCGTGGTGGCCGTGGTGGCCGTGGCCGAGGTTGACCCACACCGCGGCAGGGTCACCTCGGGAGCTTCATACAGTCAGTCGGCGAGTACGGTCCGGACGAAGGCGTTGGCGAATTTCGCCTCGGGGTCCAGCTCGTGCGCCAGCTTCCGGAAGTCGCCGAGCCTGGGCCAGCGCTCGCGCAACACATCCGCGGGCGTGGTGAAGACCTTGCCCCAGTGCGGCCGTGCGTCGAAGGGGTCCAGCGCCTCCTCCAGCCGCCGCACCACCGGAAGGACGGCCGTCGTGTCCGCGATCCAGGTGAAGTGCAGGGCCACGGTGTCCCGGCCGTAGGAGGGGCTCAGCCACTGCTCGTCGGCGGCCACGGTCCGCACCTCGCAGGTCTGGAGCACCCCGGCGACCGTCTCCCGGATGCCGTCCACCGCGTGCAGCGCCTGGACGGCGTGCTCGCGCGGCAGCAGGTACTCCGACTGGAGTTCCGCCCCGCTGCTCGGCGTGAACTCGGCCCGGAAGTGCGGCAGTCGGTCGTGCCAGGGCCCCGGCACCCCGAACTGTTCGGTGCAGTTGACCGCGGGCATCCCCGGCACCGGGTGCATCTTCTCGGTGGCGGGCGCGGCCCACGGGAAGTCGGCGAGCGGCTGGTCCGTCCGCCGCTTGACCCAGACCTGCCGGAAGCCCGGAGCGCGCCAGTCGGTGAAGAGGCTGACGCTGTACGCCGTCGACATGACCGTCCCGAAGGCCGCCGAGTCCAGCCCGGTGAGGGGGAGTTCGGTGAAGACGTACTGCTCCACGTCGAAGGACGGCACGAGGTCCAGGGTGAGCGCGGTGACGACACCGAGCGCGCCCAGTGAGGTGACCGCGCCGCCGAAACGCGGGTCCTCCCGGCCGATGGTCAGCGACGAGCCGTCCGCCGTGACCAGCTCCACCTCACGCACGGCAGAGGAGAGCGGACCGTTGCCGACGCCCGAGCCGTGGGTGCCGGTCGCCACCGAGCCGGCCACCGAGATGTGCGGAAGCGAAGCCATGTTGGGCAGCGCGAGGCCGTGGGCGTGGACGACACGGGCGAGTTCGGCGTACCGGACGCCGCCCGAGACCCGTACCGTACGGGCCTCGGTGTCCACGTCGATCACCGGCGGCAGGTCGGCGATCGACAGCAGGACGCCCTCCGGGCCCGGCTCGGCGATCTCGTTGAAGGAATGCCCGCTGCCCAGCACCCGCACCCGCGCGCTGCCCGCGATCAGGGCGGCGAGCCCGTCGAGCGAGTGGGGCCGGTGCAGTTCCTCGGCGGAGTAGGTGATGTTCCCCGCCCAGTTGGTGATCGTCTCCGACATGTCCGTCGTTCCTCCCGGAAGTGTGTATGCGTTGACCCTCTCATTTGTCGGGCCCTACCGTAGAGAGCGTTTTCTACAACCTTTCCGTACGCCTTTCCGCAGGTATGGAGGACCACCACCTTGCCCGAGCGACCCCAGGCGCTGTTCGCCATGACCGCCGAGAACCTGCCGCTCGTCTTCCCGCCCGCGGTGCTGGCGCGGCTGCGGGAGTGCGTGGACATCGATCCCGCGCTGGTCGCCGAGGACCTCACCGACCCCGCTCTCGCGGACGTCCTGGCCCGCACCGAGATCCTCGTGACCGGCTGGGGCTGCCCCCGGCTGGACGCGGCCGTCCTCGACGCGGCCCCGAAACTGCGGGCCGTCCTGCACTCGGCCGGCTCGGTCAAGGGCTTCGCCACCCCCGAGATCTGGCGGCGCGGGATCGCCGTCTCCTCGGCGGCCGAGGCCAACGCGCTGCCCGTCGCCGAGTACACGCTCGCCATGATCCTCCTCGCCGGCAAGGACGTCTTCGTACGCCGCGAGCGGATGCGCGCCGAGCGGGCGTCCCACGGCTGGGGGGTCGTGCCCGGCATCGGCAACCACGGGCGGCGGGTCGGGGTGATCGGGGCGTCCCGGATCGGGCGCAAGGTGATCGAGCTGCTGCGCCCGTTCGACCTGGCGGTGAGCCTGACGGACCCGTACGTGGACGAGGCGGGGGCGGCGGAGCTGGGTGTCCCCCTGATGGGGTTGGACGACCTCCTGCGCAGGTCCGACATCGTGACCGTGCACGCCCCGGAGACCCCGGAGACCCGGCACCTGATCGGCCGCCGCGAGCTGGCCCTGATGCCGGACGGCGGGGTCCTGATCAACACCGCGCGGGGCAGCCTGGTCGACACGGACGCCCTCGTGGATGAACTGCGCACCGGCCGCCTGTCCGCGGTCCTGGACGTCACCGACCCGGAACCCTTGCCCGCCGACTCCCCCCTCCACGACCTGCCGGGCGCCTTCGTCACCCCGCACCTCGCGGGGTCCCAGGGCAACGAGCTGGCGCGCCTGGGCCTTGCGGTCGCCGAGGAGGCGGCGCGGGTCGTGTCACGGGCGGGGCTCGCGTGGCCGGTGGACTACGCCGGACTGGCACGAACGGCCTGAGCTACGGATTTCGTTGTTCCAGGGCTTGGACAAGGATCAGCTGTGCCGAGGGCTGGTCTCGGAGCCGCTGAATCAGTAGCGTCCCGGTTCATGGCTCCTGATCAGCTTCCCGAGACCGACCTCACCCGCCACCGGCGTCTGCGCGAACAGGGCAGCCTGGACCGGGCCGACCTGGAGGCCATCCTCGACGCCGGGTTCGTCTGTCATCTCGGGGTCGTGGTCGAGGGGCGGCCGATCGTCGTGCCCACGGTGTACGGACGGGACGAGCGGCAGCTCTATCTGCACGGCTCGGTGGCCAGCCGCAGTCTCGCGGGCGGTACGACGGTCTGTGTCACGGTCACGCACGTCGACGGGCTGGTCCTCGCGCGGTCCGTCTTCGAACACGGCGTCAACTACCGCAGCGCGATGATCCACGGCGAGGCCCGCAAGGTGACCGACCCCGAGGAGAAGCTGATGGGCCTGCGCCGGCTGACCGAACACGCGACGCCCGGGCAGTGGTCGTACGCCCGGCAGCCGAGCCGGAAGGAACTCGCGGCCACCACCCTGCTCGCCCTCCGCCTCGACGAGTCCTCCGTCAAGATCCGTACCGGCGCGCCCGACGACGGGGACGGGCCCGACGCCGAGCTGGGGCTCTGGGCGGGTGTGCTTCCGCTCACCTCGGCGTGGGGTGCGCCCGTTCCCGACCCGTCGCTGCCCCCGGAAACGCCCGTACCGTCCCATATCGCGCGCCGTGAGGGGACCCGGCACGGGTGATGTCGGTGCGAGGGCATACCGTGAGGAGTCGGTCGTACGTCTGAGCCGGGAGGAGACACGGGATGGGCAGCCGTACCGCGCTGGTCGAGGATCTGATGGAGCGGTTTCCGCAGGTACCGCGGGAAGCCGTCTTCAAGGAGGACCTGCTGCGAGGTGGCGTGGCCTTCGACCCGTCCGCCCTCAGCGACAACGAGTCCGGTGAGGTGAAGCCGAAGTCGTACTTCATCTTCTCCTTCGACCACGGGACCCTGCCGGAGCTGGGCGAGGCCGCGCTGCGCCGGCCGCCGGAGGAGATCATCCTCACCGGCGGACCGTACGACCTCCGGCGAACCGTGGTGTCGGTGCGGGTGAACCCCGCCTCGCCGTACCGGGTGGCGGCCGATGACTCCGGCATGCTCGGGCTCTACCTCGACGGGAAGCGGATCGCCGACGTGGGTGTGCCGCCGATGCCGGAGTACTACCGGCACAAGCTCTCCAGCGGGAAGTCCGTCATGGAGGTCGCCCCGACCATCCAGTGGGGCTATCTGATCTATCTGACCGTCTTCCGGGTGTGCCAGTACTTCGGCGCCAAGGAGGAGTGCCAGTACTGCGACATCAACCACAACTGGCGCCAGCACAAGGCGGCCGGGCGGCCCTACACCGGGGTCAAGGACGTCGAGGAGGTCCTCGAAGCCCTGGAGATCATCGACCGGTACGACACCGCGAAGGCGTCCACCGCCTACACGCTCACCGGCGGCGCGATCACGTCGAAGCTGCAGGGGCGTGACGAGGCCGACTTCTACGGTCTCTACGCCAAGGCCATCGAGGAGCGCTTCCCGGGCCGGTGGATCGGCAAGGTCGTCGCGCAGGCGCTGCCGAAGGACGACGTGCAGCGCTTCAAGGACTACGGCGTGCAGATCTACCACCCCAACTACGAGGTGTGGGACGAGTACCTCTTCAAGATGTTCTGCCCGGGCAAGGAGCGGTACGTCGGCCGGGACGTGTGGCACAAGCGGATCCTGGACTCCGCGGAGGTGTTCGGGCCGCGCAACGTCATCCCCAACTTCGTCGCGGGCGTCGAGATGGCGGAGCCGTTCGGCTTCAAGACGGTCGACGAGGCGATCGCGTCCACCACCGAGGGCCTGCGGTTCTTCATGTCGCACGGCATCACGCCCCGCTTCACGACCTGGTGCCCCGAGCCGACCACCCCGCTCGGCAAGGCCAACCCGCAGGGCGCGCCGCTGGAGTACCACATCCGGCTGCTCCAGGCCTACCGCCAGACCATGGACGACTTCGGCCTCTCCTCGCCCCCCGGGTACGGCCCTCCCGGCCCCGGCCGCGCCGTCTTCTCGGTGAGCTCCTTCATGGACAGCCTTCCGGCGGCGCCGGAGTCGGTCGAGGTCTGAGGTTCCGGGACTGGACTGGGCTGTCCGGGGCGGGGGTCTGCCTCGCGTGAGGGTCGGCTTGGGTCGGCTGTGGTGGCTGTCTGGAGTGGTGGTCTTCCGGTGGCTGCGGGGTCGGTCGGGGGCTGGGGCCTCCCAACCGGCCGGGCTCGGGGCTGCCCCATGACGGTCGGCTTCGGGCGCGTTATGCCGGTGGCCGGAGCGGTGTCCAGGGGGGCGCGTGACGTCGTGTGTCGCGAGGAGTTCGGTGACTCGGCGGCCCGAGAGGGGGATGTCCATCCCGGGGTCGGCGCGAGCTTGACGGCCGCCATGGCCGGCCACTCCGGGTCGGCCGGCAGAAACATGTGCCGGTAGGCGCGGGGGCGTTCGTGGTGGGCGTAGATCATCTGTCGGCCCTCCTGCGGTCAACGCAGGGGCGCCCGCAGGCCTCCACACGTCCTCCGCCGAGCGCGTTCACCACGCTCCATGCCGTCCGGCGTGAGCACCGCGTACGGGCCCTGCTCGCGCTTCGGGGCCCCGATGTCCGACTTTCGCCCGGGACTGATTCTCCGTTACGGCTGGTACCTGTGTGGCGCAATTGATACGTTCCCGCTTCCGGTCCGTACAAGAAGACGTGACTCCGCGCAGCAATGTGCCGTGGGGGAGTGGACCGAACCCTCGGTAACCGATTTGAATAGCCTGCTTGTCAGTTGTGTGGGAGACGTGAAAGGCTCCTGTCCTGCCGCGAGGTTCCCCCCAACTCCTTTGCCAGTGTGGCGAGTTGACCTCGCTTTCGATGCAGGAGACCCATGCCCGACCTGCCGACCCCCCAGGACGCCGCTGAGGCCGCGCTGTTCTCCGAGTGCTGGGATGCCGTGCTGTCGTACGCCGATCTGTGCACGGCCGGCTCCACCGCCGCCACCGAACTGGCCACGGAGGCATTCTCCCTCGGCATGCGCGAGGCCCGCGACGCGGAGGCCGCCGTCCGCGGCATCGGCCGCCGTCCGGCCCGACTGCCCCGGATACCCCTGCTGCTCACCGCCGTTCGCACCACCGCGGCCGACTGGGAGACACAGGGCCTCGGCCACCGCCTCGACCCCGATCTGCGGCTGTGGCTCAACTCCGACAAGGCCGCCCGCTACACGGGCCCCCCGCTGCAACGCCCCATCGCCCTGCGCGGACTGCGCGATCTGCAGGCGGCGGACGCCGAACTGCTGTGGCTGGCCGAGGTGGAGGCACTGCCGCTGCCCACCGTGGCCCGTCGGCTCGGCCTCGACCCCGCCACCGTGGGCGACGAACTCGCCCAGGTGCGCGGCCTGTTCCGGGACCGCAGCCACCGCAACCACCTCGACATGCCGATGGACGCGCGGTGCCGCAGTTACGCACGGCTGCTCGACGCCGTCACCCGCTCCACCTCCGGTGAGACCCCGGACGACCTCTCGCGCCACCTCGCGCGCTGCCGCCAGTGCGCGGAGGCCGCCGCCTGCCTTCGACTGCACGGCGGCGGGCTGCCCGCGGCCCTGGCGGGCGGGGTGATCGGCTGGGGCGGGCTCGCCTATCTGGAGCGCCGCCGCCGGGCCGCCGAGGTGCGTCTCGGCGCCGGCCGCCCGCAGGCCCTGGAGAGCGGGCCCCCCAACCCCGGCGCGCACAAGGCGAAGGTCGTACGCAACGGACTGCTCGTCGCCGCTGTCCTCGTCTCCCTGCTCGCCCTCGCCGTCTCGATGATGCCGGGCGACGACATGCACAACGGTGCCGCCGAGCCCGGCATCTCCGCCGAGGGCCAGCCGGTGGCCAACCCCACCTCGTCGGTCCCCGCCGCCACCTCGCGGGCTCCCCGCTCGGCGAAGACCTCCGGCACGCCCACGGGCAACCCGTCCGAGTCCACCGGTGCGAAGAACTCCGACCCCGAACCGCAGGGCACCTCCTCCGGCGGCGCCGAGGAACCGGAGCCCAGCGAGAGCGTCACGCCCCGCTGCCAGGTCGAGTACTCCCTCGTCAACCAGTGGCCCGACGGCTTCCAGGCCGCCGTCACCGTCACCACCACCGAGGCCCTCAGCGACTGGCGGGTCACCTGGTCCTTCAAGGACGGCCAGAAGGTGACGCAGATGTGGGACGCGAACTTCACCCAGAGCGGCGCGAAGGTCACCGCGAGCGCCGCCGACTACAACAAGTCGGTCCCCGCGCACGGTTCGCTCTCCTTCGGCTTCCTCGCCTCCTGGCAGAGCAAGAACGCCCCGGCGTACGACTTCTCCCTCAACGGACAGGAGTGCGCCAAGTCCTGAGGCCCGCACCCCTGAGGCGGGTCCAGTCGAAGCACGCCCGGCTGTACCCACCCAGGGGCGCGGGGAACTGCGCGACCGGCTCCCACCGGCCCGCATCCGCCGAACCGCCCGCCCCGCCCGTCCTACTGCGCCGCCCACAACCCCCGGACATGACCGATGTGACGAGTCATCACCTCGCGCACAGCCCCCTCGTCGCGGGCGACCAACGCGTCGAGGAGTTCGAGATGCTCCTCGGCGGAGGCCAGCAGGCGGCCCGACTTCACCAGCGGGGTGAGGCCGTACAGCCGTGACCGCTTGCGGAGGTCGCCGACCACCTCGACCAGATGGGCGTTGCCCGCGAGGGCGAGCAGGCCGAGATGGAAGCGGGTGTCGGCCTCGACGTACGCGATGAGGTCACCCGACACGGCCGCCTGGACGATTTCCCGGGCGGCGGGACGCAGCGCCTCCAGGTAGACAGGGTCGGCGGTCGAGGCCAGCTCCACGATGGTGGGGATCTCGATGAGCGCGCGGATGTGGGTGTACTCGTCGAGCTGCTTCTCGGACACCGCGGTGACCCGGAACCCCTTGTTGGGGACGGCGTCGACCAGGCCCTCCTTGGCGAGGTCGAGCATGGCCTCGCGTACGGGCGTGGCCGACACACCGAAGCGGGCGGCCAGCGCGGGCGCCGAGTACACCTGCCCCGGGAGCAGTTCGCCCGCGATCAGTGCGGCCCGCAGCGCGTCGGCGACCCGCTCCCGGTAGCTGCTCTTCTTGCCGCCGAGGACGGGCAGAGCGGGGGTGCTGAGTCGCTGGGCGGCCATGAGGGGCATCTCCTAGTGGTGCAATGTCACGCGGGGACCAGTGGTGCAATGTCACGCGGCACCCGGCTTTGTCCTCGACGCGCACAGCGTATAGCGCGCAGCGCACAGTGCTCAGAGGACGAAGCCCGCCGGGAACGGATCGGTCGGGTCGAGCAGATACTGGGCCGTGCCGGTGATCCACGCGCGCCCGGTGAAGCTGGGCAGCACGGCGGGGCGGCCCGCCACCTCGGTGGTGCCGAGGAGCCGGCCGGTGAACCGTGTCCCGATGAAGGACTCGTTCACGAACTCGGTGTGCAGCGGGAGTTCGCCACGCGCGTGCAACTGGGCCATGCGCGCACTGGTGCCGGTGCCGCAGGGGGAGCGGTCGAACCAGCCGGGGTGGATGGCCATCGCGTGCCGGGAGTGCCGGGCGGTGGCACCGGGCGCGATCAGATGGACGTGGTGACAGCCGCGGATGGACGGATCCTCCGGGTGGACGGGCTCCTCCTCGGCGTTGATCGCCGCCATGAGGGACAGCCCCGCTTTCAGAATGTCGTCCTTACGGGCCCGGTCGAAGGGCAGCCCGAACTCCTCGAGCGGCAGGATGGCGTAGAAGTTGCCGCCGTACGCAAGGTCGTATGTCACCGTCCGGCCGTCGGCCAGTGCGATCTTGCGGTCAAGGGCGACGGAGAAGGACGGCACGTTCTGGAGGGTGACGTTCTTCGCCCTGCCGTCCTCCACCGCGACCTCCGCGACGACCAGGCCCGCCGGGGTGTCGAGGCGGATCGTGGTGACCGGCTCGACGACCTCGACCATCCCGGTCTCCACCAGTACGGTCGCCACCCCGATCGTGCCGTGGCCGCACATCGGCAGATAGCCCGAGACCTCGATGTAGACGACACCCCAGTCGCAGTCGGGGCGGGTCGGCGGCTGGAGGATCGCGCCGCTCATCGCCGAGTGCCCGCGCGGCTCGTTCATCAGGAGTTGCTTGACGTCGTCGCGGTGCTCGCGGAAGTACAGCCGCCGCTCGTTCATGGTCGCGCCCGGGATCGTGCCGATCCCGCCGGTGATCACACGGGTGGGCATGCCCTCGGTGTGCGAGTCGACGGCGTGCAGGACGAGTTTGCTGCGCATGGCGCTCCTGGTGATCGGGTGATGATTTTCGCGGCTCAGGCGAGCCCGGCCGCGACCGCCTTCTCGGTGGCGGCCCGCACGACGGCCTCCTGCTCGGGCAGCAGCGGGACGCGCGGCGGACGGCAACTCCCGCCGTGGCGGCCCACGATGTCCATCGACAACTTGATCGCCTGCACGAACTCGACCTTGGAGTCCCAGCGCAGCAGCGGGTGCAACTGCTCGTACAGCTTCTTCGCGGTGGCGAGGTCGCCGCTCACGGCCGCCCGGTACAGCTCGACGCTCGACCTGGGCAGCGCGTTCGGATAACCGGCCACCCAGCCCTTCGCGCCCGCGAGCGCCAGCTCCAGCAGGACATCGTCGGCACCGATCAACAGGTCGAGTTCCGGGGCGAGTTCGGCCAGCTGATAAGCGCGCCGGACGTCACCCGAGAACTCCTTGACCGCGCGGACGAACCCCTCGTGGTGCAGCTTGGCCAACAGGTCCGGCACCAGATCGACCTTGGTGTCGATGGGGTTGTTGTACGCCACGACCGGCAGGCCCGCCTTCGCGACCTCGGCGTAATGCGCGAGCACCGACCGTTCGTCGGCGCGGTAGGCGTTGGGCGGCAGCAGCATCACGGACGCGCAGCCCGCGTCGCGCGCCTGCTCGGCCCAGCGGCGGGACTCCGCCGAGCCGTACGCGGCGACACCCGGCATCACCCGCTCACCGCCGATCGCCGCCACGGCCGTCTCCACGACCCTGGCCCGCTCCTCGGGCGTGAGTACCTGGTACTCACCGAGCGAGCCGTTCGGTACGACACCGTCGCAGCCGTTCTCGACCAGCCAGGCGCAGTGCTCGGCGTACCTGTCGTGGTTCACGGACAAGTCGTCGTTCAGCGGGAGAGCGGTGGCGACGAGAACACCGCGCCAGGGGCGGAGGTCGGTGGTGGTCATGCGGTTTCCCTCTCAATAGGGTGTGACATTTCACTGATCCCGGTTCTGCCGTCTTCTCCGGCCTAGGGCTCATCGGTCCGTTCGGTCCGTTCGGTCCCTTCGGTCTCCCCGGCCCGCGCCAGCACGCCCAGCGGCACCGGCCGGGCGAACGGCCTGCGCCCCGGCGTCTGAGCGCACCCGGCGACTCCGGCCACTCCGGGCCCGCACACCCGGCCCTGGCACCAGCCCATCCCGGCCCGAGTCAGCAGCTTCACGGTCCGCAGATCACCGGCCCCCAGCTCCCGCACCGCCTCCCGCACCGCACCGGCCGACACCTCCTCGCAGCGGCACACCACCGTCTCGTCGGTGACCTGTTCGGCCCAGTGCGCGGGAGGCGCGTACACGGAGTCGACGGCGGCGAAGAAGGCCCGCAGCGTCTGCCGGGTACGCGCGGCGGCGGCGCACTGACCCGGCTCCGGTGTCCGTCCGGCCAGCCGTGCCGTGATCGACCGCCCGGCGATGTGTCCTTCGGCGAGCGAGAGGGCGGAGCCGCCGATGCCGGTGGTCTCGCCCGCCGCCCACACGCCCGGTACGTCGGTGCGCTGCTCGTCGTCGACGTACACGTCCGTCCCGTCGACCCGGCAGCCCAGCGCGTCGGCGAGGTCGGTGTGCGGCAGCATGCCGTGGCCCACGGCGAGGGTGTCGCAGACCAGGCGTCGCCGGGTGTCCGGGCGCACCCGGCCGTCCCGGTCGAGGGCGGCGATCGTCACGGCCTCCAGCCGCTCGGTGCCGTGCGCCTCCACGACGGTGTGGTGGAGGAGCGTACGCACCCGGTGCCGGAGCAACTGCCCCGCGTACCGGGCCCCTTCGGCCACCTTCTCCGGCCGGCCCGCCAGCGCCCGCGACCGCCGTACGAACGATGTCGGGTCGGCCGAGTCCACCAGGGCGGCGACCGTGGCGCCCGCCGCGGCGAGCCCGGTGGCGACGGGCAGCAGCAGCGGTCCGGTCCCGGCGACGACAGCGGTACGGCCGGGCAGTACGAGCCCGCCCTTGAGCATGGCCTGCGCGCCGCCGGCGGTGACGACGCCGGGCAGGGTCCAGCCGGGGAAGGGCAGCACCTTCTCGTAGCCGCCGGTGGCGAGGAGGACCGCCTCGGCGCGCACCTCGGCCGGTGCCTCCTGCTCGGGGCCGATGAGGGCGTGCACGGTGAAGCCGGAAGTGCCCCGGCGCTCGACGAACCAGACATGATGATCCGTCAGGTGCCGTACGGTACCCGCCCGCACATGCGTGCGCAGTCCGTCCCGCAGCCTCTCCCAGGTTCGCCACTGATGGTGCAGTGCCTGCGGGCGACGGGCCCCGAGCCCAGGCGCGGGCTGCCGGTAGAACTGGCCGCCCGCCTCCGCCGCCGAGTCGATCAGCGTGACGTGGAGGCCGCGGGCGGCCGCCGCGAGGGTGGCCGCGAGCCCGGCGGGGCCCGCGCCGATGACCGCCAGACCCGGTTCACTCATGGTGGCCCGCCCCCTCCTGCGTGCGGATCGCGTCGCCCGGCCGCAGGGGTACCAGGCAAGCCCGCTGGTTGGGGCGGTCGTTGACGGTCACCAGGCAGTCGAAGCAGACGCCGATGCCGCAGAAGATCCCGCGCGGGCGGCCCTCGCCCCGGGTGGTGCGCCAGGAGGTGACCCCCGCCGTCCACAGTGCGGCGGCGACGGTCTGGCCCGGCAGGGCCTCGATCTCCCGCCCGTCGAAAGTGACGGTGAAGGCGGGGCCGGGCTCGGCGCGCACCAGCTCCAGGGGATTCACGACGCCTCCCGGGAGTCGGGCGAGGGGAAACGGTCGGGCCGGAAGGGTGCGAGATCCAGCGCGGGAGCGTGCCCGGTCAGCACCTGGGCGATCAACTGCCCTGTCCCGGTGGACAGTCCGATGCCCGCTCCCTCGTGCCCGCACGCGTGGAACAGGCCGGGCACCCGCGGATCGGGGCCGATGGCGGGCAGGTGATCGGGCATGTACGGCCGGAACCCGAGGTAGGTCCGCATCGCGCGCACCCGCTCCAGGAACGGGAACAGCCGGGTCGCGCCCGCCGCCAGCGCCCGCAACGCGGGCAGCGACAACGCACGGTCGAAGCCCACCCGTTCACGGGTGGCGCCGATGAGGACGGGCCCCGCCGCCGTCCCCTCCACCACCGGCGAGGTCTGCAGAGCCGCCGAGTCGCTGGCCACGTCGGCCACGTAGTCGGCGGCGTACACCTTGTGGCGTACCAGGCGGGGGAGCGGTTCGGTGACGAGGACGAAGCCGCGCCGGGGGAGCAGGGGGAGGTCCACTCCCGCCAGCGCGGCCAGCTCACCGCCCCAGGTCCCGGCGGCGTTGACGACATGCGGCGCATGGATCTCGCCCCGGTCGGTCCGCACCCCGCGTACGGCACCGCCGGTACCGCGCAGCACCTCGGTCACCGTCGAGCCGGTGATCAGACGGGCACCCGAGGCCTGTACGAGATGGGCGGCGGCCAGCGTCGGCATGACCTGCGCGTCCTGGGGATACAGCACGCCACCCGCGAGTCCGGGTGCCAAGTGGGGTTCCAGATCGGCGAGTTGATCTCCCCTCACCCGCACGGCCTCGACACCTGAGGCCCGTTGCCCGGTCGCGAACCTCTCCAGGGCTTCGAGGCCGTTCGGGGTGGCGGCGACGACCAGGCCGCCCTTGAGTTCGTATTCGATCGCGTCGCCGACCTCCTGCGCCAGGTCGGCCCACAACCGGCCGGACAGCAGGGCGAGTTCGAGCTCTGGACCCGGTTCCTTGTCGGAGACCAGGAGATTGCCCTCACCGGCGCCGGTCGTGCCACCGGCCACCGGGCCACGGTCGACGACGATCACGTCGAGGCCCGCCCGGGTGGCGTACAGGGCACAGGCCGCACCCACCATCCCGGCTCCGACGACCACGACATCGCAGGTCAGACGCTTGCTCACAGCAGTACTATGTCACATGTCGCTCTGCGCGGGAACACCCGGAACACCCTGACGGCGGCGTGCGCCGCCGCGCTCACCGGCCCGTCATTCGATCTCGTTCACTCGATCTCGTTCGGATCGGCGGCCGGGGTCCGACCCGCGTGGACCTCCTTCAGACGTGCCGTGCCCAGCTTCGCCGCCTGCTCGGTGGTGTCGCCGTCGGCCCCGCCGAGGCCGCCGTTGGTGAAGGTGATCGCGTCCGTGCCGACCCGCAGGGCCGCGACGTCGAGGGTGAGGGTGGTGAGCGAGCCGCCCGAACTCCCCTGGACCGTGACCTGCAGCCCCTGACGAGCGTCGCCCACCTTGGGCAGGGAGTTCTCGGTCACCTGGACGGTGCGCCGGGCGCCGGAGCTGTCCGTCGCCGTGAACTGGTCGCACTTGACCGGCAGACTCTTCAGCCAGGCGAAGGACGTGTCCAGCCCGGCCTTGCCATAGGCGGCCACCTGGTACAGCAACCGGGACTCGCCCTCCTGGAAGCCGGTGAGCGCGGACGCCCCGGACGGTTTGCCCAGGAGATCGTCGTCGTAGAGCCGGTCGAGGAGCTTCTGGCAGTCGGCGGCGTCCGTCTTGGCGGTGAGGAAGTCGGCGACGTCGACCTTGCCGACCAGCAGGCTGTCGCGCCAGGTGGCCGCGTTCTTGACCTGATCCCAGTCACCCTCCAGATCCGCCTCGGTCACCAGCGCGGCCCGCGCCCCGGCCGCCGTGAGCGCGGCCGGGGACTCCTGTGCGAGGGGCGAGGAGGAGATCTCCGCGGTGTCCGCGCGGTCCGCCCCGCTGTCGTCGCCGGCCGAACACGCGGCGGTCGTCAACAGGACCCCGGCGGCCAGGGCAGGGGCGAGGACGCGGAAGGGGCGGGGCAAACGGTGGGTCGTCACGAGCTCTCCTGGAGGTGGGGGTCGCTCTCCATGCCACAACCCCTCCTCCCGTACGACCAGCGCACCGGGCTGTTCGAGTGAGGAGGACGCTCGCCCAGGGGTCCGGAAAGCCGGTGGCGCCCCCGAGGCCGGCGCCTCTGAGGTGAAACCCCTGAGACCGCGGTCCGGTGTCATCAGGGCCGACATTCCGTTGCGTTGCCGCCATTCGGCCCCCATTCAGGTCGATGACGGCGTGGAAGCTGAAGTAGATCGCGTCGTCGGCCGCCGTCGCGGGGCTCCCCAGGGCCCCGCCGATGTCCCCCGCCGATGTAGAGGCACGGCTTGTGACCCTGTCGCATAAATTCGGTGGCGCCGGAATGTTGGTGCCTCTAGGGTGAAGTCCGCTTCACACGGTGGCTGTCGGCCGCCGGTGTCGGCCGAGTGAGAAACGGGAGGTGTGACCGATGGCTGTCTCTGTGACGGGCGCTGCCCGCAACCAGAAGTTCATCCACTCCACCCCCGTGGTCTCCGGCTGACCTTTCCTGTCTCCTTCGCGCCTGCGAGTGCGCGCGGCCGGGTCCACCCTGTGAAGGGTCTCCCTTGACTTCCACCTCAGTTTTCTCCGCTCTCGCTCCCTACGGCTGGGACGAGGCATGGGCGGACGCGTTCGCCCCCTACGAGCCCGAGGGGCTCCTGCCCGGACGCGTGGTCCGGGTCGACCGCGGGCAGTGCGACATCGTCACCGCCGACGGCATCCTGCGGGCCGACACCGCCTTCGTCACCCCGCACGACCCCATGCGGGTGCTGTGCACCGGCGACTGGGCCGTCGTCGAACCCGCGGGCAACCCACGTTACGTACGGACGTATCTGCCGCGCCGTACCGCCTTCGTGCGCTCCACCTCCTCCAAGCGGTCCGAGGGGCAGATCCTCGCGGCCAACGTCGACCACGCGATCATCGCCGTGTCGCTGGCCGTCGAACTGGACCTCGGCCGCATCGAACGGTTCCTGGCCCTGGCCTGGGAGTCGGGCGCCCAGCCGATCGTCGTGCTCACCAAGGCCGACCTCGTGCCGGACGCCGTCACCCTCTCGTACCTCGTGCGGGACGTGGAGACGACGGCGCCGGGAGTCCCGGTGCTGACCGTCAGCGCGCTGGACGGGGAGGGGCTCGACGTCCTCGTCGCGGTCGTCTCCGGCGGTACGACCGTGCTGCTCGGCCAGTCCGGTGCGGGGAAGTCCACGCTGGCGAACGTACTCATCGGCGAGGACGTGATGACCGTGCAGGCCGCACGGGACGCGGACGGCAAGGGCCGCCACACGACCACGACCCGTAACCTCCTCGCCCTGCCCGGTGGGGGTGTGCTGATCGACACGCCCGGCCTCAGGGGGGTCGGCCTGTGGGACGCCGAGACCGGCGTCGGACAGGTCTTCTCCGAGATCGAGGAACTGGGCCGGCGGTGCCGCTTCCACGACTGCGCGCACGAGAGCGAGCCGGGGTGCGCGGTGCTGGCCGCGATCGACTCCGGCGAGCTGCCCGAGCGGCGGCTGGAGAGCTACCGGAAGCTGATCCGGGAGAACCAGCGGATCGTGGCGAAGACGGACGCGAGGCTCCGTTCGGAGATTCGGAAGGAGTGGAAGAAACGGGGCGCGCAGGGCAAGGCGGCGATGGAGGCGAAGAGGGGGCGGTGGGCGTAGTCGTCCGGCGGCCGGTCGCGCGCATCCCCACGTCCCTGGCGGGGTTACAGCGGGGCATGGCTGTACTGCACCCACTCAGGGGCGCGGGGAACAGCGCGACCAGCCACGACGGACCCGCACCCGCCCACGTACCGTCCTGTCCGATTTCCGCCAGCGGCACCCCAGCTCAGGGCGGAGACTGGATGGCGTGATGGACGAGGACACCAGGTACGAAGCCGTCCGCAGCCGGGACGCCCGGTTCGACGGAGAGTTCTTCTTCGCCGTCGAGACGACCGGGATCTACTGCCGCCCCAGCTGTCCCGCGGTGACCCCGAAGCGCCACAACGTCCGCTTCTACGCGACGGCCGCCGCCGCGCAGGGCTCCGGGTTCCGGGCCTGCCGGCGGTGCCGTCCGGACGCGGTGCCCGGCTCCGCGGACTGGAACGTCCGGGCCGACGTCGTGGGCCGGGCGATGCGCCTGATCGGCGACGGTGTCGTCGACCGGGAGGGCGTCGCCGGGCTCGCCGACCGCCTCGGCTACAGCGCCCGCCAGGTGCAGCGCCAGCTCACCACCGAGCTCGGCGCCGGCCCTGTGGCCCTGGCCCGCGCCCAGCGCGCGCACACCGCGCGCGTCCTGCTCCAGACCACCGGCCTGCCGGTCACGGAGATCGCGTTCGCGTCGGGCTTCGCCAGCGTGCGGCAGTTCAACGACACGGTCCGCGAGATCTACGCGGCCACCCCCAGCGCCCTGCGTGCCGCCGCCCGGACCTCCCGCCGTGCGGCCACCCGAACGGCGGGCATTCCGCTACGACTGGCGCACCGCGGCCCCTACCGGTCCGGCGAAGTCTTCGACCTGCTGGAGAGCGAGGCCGTACCCGGCGTCGAGGAGGTGAGCGGGGCACCCGGCCGGCGCACCTTCCGCCGTACCCTCCGTCTCCCGCACGGCACCGGCATCGTCGCCGTCCTCGAACGCACCGGCACGACCAGGACCACCTCCGGCGCACACCCCGGCGGCTGGCTCGACGCCCGACTGCACCTCACCGACCCCCGCGACCTGACCACCGCGGTCGGACGGCTCCGGCGGCTCCTCGACCTCGACGCCGACCCCTACGCCGTCGACGAGCGGCTCGGCGCCGACACTCGGCTCGCCCCCCTGGTCGCCGCCCGCCCCGGACTCCGGTCGCCGGGTGCCACCGACCCCGAGGAGTTGGCCGTACGGGCCCTGGTCGGCCGTACCGAATCCGAACGGCTCGTCCAGCGGTACGGCAAGACCCTGGACGCGCCCTGCGGCAGCCTCACCCACCTCTTCCCCGAGCCCGCGGCCCTCTCCGAGGCGTCCGGCCCGCTGGGCGCGCTGGCCGGCGCCCTCGCCGACGGCGCCGTACGACTCGATCCGGGCGCCGACCGCGACGAGGCACAGCACGCACTCCGCGCCCTGCCGGGCCTGGACGCCCGTACCGTCGCCGTCCTCCGCACCCGCGCCCTCGGCGACCCCGACGTCGCCCCGCCGGGACTCGACACCGCCGACATCCCCGACACCTGGCGCCCCTGGCGCTCCTACGCCTGGCAACACCTGCGCGCTGCAGGAGAGTTGGAGTAATCATGGCCATCCGCTGGACCCACGTCGACAGCCCCGTCGGCACCCTGCTCCTCACCGCCGACGAGACCGGCGCGCTGACCTCGCTGTCCGTCCCCGGGCAGAAGAACGGCCCTACCGTCCAGGAGGGCTGGGTGCACGATCCCGCCCCCTTCCGGGACGCCGAGGAGCAGCTCGCCGCCTACTTCGCCGGTGAACTCAAGGAGTTCCAGCTGGAGTTGCGCTCCGAAGGCACCGAGTTCCGGACGCGGGTCTGGGACGCCCTCGACGACGTTCCGTACGGCGCGACCGTGACGTACGGCGAGATCGCCGCGCGCGTCGGGGCCGCCCGCGTCGCGGTCCGGGCCGTGGGCGGCGCGATCGGCGCGAACCCCCTGCTGATCCTCCGCCCCTGCCACCGGGTGATCGGCGCGAACGGCCTGCTCACCGGGTATGCGGGCGGCCTGGAACGCAAGACCGCCCTGCTCACCCTCGAAGGGGCCCTCTAGGACTCCTCCAGCCCCCAGCTGTGGATCCGTCGCGGATGGATGCGGATCAGCTCCTCGCTGAAGTGCGGGCCCAACTCGTGCGGTCCGGTGAGGAGTTCCGCCTCCCCACGGATGTCGACGCCACGCACTGTCCAGGGCTTCAGGCTGACGATGTCGTCGACGACCAGTGCGACCTTCGGGTTCTTCTGGAGGTTCCGCCACTTCTTGGTGCGGCCCATCGCATACCCGCCGATCAGGATGGTGCCGTCGTCCTGCGGGAAGAAGCCGACCGGGTTCGCCTGCGGCTGTCCTTGCGGATCGACCGTGGCGAGTCGCCCCAGCCGCTGGGACCTCAGGTACGCGCGCTCGGCCTCGCTGAATTCGGTCATGGCAGCCACCCAAACACGCGCGCGCGGTCCGCACATCGGAATCTCGCCCTAGGTCGTGTCCGCAAAGTGGTTGGTGCGTTGGTCTGTTTGTGGTGCGTCGTCATGAGCTGACCGATGAATCGTGGGCGGTGATCGAGCCGTTG
>NZ_JBEXGM010000038.1:0-73992 GCF_040607335.1 Streptomyces sp. NPDC005303 | reverse complement strand
ACTGTGTTAGTTCTGAGGCAACGACTGTGTCTTTTTCCGGTCGAACTTCATAGTGTTTCGGTGGTCATAGCGTGAGGGAAACGCCCGGTTACATTTCGAACCCGGAAGCTAAGCCTTACAGCGCCGATGGTACTGCAGGGGGGACCCTGTGGGAGAGTAGGACACCGCCGAACAATCATTCAAAGGGTTGGATCCTGAACTTCGGTTCAGGGTCCAACCCTTTTTTGTTGTGCGTCACTTGAAGTTCACGTTGCGCAACCACCATCCGCAGCATGGGTACTGCTGCAATGCTCAGGGCCGCCGGCGTCGGAGTCGGTGACGAGGTCGTCGTACCGGCCTTCGGGAACGTGGAGGTCGCCGAGGCGGTGACACTCACGGGTGCGCTTCCGGTGTTCGCGGACATACATCCGGTCAGCTACTGCCTTGACGCGTCCGCTGTCGAAGTGGCCGTGACTCCGCGGACAGCGGCCGTCGTTGTCGTACACCGATTCGGGCGGCCGGCCGACATGGCGCGGCTCCTCGCGGTCGGGCGGCGGCACGGGTTGCTGGTGCTGCAGGAGGGCGAGTCGGAGGCGCCGTACGACGAGGTCGCTCAGCGTCGGGAGCGGGCCTGCTATCTCGACGGCAAGTTGCGTGGGGTGCGCACGCCCGATGGCGGGGACGGGCACACCTATCAGCAGTACGTCGTGCGCGTCCCGGGTAATGGGCGGCCGGACCGGGACGCTTTCGCCCGGGCTTTGCGGAGCAAGGGAGTTGAGTGCCGGGTGCCGGTGAAGACCCCCGTGCACCGGCTGCCCGAGTTCCGGCGTTGTGTGTCGCTGCCGGAGACCGAGCGGGCCGCCGACGAAACGCTTGCGCTGCCGGTGGACGCCTCGCTGACCAAGCGGGACATGCAGCGGGTCGTGGCCGCGTGCAATGCGCTCGGGGGACTGCTTCAGCCCGCTTTCTGAGCGAGTTGGGAGCACGGGTCTGCTCGGGGTATGATCTATTCCGTTGCCGCGAGGGAAACCTCGAAAGCGACAGGCCCCCTTAGCTCAGTCGGCAGAGCGTCTCCATGGTAAGGAGAAGGTCAACGGTTCGATTCCGTTAGGGGGCTCCAGCCAAAAGGCCCCGCCCATTCGGGCGGGGCCTTTTTCGTGTTCTCGCTCAGTCCCTCTGCAGGCCCGGGACGCGCATCGCCAGGATCGCCATGTCGTCGGACGGGGCGTCGGAGGCGAAGCGTTCGACCGCACGCATGATGCGGGCCGCGACCGCGCCGGCCGTCAGGCCCGTGCAGGTGGTGAGGACGTCGGCGAGACCGTCGTCGCCCAGCATGCGGGTGCCTTCCCGGCGTTCGGTGACGCCGTCCGTGACACAGAGGAGGACGTCGCCCGGGTCGAGTGTGACCGTCTGCTCGTAGAGCTCCAGGTCGTCCATGACGCCGAGGAGCGGCTGGGGCTCGGCGGCCGGTTCCACGGTGCCGTCCTGGCGCAGGCGGAGGGGGAGCGGGTGGCCGGCGCAGACGACCTTCAGGCGGGCGCTGCCGTCCTCCTGCGGCCACAGCTCGCCGTAGAGGAGGGTCAGGAAGCGGCTGCGGGCGCCCTCGTCGAGGATCGCGTTGTTCAGGCGCTCAAGGACCGCCGGGCCGCTCAGGCCCTCCCTGGCCAGCAGACGCAGGGCGTGCCGTGCGAGGCCTGTCACGGCGGCCGCGTTCGGGCCCGTGCCGCAGACGTCGCCGATGGCGAAGCCGTACGCGCCGTCGCTGATGGGGAAGAGGTCGTAGAAGTCGCCGCCGACCTCGTTGCCCTCGCCGGCCGCGCGGTAGATGACTTCGACCTCGACGCCGTCGATCTCGGGCAGCTCGGGCGGCAGGAGGCTGCGCTGGAGGGACTGGCTGATGGCTGTGCGCTCGGAGTAGAGGCGGGCGTTGTCGAGGGCGAGGGCGGCCCGGCGGGACAAGTCCTCGGCCAGTTCCAGGATTTCCTGGCGGAAGTGTTCGTCGGCGGGCTTGCCGAGGGTCAGCATGCCGATGACGCGGTTGCGGGCGACCAGCGGGAGGACGACGGTCTCACCGCCCACGGCGGAGGCCGTGGCGAGCGTGGGGCCGATTCCGGAGGCGAGCTGGCGGGTGGGGCCGCCGTTGAGGCCGAGGCTGCGCATGGAGCTGCGCAGGGCCGCCTGGTGGGCCGCTTCGCCGGGGGCCGACCAGACGCGGGCGCCGGGGGTGGGGACCGGGTCCGGGGGCTGGATCTTCGAGAGCAACGACTTGATGCCGTCGATGAGTTCCTCGTCCTCGTGCAGGACGTACGACAGATAGGGATCCGAGGACGGGTCGGCGATCGTGTAGACGGCGCACCAGGTGGCCAGGGTGGGGACGGTCATCTGGGCCATGAGGGCCAGCGTCTGGTCGCGGTCCAGGGTGCCGGCGAGGAGGTCGGAGGCCTCGACGAGGAAGCTCAGGGATCCGCGGCGCAGGCGTTCGAGTTCGCCCAGGCGGGCCGACTCGACGGCCAACGCGATGCGGTCGGCGGCGAACTGGAGGCGCAGGGCTTCTTCGTTGGAGTATCTGCCGGGTCCCTCCGCGGCCACGCCCAGGGAGCCGGTGAGGCGTCCTTCCACCTTCAGGGGAACCGTGACGACCGAGCGCATGCCGGTGCCGCTCAGGAGCGGGACGGCGCCCGGTACGGCCGACAGGTCGTCGTGGACGGCCGGCATGCGGGCGGAGCTGTAGCGGCCGGGGCCCGCCTCGACGGGCACGCGTGCGAAGCGCTGGCGGGCGGAGGGCAGGCCGGTGGAGGCACGGACCTCCAGTTCCGTCTCGTCGTCGGTCGCGAGGAGCAGGAAGGCGGAGTCACCGTCGAGCATGTCGCGCGCGCGTTCGACCGTGCGCTGGAGGAGGCCGTCGAGGTCGTCCGGGGCCGGCGAGCCGATGAAGACCTCGAAGGGGTCGGTGCTCTGGCCGTCGGAGGAGGTGTTCGTGTCGGAGGCGGCGCCGCGCAACGGCGTCTGGAGTACGGCCCGTTCGTGGTCGCGCACCAGGAGGCAGACCGTGGAGGGCTCGCCGCCGGTGTCGCGGACGCGCAGGTGGGAGGCGTAGACCGAGGTGATCCGGCCGTTGGCTGCCCTTATGCCGTAGCTGCCCTCCCAGCGCGAGAGCTGGAGCGCCTCGGCGATTCCGGTGCTGGTGCCCGGGGTGTGCGGCCAGGCCGCGAGGTCCGTCAGCGGCTTGCCGATGACCTGCTCGGCGGCGTAGCCGAAGAGTTCCTCGGCGTCCTCGTTCCACGAGGTGATGGCGCACGTACGGTCGATCTGTACGACGGCGACGCGCACGCGGCCGTCGGCCAGCGGGAGGAGGTCCGCGGGCAGGGACGGTCCTGCCGTGCGGGTGCCCACCCGGCGTTCGGGGAGGTCGAGTTGGAACCAGACCTGCTTCTGGGTGGGGGTGTAATCGACGCCCCAGCGTCCGGCGAGAGCGGCGCAGAGCTGGAGGCCGCGGCCGCCCTCGCGGTCGAGGTTGCCCATGTTGACCGCCTGCCCCTGGAGGGGGATCTCCCGTTCGGGGTAGCGGTCGGCGACCTCGATCCGCACACCGTCGTCACTTCGCAGGCACAGAACGTCGGCGGAGGTGCCGGCGTGCACCACCGCGTTGGTGACGAGCTCGCTGGTGAGGACCACCGCGTCGTCGACGATGTCGGCGAAGCCCCAGCCCTGGAGGGTGTCGCGGACGAAGGAGCGGGCGGTCGCTACCGATCGTCCGACAGGCTCGAAGCTGGCGGCCGCGCGCGCGGTGATCACAGAACTCCTCGACCGGTTGTCGACGTGCAGGGCTGCCTGGCCGACCGGCTCGTGCCGCTGCTGCGGCAGACCGCCCGTCGGCCGGGGATCCGGGTTCTGTCCCCCGGGGATCAGTCCGGTGGTCATGTGTGCGGCCGCCCTCCGATGCCCGCTCGTGCTCGTGCCACCGCCCAGACCGGACGGACCGGCTCGGCTGGACAGCCGCATGCAAGGTTACTTACCTTCGACGGCCATGCGGATGCCGGTCTGCAGTGTTTCCGTCCGGAGGGTGTGCGGACGATGTGCGAAGCTGCCGAACTGTTATGGCCGGGTTCAACCAGGGTGAAACACTGGGCAGGCTCCTGAAGAAGATTCGGGCAGGCCGAGTGGCTTGAGCGTACGGCGGGCAGCAGCCCGTGGTGCGGCTTTGCGTGCCTGGTTGAAATATCGCAGTAGTAAGCAGAAGCACGCGGCCGCAACCGGTGTGCCGCGCGGTACCACCCGAGCACAGCAGTAACGGTCGACCCCTGCGGGAGGGACACAGTGGAGTCTGGCGCAGCGACGCGTGGCACCAAGACGCGCGCGAAGGGCGGACAGTCCGCGAGCGGCCAGCGCAAACCGCGGGGTGGGACCACCGCGGTGGACACGGCTGCCCTGGACCGGCTGATGACGGCGCTGGTCTCGATGCGGGACGGGAACTTCCGCAAGCGGCTCACGGTGTCCGGCGACGGCGTGATGTCGGAGATCGCGGCGGTCTTCAACGAGGTGGCCGACCGCAATCTGCATCTGACGGGTGAGCTGTCCCGGGTGCGGCGCATGGTGGGCCGTGAGGGCAAGCTCACAGAACGGCTGGAAACAGGCGCCTGTGAGGGCTCCTGGGCGTCCGCCATCGATGCCTCCAACGCGCTCGTGGACGATCTCGTACGGCCCGTTTCCGAGGTCGGCCGGGTGCTGTCCGCGGTGGCGGAGGGCGATCTGTCGCCCCGTATGGAGCTCAGGACCCAGGCGCCGGACGGGACCGGGCATCCGCTGCGCGGGGAGTTCCTGAAGGTCGGGCGGACTGTTAACAACCTTGTCGATCAGCTGTCGACCTTCACCGACGAGGTCACCCGTGTGGCCAGCGAGGTCGGTACCGAGGGCAAGCTGGGCGGCCAGGCACGCGTGCGTGGCATGTCGGGTTCCTGGAAGGACCTGACCGAGTCCGTCAACACGATGGCGTACCGGCTGACGGCCCAGGTACGGGACATCGCGCTGGTCACGACCGCGGTGGCCAAGGGTGACCTGTCCCGCAAGGTCACGGTCCACGTGGCCGGCGAGATGCTGGAGCTGAAGAACACCGTCAACACGATGGTGGACCAGCTCTCCTCCTTCTCCTCCGAGGTGACCCGCGTCGCGCGCGAGGTGGGTGTCGAGGGCGAGCTCGGCGGTCAGGCGCAGGTGCCGGGTGTGGCCGGGGTGTGGAAGGACCTCACCGATTCGGTGAACCTCATGGCCGGCAACCTGACGGCCCAGGTGCGCGGGATCGCCCAGGTGACGACGGCGGTCGCCAGTGGTGACCTGTCGCAGAAGGTGACGGTCTCCGCACGCGGCGAGGTCGCGCAGCTCGCCGACACGATCAACCAGATGACCGAGACGCTGCGGATCTTCGCGGACGAGGTCACGCGCGTGGCCAACGAGGTCGGTGCCGAGGGGCAGCTCGGCGGGCAGGCGAACGTGCCGGGTGCGGCGGGGACGTGGAAGGATCTCACCGATTCGGTGAACACGGTCTTCCGGAACCTGACCACACAGGTGCGGGACATCGCCGCGGTGACGACGGCGGTGGCCAACGGTGACCTGTCGCAGAAGGTCACCGTGGACGTGGCCGGCGAGATGCTGGAGCTGAAGAACACCGTCAACGGGATGGTGGACCAGCTGTCGGCGTTCGGTGCCGAGGTCACGCGTGTGGCGCGCGAGATCGGTGTCGAGGGTGAGCTGGGCGGTCAGGCCCAGGTGCCGGGGGCCGCCGGTACGTGGAAGGACCTGACCGACTCCGTCAACACCGCGTTCAGGAATCTCACCGGACAGGTGAGGAACATCGCCCAGGTGACGACGGCGGTGGCCAACGGTGACCTGTCGCAGAAGGTCACCGTGGACGTCTCCGGCGAGATGCTCCAGCTGAAGAACACCGTGAACACGATGGTGGACCAGCTCTCGGCCTTCGCCGACCAGGTGACGCGGATGGCCCGGGACGTGGGCACCGAGGGCCGGCTGGGCGGTCAGGCCGTCGTACCGGGTGTGTCCGGGACGTGGAAGGAGCTCACCGACTCCGTCAACTTCATGGGTGGCAACCTCACCTCTCAGGTGCGGCAGATCGCCCAGGTGACGACCGCGGTGGCCCGGGGTGACCTGTCGCAGAAGATCGACGTGGACGCGCGCGGCGAGATCCTGGAGCTGAAGAACACCATCAACACGATGGTCGACCAGCTCTCCGCCTTCGCCGACCAGGTGACCCGGGTGGCCCGCGAGGTGGGCACGGAGGGACGCCTCGGCGGACAGGCACAGGTGCCCGGCGTGGCCGGCGTGTGGCGCGACCTCACCGACTCCGTGAACGGAATGGCAGGAAACCTTACTGCCCAGGTGCGCAACATCGCCCAGGTGGCCACCGCGGTGGCCCGGGGTGACCTGTCGCAGAAGATCGACGTGGACGCGCGCGGCGAGATCCTGGAGCTGAAGAACACCCTCAACACGATGGTCGACCAGCTCTCCAGCTTCGCCGACCAGGTGACCCGGGTGGCCCGTGAGGTGGGCACCGAGGGCATCCTCGGCGGCCAGGCCGAGGTGCAGGGTGTCTCGGGCACCTGGAAGGACCTCACGCAGTCCGTGAACTTCATGGCGAACAACCTGACCATTCAGGTGCGCAACATCGCCGAGGTCACCACCGCGGTCGCCAAGGGTGACCTCTCCAAGAAGATCACCGTCGACGCGAAGGGCGAGATCCTCGAGCTCGTCACCACCGTCAACACGATGGTCGACCAGCTGTCGTCCTTCGCCGAGCAGGTGACCCGGGTGGCCCGTGAGGTGGGCACCGAGGGCCAGCTGGGTGGTCAGGCGCGGGTTCCGGGTGTCACGGGCATCTGGAAGGACCTCAGCGACAATGTGAACCTGATGGCCAACAACCTGACCATGCAGGTGCGCAACATCTCCCAGGTCGCGAACGCGGTCGCCAATGGTGACCTCACGCGGACGGTGACGATCGAGGCGCGCGGCGAGGTCGCGCAGCTCGCCGACACCTTCAACACCATGGTGAAGACGCTGAGTTCGTTCGCCGACCAGGTCACCAAGGTGGCCCGCGAGGTGGGCACGGACGGCATCCTGGGCGGTCAGGCGCGGGTGCCCGGTGTGGCCGGCACCTGGAAGGACCTCACCGAGTCCGTGAACCAGATGGCGTCCAACCTGACCGGTCAGGTGCGCAACATCGCCATGGTGACCACGGCCATCGCCAAGGGTGACCTGACCAAGAAGATCGACATCGACGCCCGCGGCGAGATCCTGGAGCTGAAGACGACCATCAACACGATGGTCGACCAGCTGTCCTCCTTCGCCGAGGAGGTCACCCGGGTCGCCCGCGAGGTGGGTACCGAAGGACAGCTCGGCGGCCAGGCACGCGTGCGTGACGTCGACGGCACCTGGCGCGACCTGACCGAGTCCGTGAACGAGATGGCAGGAAACCTCACCCGTCAGGTGCGAGCCATCGCGCGCGTGGCGACCGCGGTGACCCGGGGCGACCTGAACCTGAAGATCGACGTGGACGCTTCCGGCGAGATCCAGGAGCTCCAGGACTACATCAACAAGATGATCGCCAACCTGCGCGACACCACCATCGCCAACAAGGAGCAGGACTGGCTCAAGGGCAACCTGGCCCGTATCTCGGCGCTCATGCAGGGCCGCCGGGACCTGGAGGACGTGGCCTCGCTGATCATGAGCGAGCTGACGCCGGTGGTGACCGCGCAGCACGGCGCGTTCTTCGTCGCGATGCCGCTCCTGGACGGCAAGGACATGAGCGCCGAGGCGGAGGAGCACTACGAGCTGCGGATGCTCGGGTCGTACGGCTACTCGATGGGCTCCATGCCGACGTCGTTCCGGCCGGGAGAGGCGCTCATCGGGACGGCCGCCGAGGAGAAGCGCACGATCCTGGTGGAGAACGCGCCCAGCGGCTATCTGAAGATCTCCTCCGGTCTCGGAGAGGCGCCGCCCGCGCAAGTGATCGTCCTCCCGGTGCTGTTCGAGGGCAAGGTGCTCGGCGTCATCGAGCTCGCGTCCTTCACACCCTTCACGCAGATCCAGAAGGATTTCCTCAACCAGATCGCCGAGATGATCGCGACCAGCGTCAACACCATCTCCGTCAACACCAAGACGGAGGTGCTGCTGAAGCAGTCGCAGGAGCTGACCGAGCAACTGCGCGAGCGGTCGGCCGAGTTGGAGAACCGGCAGAAGGCCCTCCAGGCATCCAACGCCGAGCTGGAGGAGAAGGCCGAGCTGCTGGCCCAGCAGAACCGCGACATCGAGGTCAAGAACACCGAGATCGAGGAGGCGCGGCAGGTCCTGGAGGAGCGCGCCGAGCAGCTCGCCGTGTCCATGCGGTACAAGAGCGAGTTCCTGGCCAACATGTCGCACGAGCTGCGGACACCGCTGAACTCGCTGCTGATCCTCGCCAAGCTGCTCGCCGACAACGCGGACTCCAACCTCACGCCCAAGCAGGTCGAGTTCGCCGAGACCATCCACGGCGCGGGCTCCGACCTGCTCCAGCTCATCAACGACATCCTCGACCTGTCGAAGGTCGAGGCGGGCAAGATGGACGTGTCCCCGACGCGTATCGCGCTCGTTCAGCTCGTGGACTACGTGGAGGCGACCTTCCGGCCGCTGACCGCGGAGAAGGGCCTGGACCTGTCCGTGCGGGTCTCGCCCGAGCTGCCTGCCACACTGCACACCGACGAACAACGGCTGCTCCAGGTGCTGCGGAACCTGCTGTCCAACGCGGTGAAGTTCACCGACTCCGGGGCTGTCGAGCTGGTGATCCGGCCGGCCGGTCGGGATGTGCCGGTGGCGATCCGGGAGCAGTTGCTGGAGGCCGGTTCGCTGCGCGACCCCGATGCCGATCTGATCGCGTTCTCGGTGACCGACACCGGGATCGGTATCGCGGCCAGCAAGATGCGGGTGATCTTCGAGGCGTTCAAGCAGGCCGACGGCACGACCAGTCGCAAGTACGGCGGTACGGGACTGGGGCTGTCGATCTCGCGGGAGATCGCGCAACTGCTCGGCGGAGAGATCCACGCGCAGAGCGAGCCGGGGCGCGGATCGACGTTCACGCTGTATTTGCCGCTGCACCCCAGCGAACTGCCGCCGCAGGGTTACCAGCAGTCCATGCCCGCCCTGGAGGCCGGTGACCTGGTGGCGTCCAGGTCGGAGAACGGGCTGTCCGGGGTCGAGGTCGAGACACCGGCCGAGGTGAAGTCGTACCAGGAGACGCAGAACGGTGCCGCGGCGCTCTTCCGGCGCCGCCGCAGGACCGCCCCGGCCCTCGAACAGCGGATCGGACAGCCGGACCAGTGGTCCGCGGTGGAGCACCAGGCCGCGCCGCAGCCGCGCCGGGGCATCCGGTTCGGCGGGGAGAAGGTGCTGATCGTCGACGACGACATCCGCAACGTCTTCGCGCTCACCAGCGTCCTCGAACAGCACGGACTGTCGGTGCTCTACGCGGAGAACGGCCGTGAGGGCATCGAGGTGCTGGAACAGCACGAGGACGTGGCGGTCGTCCTGATGGACATCATGATGCCCGAGATGGACGGTTACGCGACGACCAACGCGATCCGCAGGATGCCGCAGTTCGCCGGGCTCCCGATCATCGCGCTGACCGCCAAGGCGATGAAGGGCGACCGGGAGAAGGCCATCGAGTCGGGCGCCTCCGACTACGTCACCAAGCCGGTCGATCCCGATCATCTGCTGTCGGTGATGCAACAGTGGATGCGGGGGGAGTGATGAGAATCGGCGAAGTTCACGCGGAGTTGCTGACTCAGTGTGCCCGACGCCGTGTAGAAGTACGGGATTCGGGGAACCTTCTGGTCTCCCGCTACGTTTCTGCTACGTGCACAGTGACATCACGGTGACAGGGTGTGTCGACAGACAGGGTGCGGCTACGATGACCGGCACAAGGACGGGCGGCGAAAGGGAGTCGTCCCCAGGGGCGGCACCCGGTGCACATCCGGGGCGAGGAGGGCGGGCCATGGTGCAGAAGGCCAAGATCCTCCTGGTCGATGACCGGCCGGAGAATCTGCTGGCGCTGGAGGCCATCCTCTCCGCGCTCGATCAGACACTGGTGCGGGCATCGTCCGGGGAGGAAGCGCTCAAGGCACTGCTCACGGACGACTTCGCGGTGATTCTGCTGGACGTCCAGATGCCGGGCATGGATGGTTTCGAGACCGCGGCGCACATCAAACGGCGGGAGCGGACCCGGGACATCCCGATCATCTTCCTGACCGCCATCAACCACGGTCCGCATCACACCTTCCGGGGGTATGCGGCGGGTGCGGTGGACTACATCTCCAAGCCGTTCGATCCGTGGGTGCTGCGCGCGAAGGTCTCGGTGTTCGTCGAGCTCTACATGAAGAACTGCCAGCTGCGGGAGCAGGCGGCGTTGCTGCGGCTCCAGTTGGAGGGCGGCGGAGGCAAGACGGCGGTCGGGGACGCGAAGGAGCCGGCGGGTCTGCTCGCCGAGTTGTCCGCGCGGCTCGCGGCGGTCGAGGAGCAGGCCGAGGCGCTGTCCAAGCAGCTGGACGACGAGTCCGCTGACGCGGCCGCGGTGGCCACCGCGGCCCATCTCGAACGCAAACTCACCGGGTTGCGGCGGGCGCTGGACGCGCTGGAGCCGGGCACCGGGAGTTCGCCGTCGGTGACCTCGCAGAACTGAGCCGAACCGACGGGAGGCGCAAGTGATCCCGTGTCTCACGCGGGTGAGCCCGCGTCAGCTCGGCACCTCCCCGGTAGCGACACGAACGGGTGAAGCAGTGGCCACACGTGTCCGCGGGCGTCTCCACCGGTAACCTCACACTCATGGCCTCACGACCCTCCGCAGCCAAGAAGCAGCCCACCAAGAAGGCTGCCGCTCCCGCGAAGGGTCCGGCGAGGAAGGCGCCTGCGAAGAAAGCACCGGCGAAGAAGGCGCCCGCCAGGAAGGCCGCGGCGAAGAAGGCCGTCCCGCCGAGGCCGGCGCCCAGCCCGACCGGAGGCGTCCTCCGGCTCATCCGCGCCGTCTGGCTCGGCATCGCCCATGCCGTCGGCGCGGTGTTCCGCGGAATAGGGCAGGGCGCGAAGAACCTCGACCCCGCGCACCGGAAGGACGGCGTGGCACTGCTGCTGCTGGGCCTCGGCCTGATCGTGGCCGCCGGTACCTGGTCGAACCTGCGCGGCCCGGTCGGCGACCTCGTCGAGATCATCGTGACCGGCGCCTTCGGCCGGCTCGACCTGCTCGTGCCGATACTGCTCGCGGTCATCGCCGTACGGTTCATCCGGCACCCCGAGCAGCCCGAGGCCAACGGCCGGATCGTGATCGGCCTGTCCGCGCTCGTGATCGGCGTGCTCGGCCAGGTGCACATCGCCTGTGGCTCACCCGCCCGCAGCGACGGCATGCAGGCGATAAGGGATGCCGGCGGACTCATCGGCTGGGGAGCGGCGACTCCGCTGACGTACACCATGGGCGAGGTCCTCGCCGTACCGCTGCTCGTGCTGCTGACGGTCTTCGGGCTGCTCGTCGTCACGGCCACCCCGGTCAACGCGATTCCACGGCGGCTGCGGGAGCTCGGTGTGCGGCTCGGGATTCTCCCCGACCCGGCGGAGGACGAGTTCGGCGAGGACGACGAGCGCTACGACGAGCAGTGGCGCGAGGCGCTGCCCGCGCGCGGACGCAAGCGAGGTCCGGCGCCCGAGTCGTACGACCCCGACGGAGCGGAGCAGGAGGCCCTCTCGCAGCGGCGTGGGCGCCCCCGGCGGTCCGCGGTGCCCCAGCCGGCGATGGACCGGCGGATGGATGCCGTGGACATCGCCGCGGCCGCCGCCGCGGATCTGGACGGCGTCGTCATGCACGGCCTGCCGCCGTCGCCGCTGGTCGCCGACCTCACCCAGGGCGTCAGCGTGGGCGACCGGGTGGAGACGACCCCGGTACCCACTCCGGTGCCGGCCGCGCGGCCCAAGGAGGGGGCGCGTCCGAAGCAGGAGAAGCTCAAGGTCGAGGTCGCCGACCTCACCAAGCCCGCTCCCGAGGCTCCGGGCGAACTGCCCGCGCGCGCGGAGCAGCTCCAACTGTCCGGTGACATCACCTACGCGCTGCCCTCCCTCGACCTCCTGGAGCGCGGTGGCCCGGGCAAGGCGCGCAGCGCGGCCAACGACGCCATAGTCGCGTCCCTGACGACCGTCTTCACCGAGTTCAAGGTCGACGCCGCCGTCACCGGCTTCACGCGCGGGCCGACGGTCACGCGCTACGAGGTCGAGCTCGGGCCCGCGGTGAAGGTCGAGCGGATCACCGCGCTGGCCAAGAACATCGCGTACGCCGTCGCCAGCCCGGACGTACGGATCATCAGCCCGATCCCCGGCAAGTCCGCGGTCGGCATCGAGATCCCCAACACCGACCGGGAGATGGTCAACCTCGGTGACGTGCTGCGGCTCGCGGCGGCCGCCGAGGACGAGCACCCCATGCTGGTCGCGCTCGGCAAGGACGTCGAGGGCGGCTATGTCATGGCCAACCTCGCGAAGATGCCGCACGTGCTCGTCGCCGGAGCCACCGGTTCCGGTAAGTCCTCGTGCATTAACTGCTTGATCACTTCCATCATGGTCCGCGCGACCCCCGAGGACGTGCGCATGGTCCTCGTCGACCCCAAGCGCGTGGAGCTGACGGCCTATGAGGGCATCCCGCACCTGATCACACCGATCATCACCAACCCCAAGCGGGCCGCCGAGGCGCTCCAGTGGGTCGTACGGGAGATGGACCTGCGCTACGACGACCTCGCGGCGTACGGGTTCCGGCACATCGACGACTTCAACGAGGCCATCAGGAACGGCAAGGTCAAACTGCCCGAGGGCAGTGAGCGCGAGCTCCAGCCGTACCCGTATCTGCTGGTGATCGTCGACGAGCTCGCCGACCTGATGATGGTCGCCCCGCGGGACGTCGAGGACGCGATCGTACGGATCACGCAGCTCGCGCGCGCGGCCGGCATCCACCTGGTGCTCGCCACCCAGCGGCCGTCGGTGGACGTCGTCACCGGTCTGATCAAGGCGAACGTGCCCTCGCGGCTCGCCTTCGCCACCTCCTCGCTCGCCGACTCCCGGGTCATCCTCGACCAGCCGGGTGCCGAGAAGCTGATCGGCAAGGGCGACGGGCTGTTCCTGCCGATGGGCGCCAACAAGCCCACCCGTATGCAGGGCGCCTTCGTGACCGAGGAAGAGGTCGCGGCGATCGTGCAGCACTGCAAGGACCAGATGGCGCCCGTCTTCCGGGACGACGTCGTCGTCGGCACCAAGCAGAAGAAGGAGATCGACGAGGAGATCGGCGACGACCTCGACCTGCTGTGCCAGGCGGCCGAGCTGGTCGTCTCCACGCAGTTCGGGTCGACCTCCATGCTCCAGCGCAAGCTGCGGGTCGGGTTCGCGAAGGCTGGCCGGCTGATGGACCTGATGGAGTCCCGGGGCATCGTCGGCCCCAGCGAGGGGTCCAAGGCTCGTGACGTTCTTGTGAAGGCTGACGAGCTGGACGGCGTGCTCGCGGTCATCCGCGGGGAGGCTTAGAGAGAGTCCAAAGCGGGTCCGGCCACCGTTGTTCGATCGTGACTCACCCGTAAGGGATCATCGAGCAACCGTTTCCCTTCGGCACACGTCAAGTTGAGGGAAGCAAAAGGCTGCTGCCCCACCATCGGCGTGTTCGGCCATTCCGATGGCGTACAAAGTCCACCGCCCGGTTGCCCCACTCTTTCGCACCCCCCCTAGACTGAACCTCCAGCACAGGTGGCTTAAACGCTCGAAAGGCGCCCCCGTGTCCATCGGCAACTCCCCTGAAGACGAGCGTCCGTTCGAAGACGACCCGCAGGAAGCCCAACTCTCCGTCGGCCGCGCCCTGAAACAGGCGCGGATCGCGGCCGGGCTGACCGTCGACGACGTCAGCAACGCCACCAGGGTCCGCATCGCCATCGTGCACGCCATCGAGGCGGACGACTTCGCCCCGTGCGGTGGCGATGTGTACGCCCGGGGCCACATCCGGACCCTGGCCAAGGCCGTCCATCTGGATCCGGCCCCCCTTCTGGACCAGTTCGCCGCCGATCACGGCGGCGGGCGCCCGGCCCCGACCCCGGCCGCCCCGCTGTTCGAGGCGGAACGCATCCGTCCCGAGCGCCGCGGGCCCAACTGGACCGCGGCCATGGTCGCCGCGATCGTCGCCGTGGTCGGCTTCGTCGGGTTCACCGCCTTCAAGGGCGGCGACGACGGCGGGACGTCACAGGTCGCCGACGGCACCACGCCCGCCACCAGCAAGTCTCCGACGCCCAAGTCCGACAAGACCCCCAAGGACCCGAAACCCACGCCGTCCGACAGCGCCATCGCGGCAGCACCTCAGGACAAGGTGACCGTGCAGGTCAGCGCCGCCGACGGCAAGAGCTGGATCCTCGCCAAGGACCACAACGGCCGGACCCTGTTCGACGGACTGCTCACGCAGGGCGACTCCAAGACCTTCCAGGACAGCGACAAGATCAACCTCGTCCTCGGTGACGCCGGGGCGATCCAGCTGTACGTGAACGGCAAGAAGATCGACGACGACTGGCAGCCCGGAGCCGTGGAGCGGCTGACGTACACCAAGGGTGACCCTCAGGTCGGATAGCTCTCGGTTCGTTTTCTCGCTGTGAAGGGGTTGGCCAAGATCGGCCAACCCCTTCGACGTGGGGTGTCAGTGGGACGAAGTAGTCTTGAGCCCATGCCTGAACGCCGTACCGTCGCACTCGTCACTCTTGGCTGCGCCCGCAACGAGGTGGACTCGGAGGAGCTCGCAGGCCGTTTGGAGGCGGACGGCTGGGATCTCGTGGAGGACGCCGCCGACGCGGACGTCGCCGTCGTCAACACCTGTGGCTTCGTCGAGGCCGCCAAGAAGGACTCCGTCGACGCCCTCCTGGAAGCCAACGATCTCAAGGGACACGGCAGAACCCAGGCCGTCGTGGCGGTGGGCTGCATGGCCGAGCGGTACGGCAAGGACCTCGCCGAGGCCCTGCCGGAAGCGGACGGGGTGCTCGGCTTCGACGACTACGCCGTCATCTCCGACCGGCTGCAGACGATCCTCAGCGGCGGCATCCACGCCGCCCACACCCCGCGCGACCGGCGCAAGCTGCTGCCGATCAGCCCCGCCGAGCGCCAGGAGTCGGCGGCGTCCGTCGCGCTGCCGGGCCATGGCCCCGCCGAGGAAGCTGTTCCCGCCCCCGCCGACCTTCCCGACGGCCTCGCCCCGGCTTCGGGCCCCCGTGCGCCCCTGCGCCGCCGTCTGGACGGCTCCCCGGTCGCCTCGGTGAAGCTCGCCTCCGGCTGCGACCGGCGCTGCTCCTTCTGCGCCATCCCGTCCTTCCGCGGCTCCTTCATCTCCCGCCGCCCCTCGGACGTGCTGAACGAGACGCGCTGGCTGGCCGAGCAGGGCGTCAAGGAGATCATGCTGGTCTCCGAGAACAACACGTCGTACGGCAAGGACCTCGGGGACATCCGCCTGCTGGAGTCCCTGCTGCCCGAACTCGCCGACGTGGCCGGCCTCGAACGCGTGCGTGTCAGCTACCTCCAGCCCGCCGAGATGCGGCCCGGTCTGATCGACGTGCTCACCTCCACGCCCAAGGTCGTGCCCTACTTCGACCTGTCCTTCCAGCACTCCGCCCCCGGTGTACTGCGCGCGATGCGCCGCTTCGGTGACACCGACCGCTTCCTGGAGCTCCTCGACACCATCCGCGGCAAGGCCCCCGAGGCCGGCGTGCGCTCCAACTTCATCGTGGGTTTCCCGGGCGAGACCGAGGCCGACCTCGCCGAGCTGGAGCGGTTCCTGAACGGGGCGCGACTGGACGCCATCGGTGTCTTCGGGTATTCCGACGAGGAAGGCACCGAGGCGGCGACGTACGACAACAAGCTCGACGAGGACGTCGTCGCCGAGCGGCTGGCACGTGTCTCCCGGCTCGCCGAGGAACTCGTCTCGCAGCGCGCCGAGGAGCGCGTCGGCGAGACCGTGCAGGTGCTGGTCGAGTCGGTGGACGAGGAGGGTGTGTACGGCCGAGGCGCGCACCAGGCGCCGGAGACCGACGGCCAGGTGCTGCTCACGAGCGGCGAAGGTCTGAGTGTCGGTCGTATGGTCGAGGCGAAGGTGGTCGGTACGGAAGGTGTCGACCTGGTGGCCGAGCCGCTCGACGGCCCGCTCGCGTGTAGTGAGGAGGCGGGCAGATGACCGGAGTCCCGGCGTCCGCTGCAGGTGGCCCCTCCGCCGCGAAGGGCGGACCGGCGGGCGCTGCCGTGTCCGGCGTGGCACCGGACGCCCCCTCGGACGCGGTCTCCGGTACGGCTGCCGAGGTGCGCGCCAGTGCCCTCCCCGAGGTCGGGATCGTTGCCGGAGCGGCTTCGGAGACCGACGGCGACTCCGGTGCGAAGCCCGCGCGCGGGGGAAAGATCGCGGCCGCGGCCGTCAACCAGGCCAGCGTCTGGAACATCGCCAATCTGCTGACCATGCTCCGGCTGGTCCTCGTGCCCGGCTTCGTCGCCCTGATGCTGGCCGACGGCGGACACGACCCGGCGTGGCGCTCGTTCGCCTGGGCGGCCTTCGCGATCGCCATGATCACCGACCTGTTCGACGGGCACCTGGCACGCGCCTACGACCTCGTCACGGACTTCGGGAAGATCGCCGACCCCATCGCCGACAAGGCGATCATGGGTGCGGCGCTGATCTGTCTCTCCGGGCTCGGCGACCTGCCCTGGTGGGTGACGATCGTCATCCTCGGCAGGGAACTCGGGATCACCCTCCTGCGTTTCCTCGTCATCCGGTACGGCGTGATCCCGGCGAGCCGTGGCGGCAAGCTCAAGACCCTCAGCCAGGGCATCGCCGTAGGCATGTACATCCTGGCGCTGACGGGGTGGCTGGCCACCGCGCGGTTCTGGGTGATGGCTGTGGCGGTCGTACTGACCGTCGTGACCGGGCTCGACTATGTGAGACAGGCCATTGTGCTGCGCAGGCAGGGAATCGCCGAGCGCAAGGCGGCGTTGGAGGAGACGGAAGCGTGAATTCCCCAGCCGCCCAAGTGGTACGACTACTCACCGTGAAGGGTCAGACGCTCGCGGTCGCCGAGTCGCTCACGGGTGGACTGGTAGCGGCGGAAATCACAGCGACACCCGGCGCGTCCCAGGCGTTCCGGGGCTCGGTGACGGCCTACGCCACCGAGCTCAAGCGTGAGCTGCTGGGTGTCGACGCCACCCTGCTGGACCAGCGAGGTGCGGTGGATCCGCAGGTCGCGGCCCAGATGGCGGCGGGAGTGCGTAAGGCACTCGGCGCCGACTGGGGCATCGCGACCACCGGAGTCGCGGGTCCCGAACCACAGGACGGCAAGCCCGTCGGGACGGTCTTCGTGGCTGTGGAAGGGCCCTCCGTCAGCGCTTCCGAAGCAGCGGGTGGCGGGAAAGTGACCGCGCTGCGGTTGAACGGCGACCGCGCGGAAATTCGTATGGAGAGTGTACGGAGCGTACTCGCACTCCTTCTTGAGGAGCTTGCGAGCGAACAGACCGGGAATGAGCGGACACAGGATACGGAACGGAACGGGGGGTTTTGATGTTTGCAGCCCTGAGTGAACACGACATCGCTCCCCGCACGGCCGCGGCGCAAGGCGGTACGGTGGGGCGTGAAGGATGCGGCTACGCGGTCCGAGGAGGGAGCCACCGATGATCCTGCTCCGTCGCCTGCTGGGTGACGTGCTGCGTCGGCAGCGCCAGCGCCAGGGCCGTACTCTGCGCGAAGTCTCCTCCTCCGCCCGAGTCTCACTCGGCTATCTCTCCGAGGTGGAGCGGGGGCAGAAGGAGGCTTCCTCCGAACTGCTCTCCGCGATCTGCGACGCGTTGGACGTACGGATGTCCGAGCTCATGCGGGAAGTGAGCGACGAGCTCGCCCTCGCCGAGCTGGCCCAGTCTGCTGCGGCCACCCCCAGCGAGCCCGTACCGGCGCCAGTGCGCCCGATGCTGGGTTCCGTGTCGGTGAAGGGTGTGCCACCGGAACGAGTGACCATCAAGGCACCGAGCGAAGCGGTGGACGTCGTAGCGGCGTGACGCTCGCGCTCGGTGTGCCATGAGCTGATGGTTCGCCGAGAGGAAGTCTGCGAGGCCCCGGACGGGTTTCTCCAGCTGGTCTGGAGAGGCGCCGGTCGGGGTTTTCGTGCATCTTGGAGCGACGGCCGCGTCAGTGCGTCCGTGTGCCCTTGGTGCGCCCTCCCCGTGGGTGTGGCGGCGGTCTAGCGTCCGGGCTGGAGGTGGCTGCATGGCGGGGCCGACAGTACGCCGGGGGATGGCTCTCGGGCTCGGGGCACTGTGGTGGTGGGCCGTGGCGCGGCTGGTGCTGGCGCCGGACGCCGGAGCGCTCGAAGGGGCGGTCGCGGCCGGTGGATGGGGGCTGAGTCTGCTGCCGGTGCACTGTGTGCCGAAGGCGCGGGCCGCGGGGGCCGTGGGTGCTGGGCGGTGGCGTCAGGCGTGGCGGGTGGGGAGGCCCGCGGCGGCCGGACAGGCCCGCGAGGTGGGGGCGGTTACCACGGCATCGCCACCCCACCGTTCGGACGGAGGATCTGGCCTGTCGTGAAGGACGAGGCGTCGGAGGCCAGGTAGAGGACGGCGTGGGCGATGTCCTCCGGTTCGCCCACGCGCTTGAGCGGTGACATACGGGACATCAGCGCCTCGGTGTGGGCCTGGACGTTCTCGTCGTGGCGGTCGGTCATGGGGGTGCGGATCCAGCCGGGTGCGACGGCGTTGACCCGGATGCCGTACTGGCCGACCTCGGTGGCCAAGGTCTTCGTGAGCTGGACGACGGCTGCTTTGGAGGCGCCGTAGCAGAGCAGGCCGGCGCCGCCCGTGTCCACGGCGCCTGAAGCCATTGTGACGATGCTGCCCGGCGTCTTCCGGTCGAGCATCAGGCGGGCCGCCTCCTGACAGGCGTGGAGTACGCCCTTGAAGTTGACGTTCAGGACGCGGTCGAGGTCCTCGTCCCGCGTCTCCAGGACCGGGCTGCTGTGCATGATCCCGGCGATCGCGGCCAGTACGTCCAGGCGCTCGCAGGAGGAGATGGCCTGGCGGAGCTGGTCGCGGTCGGTGACGTCGAGCGGGTGGGTGCGGGCGGTGCCGCCGGCGTCCTTGATCAGGGTCGCGGTCTCGTGCAGCCCGGCCGGGTCGAGGTCGGCGCAGTGGACGGTGGCACCCGCCTCGGCGAGCAGGACGGCGGTCGCGCGGCCGATGCCACTCGCGGCGCCGGTGACGAACGCGGTGCGTCCGGTGAGGTCGTACGCGCTGACGGCCATGGAGCGACGGTACGAGCGTTTCTGACGGGGCGTCAATTGGTCGTACGGCGTGAGGTTCTGGGGTGTGTTCCGCCGGGTGCCCTGCGCTGTGGGCTCGGGGCCGGGCCGATCTGGCAGGTCGGGCACCAGTACGTGGGGCGCTCGCGGGAGCCGTCGCCCTGGTCGGCGACGCGGAGGGAGGTGCCGCAGCGGGGACAGGGGCGGGGTGCGCGGCCGTAGACGAAGAGGTCCTGGCCGCGGCGGCCGGTCGTGCTGCGGACCGGGCGGTCGCAGTTGGCCTCCAGGAGCTTCTTGGCGAGCGCCGGGAGCTGTGCGGCGCGGTCCGCGGGGAGGGCCCCGACGGGGAGCCAGGGGGTGGCGCCGAGCAGGAAGCAGAGCTCGCTCTTGTAGACGTTGCCGATGCCGGCGAGATTGCGCTGGTCGAGGAGGGCCTCGCCGAGGGGGCGGGCGGGGTCCTGGAGGAGGTTGGCGAGGGCGCGCTCGGGGTCCCAGTCCGGGCCGAGGAGGTCAGGGCCGAGATGGCCGACGGCCTTGTGCTCGTCCGCTGTGCGGAGGAGTTCGAGGACGGGGAGGCGGTAGCCGACGGCTGTGTGGTCGGTGTTGGCCAGGATCGCGCGGATCTGGTGGGTGGGGCCGCCGGTCCAGCGCTGGTTCTCCGCGTAGACCTTCCAGGAGCCGTCCATACGGAGGTGGGAATGGAGGGTCAGGCCACCTTCGATGCGGGTGAGGAGGTGTTTGCCGCGAGGGGTGACGTCGAGGACCCTGCGGCCCGTGAGGTCGGCCGTGGCGTATTTCGGCACCCTCAGGTCGCTGCGGGTCAGCACCTTGTCCGCGAGGGCGGTGTGCAGGCGCTTCGCGGCTTGCCAGACGGTGTCTCCTTCGGGCATGGGTCAAGGGTGGCATGGGAGGTGGGGGTGGGTGGGGGTTCGTTCTCGGCCTCGGCTTCGGCCGGTCTGGTCCCACGCGCACCACCCGTGCGGGTTTCGGGGTCGGGTGCGGGTGGCCCCTGCGGGGACGCGCTCCCGTCGGCTGCTGAGGGGACGTGGGGGGAGTGGCGGCCCTGGGGGAGTCCGGGGGTGGCGGCAGTCCGGGTGGTGGGTGACGTGCGTGTCCGGCCGGGGGCGGGTGGGGGTGCGGGTGCGGGTGCGCTGATGGTCGCGAGGCGGCCGGGGCGGGTGTGCGGTCGGGGAGCCTCGCGTTCGGGTGGTCGCGGGACTGCGTGGGGCCGACGGAACTGGAGGCAGCACCCCGGCACCGTCACGGGTCGGCCGGGCCCGTGGCACGCCCGGGGAGCGCAGCATGCCCTGCCGTGACAGCTTCCCGTGGGGCCGCGCGGGCCGCGTCACCACGGCGGAGGCCGTGATACCGCGCACAGCCGTCCCTCCGGCCAGGGGTCGCCTATCAAGAAGCCCGGGAAGCTGTCGTTGTGCCGGCCGGTGAACGCAGGGCGACGGCCGGGAAGAAGTGGAGCTGCCACTGGTCCTGCTGGCTCCCTCCGGGCGTGCTGTGAGGTGCGGCGGGCTCATGCGCGTAGGCGTAGGCCCCGTGGGGTGGCGATGAAGCCTGCTGCTTCCAGGAGGGTGCCGAGCGGGGAGGTCAGGGCTGAGGTGCCGTTGACGCGTTCCACCGTGACCGTGCCCAGGGAGCCTGCCTTGGCGGCTGCTGCCAGGGCCTCGGAGGCCGTGCGCAGGCGGGGGTCGTCGGTCGGGGTGGTGTCGGGGGCGGCGGGCCAGGCCAGGAGGGTCTTTCCGCCCCGCTCCATGTAGAGCGTGAGCTCGCCGTCCACGAGGACCACGAGGGAGCCCGCCTTGCGGCCCGGTTTGTGGCCTGCCTCGGTCGGGGGGTCGGGCCAGGTCAGGGCGGCGCCGTAGGCGTTGGCGGGGTCGGCGGCGGCGAGGACCACGGCTCGGGAGGCGTCGGAGGCGTTCTGCCTGCGGCTCCCGAAGCCGGAACCGTACGAGGGGGTGCCTTGCCAGTGCTGGGGGACGGGCTGGGGCGGGTAGTCGCGCGGTGAGATGTACTCGTCACGGGAGGCGGGGGACATGGGGGGCACGGGGGACGGCGGGAACGGGGGACCGTCTGCGCCGGCTTCGGGGCCGGGACTGTCCGGGTTGTCGAAGGCGCGGGCCCAGTCCCAGTCCTCGGTCAAGGGGTCGCCTTGTGCCGAGTCCGAACTCCAGATGTCGGGGCCGACCGTGTCCGGCAGCGGCTCGCCGCGGTCGCGGGCGTTGGACACCGCGCGGAGGCGGTCGACCGCGCCGTCCATGGCGAACTGGGCGGCTCCGAGGCCCTCCACGACATAGCCGCGGCGGGCCTGGCCGCTGTCCTCGAAGGCGGAGAGGATGCGGTACGTCGCCGAGAAGCCGCCCTCCACGCCCTCCGCCGCCACCGCTCCGCGGGTCACCACTCCGTGGCGGTCCAGGAGCGTGCGGGCCAGGGCGTGGGCGCGCACGGTCGGGTCGGCCTCACGCGGCGGAAGCAGGGACCAGCGGCCGGCGACGGTCGGCGGACCGGTGCGGGAGGCGGTGCGCGCGGCCGCGGTGAGGGAGCCGTAGCGGCCGCGGGGGATCGTGCGTTTGGCGCGGTGGGCGGTGGCACCCGCGGTGCGACCGGAGCCCAGCAGCGAGCGCATGGGGGTGAGCGTGTCGTTGGTGAGCCGCCCGGACCAGGCCAGATCCCATACGGCGTCTGCCAGTTGGGGGTCGGTGGCGTCCGGGTGGGTGGTGGCGCGGACCTGGTCGGCGATCTGGCGGAAGAACAGGCCGTAGCCGCCGGTGAGGGCGTCCAGGACGGACTGGTGCAGGGCCGTCAGCTCCAGGGGGTGCGGTGGGGGCAGGAGGAGAGGGGCCGCGTCCGCCAGGTACAGGGAGACCCAGCCGTCCTTGCCCGGGAGGGCGCCCGCTCCGGCCCACACGATCTCTCCCGCAGCGGTGAGCTCGTCGAGCATCGCCGGGGTGTAGTTCGTGACGCGTGACGGCAGGACGAGCTTCTCCAGGGCGGAGGCGGGCACGGAGGCGCCCTGCAACTGCTCCACGGCACGCACCAGTCCGTCGACACCCCGCAGCGAGTGGCCCTTGCCGATGTGCTGCCACTGCGGCAGGAACTGGGCGAGGGCAGGTGGCGGCACCGGTTCGAGTTCATGGCGCAGGGCTGCCAGGGAGCGGCGGCGCAGGCGGCGGAGCACGGTCGCGTCGCACCACTCCTGGCCGATGCCCGCCGGATGGAACTCTCCCTGTACGACACGTCCGCTCGCGGCCAGCCGCTGCAACGCGCCCTCGGTGACCGCCGTGCCCAGGCCGAAGCGGGCGGCGGCCGTCGCCGAGGTGAAGGGGCCGTGGGTGCGGGCGTAGCGCGCGAGGAGGTCGCCGAGGGGGTCCTTGACCGGTTCGGTGAAGGCTTCCGGGACGCCGACCGGCAGCGCTGTGCCGAGGGCGTCGCGCAGGCGGCCCGCGTCCTCGATCGCCGCCCAGTGGTCGGCGCCGCCGACCCGCACCTTGATCGTGCGGCGGGCGCCGGCGAGGTCCTGCGCCCACTGCGGTTCGGCGCCGCGCTCGGCCAGTTCGGCGTCCGTGAGCGGCCCGAGGACGCGGAGGATGTCCGCGACTCCCTCGGCGTCCTTGACCCGGCGGTCCTCGGTGAGCCACTGGAGCTCGCGCTCCAGCTCGGTCAGGACCTCCGCGTCGAGCAGCTCGCGCAGCTCCGCCTGGCCCAGCAGCTCGGCCAGCAGACGCGAGTCCAGCGAGAGGGCCGCCGCCCGGCGCTCGGCGAGGGGCGAGTCGCCCTCGTACAGGAACTGGGCGACATAGCCGAAGAGGAGGGAGCGGGCGAAGGGGGAGGGCTCGGGGGTGGTGACCTCGACCAGGCGGACCCTGCGGGACTCCAGGTCACCCATCAGCTCGACGAGACCGGGAACGTCGAAGACGTCCTGGAGGCACTCGCGGACGGCCTCCAGGACGATCGGGAAGGAACCGAACTCGCTCGCCACCTGGAGCAGTTGGGAGGCGCGCTGGCGCTGCTGCCACAAGGGTGTGCGCTTGCCGGGGTTGCGGCGCGGCAGCAGGAGCGCGCGGGCGGCGCATTCGCGGAAGCGGGAGGCGAACAGGGCCGAGCCGCCGACCTGGTCGGTGACGACCTGGTCGACCTCGCCCTTGTCGAAGACGACGTCGGCGGCGCCCACCGGAGCCTGTTCGGCGTCGTACTCCGTGCCGGCCCTGGTCGGTTCCCGGTCGAGGAGGTCCAGGCTCATCAGGTCGGCGTCGGGCAGCCGCAGGACAATCCCGTCGTCGGCGTGCATGACCTGGGCGTCCATGCCGTAGCGCTCGGAGAGTTTGGCACCGAGGGCCAGGGCCCAGGGTGCGTGGACCTGGGCGCCGAAAGGGGAGTGGACGACGACCCGCCAGTCGCCGAGTTCGTCGCGGAAGCGCTCCACGACGATGGTGCGGTCGTCAGGGACGTGGCCGCAGGCCTCGCGCTGTTCGTCCAGGTAGGACAGGACGTTGTCCGCCGCCCAGGCGTCCAGGCCCGCGGTGAGCAGGCGCAGGCGGGCGTCCTCCTTGGACAGGGAGCCGACCTCCCGCAGGAACGCGCCCACCGCGCGACCGAGTTCGAGGGGGCGGCCCAGCTGGTCGCCCTTCCAGAAGGGGAGCCTGCCGGGGACGCCGGGGGCGGGGGAGACCAGGACACGGTCGCGGGTGATGTCCTCGATGCGCCAGGAGCTGGTGCCGAGTGTGAAGACGTCCCCGACGCGTGACTCGTAGACCATCTCCTCGTCGAGCTCGCCGACCCGTCCGCCGCCCTTCTTGGGGTCGGAACCGGCGAGGAAGACACCGAAGAGGCCGCGGTCGGGGATGGTGCCGCCGGAGGTGACGGCCAGGCGCTGGGCGCCGGGGCGGCCGGTGATCGTGCCGGCGATGCGGTCCCAGACCACGCGCGGGCGCAGTTCTGCGAAGGCGTCGGAGGGGTAGCGGCCCGCGAGCATGTCGAGGACCGCGGTGAAGGCGGACTCGGGGAGGGAGGCGAAGGGGGCCGCCCTCCGGACCGTGGCGAGGAGGTCGTCGAGCTGCCAGGTGTCCATCGAGGTCATCGCGACGACCTGCTGGGCGAGGACGTCCAGGGGGTTCGCGGGGACCTTCAGGGACTCGATGGAACCGGTCCGCATGCGTTCCGTGACGACCGCCGCCTGGACCAGGTCGCCGCGGTACTTCGGGAAGACCACACCGGTGGAGACCGCGCCGACCTGGTGGCCCGCGCGGCCGACGCGTTGCAGGCCGGAGGCGACGGAGGGGGGTGACTCGACCTGGATCACCAGGTCCACCGCGCCCATGTCGATGCCGAGTTCGAGGCTGGAGGTCGCCACTACGGCGGGGAGGCGGCCCGCCTTGAGGTCCTCTTCGACCAGGGCGCGTTGTTCCTTGGAGACCGAGCCGTGGTGGGCCCGGGCGATGACCGGGGGTGCGCCCTGTGCCGCGCCCGAGCCGCCCATGAGTTCGGCCGGGGCGTGGTGTTCGTCCAGAGGCTCGCCGGTCGCCCGTTCGTAGGCGATCTCGTTGAGACGGTTGCAGAGCCGTTCCGCGAGACGGCGGGAGTTCGCGAAGACGATCGTGGAGCGGTGGGACTGGACGAGGTCGGTGATGCGCTCCTCCACGTGGGGCCAGATGGAGGGGCGTTCCGCGCCTTCGTTGCCCTCGGCGACCGGGGAGCCGCCGAGTTCACCGAGGTCTTCCACCGGGACCACGACGGAGAGGTCGAACTCCTTGCCGGACTTCGGCTGGACGATCTCCACCTTGCGCTGGGGGGAGAGGTAGCGGGCGATCTCGTCCACCGGGCGGACCGTGGCGGAGAGGCCGATGCGGCGGGCCGGCTTCGGGAGGAGTTCGTCCAGCCGCTCCAGGGACAGGGCGAGGTGGGCACCGCGCTTGGTGCCGGCCACGGCGTGGACCTCGTCGAGGATCACCGTCTCGATGCCGGTCAGCGCGTCCCGGGTCGCCGACGTCAGCATCAGGAACAGGGATTCCGGTGTGGTGATCAGGATGTCCGGGGGGCGGGTGGACAGGGCCCGGCGCTCGGCCGGAGGGGTGTCGCCGGAGCGGATGCCCACCTTGACCTCGGGCTCGGGGAGGCCCAGGCGGACGGATTCCTGACGGATGCCGGTGAGGGGACTGCGGAGGTTGCGCTCCACGTCGACGGCGAGGGCTTTGAGGGGGGAGACGTACAGCACCCGGCAGCGCTTCTTGGGGTCCGCGGGTGGAGGCGTGGAGGCCAGCTGGTCCAGAGCGGCGAGAAAGGCGGCCAGGGTCTTGCCGGAGCCGGTGGGGGCGACGACGAGCACGTCCGAGCCCTCGGCGATGGCCTGCCATGCGCCGGCCTGGGCGGTGGTGGGCGCGTCGAACGCACCCGTGAACCAGCCGCGGGTGGAGGGGGAGAAGCCGTTCAGGGCTCGGTGTGCTGGGCTGACCATGCGTCCATCTTGCCTCGGGGGACTGACAACCGCCCTGACCTGCGGGTTGTCTCCGGCGGTTGGGCCGGGTGCCTGCGGTGGGTGCCGGGTTCGGGTTGTCGGGGGGTGGGGGCGGGCGTTTTGCGCAGTTCCCCGCGCCCCTGCGTGCCTGCGGCGGCCCGTTGCTGCCCGGTGGGGGCTTGTGTAGCGCATGGGGTTCGGTGGGTGGGGCGGGGCCGGGGTGGGGGGGTGTCCGTCCTCGGTCCGGCGGTTCGGTCCATTGAAAAGGGGGCTCGGTGACGGACGCCGGCCGCTGCGGGCGGACACCCCCCCCACCCCGGCCCCTTGCCGTCGTACGCGGCCAACGGTTCGTCGTGGCGGTTCAGCCAACTTCGCGGCCGTACGCGCGCAGGGTCTGCAGGGCCTCGATGGTCATCGTGGGGCGTGCTTCGAGGGCCGTGGTGGGGGCCCACTGGCGTCGGCGGGACGGCCAGCCGCCGTCCTCCTGCTGTTCGGCCGCGAGGAAGTCCAGGGAGCGGGACATCTCGTCGTCCGTGAACCATGCGCGTGCCAGGGAGTTCGGCGTCCTCGCGTAGTCGTGCGGGAAGTGGTGCCGGCCCGGGGCGCAGCCGTCGAGGTTCGAGGGGTCCAGCGTGGCCAGACCTCGGTCGCGCACCTGGCGGCCGAGGCGGTCGGCGGTCGCCTGCGCGCGCCCGCGGTCGGGGGCGGAGTCCAGGAAGGTCAGGGCGGCCTGGATCTCGTCCGGACGGGACATCTGGAGGGACTCCACCGCCTGCCAGCAGAAGTCCGTGGCCCGGAACAGCCAGGCGTGCCACACCTCGTTGCGGTGCAGTAGACCGACCACGGGACCGGTGCTGAGCAGTTCGCTCGGCGGGGCGTCCACGACCGGAATGAAGGGGGCCGTCGGATAGTCGCGCTGGGCAGGAGTGACCGCGGGGAGGGCGCCGTCCGGGGTGGACACCGAGGTGAGATAGCGGCACACGCGCTCCACACGCTGTCCGCCGCAGCGCCCGACCGCGTCCAGCACCCGCAGGGCGCGAGCGGTGTGCAGGGGCTGGCTGACCGGGCCGCGCAGATCGGGGTCCAGGGCGTGGCCGTAGCCGCCGTCCGCGTTGCGGTAGGCGTCCAGGGCCGTCTCCACCGGGTCGGGGCCGCCGTTCAGGAAGTGATACGCGAACAGACGCTGTTCCAGCACACGCGCGGTGAGCCAGATGAAGTGCTCGGCGCGGAAGAGCGGGGAGTGCGCCGGTGGCGTCTGGGGGAGTGGGGAAGCTCCTGTTTCTGGCATGCGTCAGACCGTAGGGCGGAAAGCGGTCTCGGCAGGCAGTCCCGGCCCAGGCCCACCCGCAGGGGCGGGATACTGGAGTCATGCGGTTGACGGTCTTCTGGCAGCGGATGGCGGAACACTTCGGTCCGGGGTACGCCGACACCTTCGCGCGCGATCACGTGATGACGGAGCTCGGCGGGCGCACGGTGCACGAGGCGCTGGACGCCGGCTGGGACGCCAAGGACGTGTGGCGCGTGGTCTGCACCGTGATGAACGTTCCGGGCGAGCGGCACTGAGACGGCGTGGACGTTCGGGGGAGAATTTCCGACCGGACGTGAACATCTCACGAAAGAGGCACTGACCGGTCACGAAGATCGCAGGACGGCAGCCATTGTCGGTCACGTGGGCGAGACTTGCTCCGTGGCACCCACTGACGAGTCCGGGCAGGCAGCCCAGCACGCAACTCCGCTCGGCACGACGCTTCCCACCCGGCCCCCGGCCGCCGGCGCCGGGCCGAACGCCCGCATGCCGCGCTGGCTGCCGCGCGCCATGGTGCTCGCGCTCGCCCTCATCGCCGTGTTCCAGTTCGGCAGTTGGGCCTTCCACCAGCTGATCGGCCTGCTGACCAACATCCTTATCGCGTTCTTCCTGGCTCTGGCCATCGAACCCGCGGTGAGCAAGATGGCCGCGCGGGGCATGCGCAGGGGGCTCGCCACCTTCCTGGTCTTCTTCGGGGTGCTGATCGTGACGGCGGGCTTCGTCACGCTGCTCGGGTCGATGCTCGCGGGCCAGATCATCAAGATCGTCGAGGACTTCCCGGACTACCTCGACTCCGTCATCGCCTGGATCAACGGGCACTTCCACACCGATCTGAAGCGGGTGGACGTCCAGGAGGGGCTGCTGCGTTCCGACTGGCTGCGCAACTACGTGCAGAACAGCGCCACCGGCGTCCTGGACGTCTCCGCCCAGGTCCTCGGCGGCCTCTTCCAGCTTCTGACGATCGGGCTGTTCTCGTTCTACTTCGCCGCGGACGGCCCGCGGCTGCGCCGCGCGATCTGCTCCGTCCTGCCGCCCGCCCGCCAGGCCGAGGTGCTGCGCGCGTGGGAGATCGCCGTGGACAAGACTGGCGGCTACATCTACTCGCGCGGTCTGATGGCGCTCGTCTCCGGAGTCGCGCACTTCGTCCTGCTCCAGGCCCTGGACGTGCCGTACGCGCCCGTGCTCGCCGTGTGGGTGGGCCTGGTCTCGCAGTTCATCCCGACCATCGGCACGTATCTCGCGGGCGCCCTGCCCATGCTGATCGCCTTCACGGTCGATCCCTGGTACGCGCTGTGGGTGCTGGTCTTCGTGGTGATCTACCAGCAGTTCGAGAACTACGTGCTCCAGCCCAAGCTGACCTCGAAGACCGTCGACATCCACCCCGCCGTCGCCTTCGGCTCGGTCATCGCGGGCACCGCCCTCCTCGGCGCGGTCGGTGCCCTGATCGCCATTCCGGCGGTCGCCACGCTGCAGGCGTTTTTGGGGGCCTACGTGAAGCGGTACGACGTCACCGACGACCCGCGGGTGCACGGGCACCGGAAGCGGGGTGAGGGGCCTTCGCCGGTCACCCGCGCGCGTGCGCTGTGGGAGCGGCGGCGGCCGGGAACACATGACTCCGCCCACGACGACGGCTCGTCCTGAGGGCACCGGGTTGCCACACGCATCGGCGCCGACGACGGACGTGACGTAGGAGCCGTTCGCCGCGTGCGGGATCCGTCGCCGTGGCGACTCGCTCCGTCACCGGCGCTCCGGGGAGGATCGAGGCACCTGAAGTACGCCGCGCGAAGGGGGCGGAAGGGGTCGGAGGAAGCCGCCGGAGCGTGCCGGTGGAAGAGTCGCGGGTGTTGCGTGGTGCGCTTGACACGAAAATCGAACATCCATTCATATGGAAGCTCCGGCGAAGCCGACGACGGGCGTTTCGGCATGGTTTACATGGAGAAGTGCCCGAGTTATCCACAGGCCGGGCGGGCGTCGGGGCCCATTGTCAGTGGCAGGCGTTAGCGTCTTTGACGTGAAGCGATCGACTCAAGCAAATCGGGTGGAACCCATGGCAGGAACCGACCGCGAGAAGGCGTTGGACGCCGCGCTCGCACAGATTGAACGGCAGTTCGGCAAGGGCGCGGTCATGCGCATGGGCGAGCGGCCGAACGAGCCCATCGAGGTCATCCCCACCGGGTCGACCGCGCTCGACGTCGCGCTCGGCGTCGGCGGCATCCCGCGCGGCCGAGTGGTGGAGGTGTACGGCCCCGAGTCCTCCGGCAAGACGACCCTGACGCTGCACGCGGTGGCGAACGCGCAGAAGGCCGGTGGCCAGGTCGCCTTCATCGACGCGGAGCACGCTCTCGACCCCGAGTACGCGAAGAAGCTCGGTGTCGACATCGACAACCTGATCCTGTCCCAGCCGGACAACGGCGAGCAGGCCCTGGAGATCGTGGACATGCTGGTCCGCTCGGGTGCCCTCGACCTGATCGTCATCGACTCCGTCGCCGCGCTCGTCCCGCGCGCGGAGATCGAGGGCGAGATGGGTGACAGCCACGTCGGTCTGCAGGCCCGTCTGATGAGCCAGGCCCTGCGGAAGATCACCAGCGCGCTCAACCAGTCCAAGACCACCGCGATCTTCATCAACCAGCTCCGCGAGAAGATCGGCGTGATGTTCGGCTCCCCCGAGACCACGACCGGTGGCCGGGCGCTGAAGTTCTACGCCTCGGTGCGCATGGACATCCGCCGCATCGAGACCCTGAAGGACGGCACGGACGCGGTCGGCAACCGCACCCGGGTCAAGGTCGTCAAGAACAAGGTCGCGCCGCCCTTCAAGCAGGCCGAGTTCGACATCCTCTACGGCCAGGGCATCAGCCGCGAGGGCGGCCTGATCGACATGGGCGTGGAGAACGGCTTCGTCCGCAAGGCCGGCGCCTGGTACACGTACGAGGGCGATCAGCTCGGCCAGGGCAAGGAGAACGCGCGCAACTTCCTGAAGGACAACCCCGACCTGGCCAACGAGATCGAGAAGAAGATCAAGGAGAAGCTGGGCGTCGGCGTGCGGCCCGAGCAGCCTGCCGCGGAGCCGGGTGCGGACGCCGCGGTGACCGCTGCCGCGGACGACACCGCGAAGGTGCCGGCACCGGCGGCCGCCAAGGCGACGAAGGCCAAGGCTCCGGCCGCCAAGAGCTGATCCCGTGACACGGCGAACCGACTGGGCCGAGTACGAGGACACTCCGCGAGGGTGGGGCGCAAGAGGCGACGGGGGTTCTGCCGGGCCGGACAGCGACGGGCACGGGGACGGGGACGGCACGGGGCATCGGACGGACGGGGGACACGGCCGTTCGATGTCGTACGGGGGTGACGGAGCATTCGGCGACGACCTCGCGTACGGTGCCGGTCCGTCCCACCGCGGCGGTCGTTCCCACAGTGACGGTGGGACGTACGGCGACGGTGGGCCGAGCGGCGACGAATCCGGTGACGGGGCGGCACGCGGTTCCGGGGCGTTCGGCCGGAGCTCGCGTCGAGGCGGCGGAGCACCTGGCGCGGGCGGTTCCCGTGGGCGTCGGCAGCGCCGGCGCGGCTTCGGGGAACCGCCCGGTGAGGACGGAGGCGGCCCCTCCTTGTCGAGGGCCGAGGCGGGGGAGCCTCCGGCGGACCCGGTGGAGCGGGCGCGGGCGATCTGTCTGCGCCTGCTCACCGGGACCCCGCGCACGCGCAAGCAACTCGCCGACGCCCTGCGCAAGCGGGAGATCCCGGATGACGCCGCCGAGGAGGTGCTGTCGCGGTTCGAGGAGGTCGGGCTGATCAACGACAGCGCGTTCGCGGACGCCTGGGTGGAGTCCCGGCACCACGGCCGGGGACTCGCCAGGCGGGCGCTCGCCCAGGAGCTGCGCACCAAGGGTGTCGACTCCACGCTGATCGACGAGGCCGTCTCGCAGCTCGACTCCGAGCAGGAGGAGGCCACGGCCCGCGAGCTCGTCGACCGCAAGCTGCGCGCGACCCGTGGCCTCGACCGCGACAAGAGACTGCGCCGCCTCGCGGGCATGCTCGCCCGCAAGGGTTACCCCGAGGGGATGGCCCTGCGGGTGGTCCGGCAGGCACTGCAGGAGGAGGGCGAGGAGACGGAGTTCCTCGGCGACGAGGGGTTCTGAAGCGGAGTGGTCACGAGCCGGGGCGCCGGGACCTCGACCCGCTGCCCACCGGAGATATGCGGTCGTGCCGGTGAGGCGCCGACGAGATCCGTCTTCCACGACCGCCGGTCAGGCGCTCACTGCCAGTCCTCCGGCCGCTCCACGTGCTCCAGCCGCAGGATCTGGCCCGTGCGGCTGTAGCGGCGGATCTGGGGGAGGGGCGGGTAGTAGGCGTGCACGGAGATCGCGTGGACCTCGGTGGACTCGTTGAGGACCTCGTGGACGTGGTGCTGTCCGAAGGAACGGCCCTTGCCGGCCGGCAGCCGCCGCTCGTGGTCCACGTCGTCGGAGAGTTCGAGGGTCTTCCAGCCGTCGGCGGGCAGGCGGGCGCCGAGGGAGTTCTCCTTGAGCTCTCCGGCCGCGGTGACGAAGGCGCCGACCGACTCGGCGTGGTCGTGCCAGCCGGTGCCGGTGCCGGGCGGCCAGCCGATCAGCCAGGCCTCACTGCCGCCGGGCCCCTCCAGGCGCACCCAGGTGCGGCCCTCGGGGTCGAGCGGGAGTGAGTCGATCAGCTCGGAGTCGGCGGCGGTGCGCCGTACGAAGTCGAGGAGTTCGGCCTGGGTGGGCGGCGCGACGGTGGAGGAGGCCGAGGGGAGGGCGGGAGAGACAGACACGGGAACCGTCCTGGGAAGAGTTCGCGAGAGCGTGCCGTCGCACGGGCGCGGCACGCGGGGAAGTAAGTAGGCGAATTCAGCAGGACGGGCGACACACGCAGCCCGCATAGCGGACGAGGTCCATATGGACCCTCCGCCACAGGCGCACACAGGTGTCGGTCACGATCCGGAGTACACCATGGGGGCGCCGACCGTTTCAACTCACTGTCACTATGTGGACGCACAGTGACAGTGAGCACATCAACGCGAACCGGCCCCCGCGTTCGCCTCGGTCTTCGCCGGAGGGCCGCCGAGCGCCGTCTCGGCCGCCGAGTACAGGTCAGCCGGGCGGACCCCGCTCAGCGCCGTGACGAGGTGACCGTCGGGCCGTACGAGAAGGACCGTGTGCGGGGCCGCGCCCGGGTACTCCTCGGCGACCAGGAGTTCGGCGGAGTGCGGCAGCGCGGTCACCGCCGCGGCCAGCCGGGGCATGATCCCGGCGGTCACCCAGTGCTTGCGCTCCCACACCCCGGTGCCCGGCGCGACCAGGACGACGAGCAGCGCGCCCCGTCCCAGGCGCTCGCGCAGCTGTACGAACGAGCCGTCCTCGGCGGTGACCCGCACATCCGTGACCGCCTCCCCCGGGAGCGTGTCGACCGGCACCTCTCCTTCGAGGTGCCGGGGCGCGAGGGGCGAGTCGGCATACGTGCCCGGTGCTCCCAGCGGGCCGCGCCCCAGGTGACCGTCGGTGAGCAACGCGTCGTGGCCGCGGGCCGAGCCGGGGACCACCGAGCGCAGCCCCCCGCCGCCGCGCAGCAACGGCAGCGCCTGGTCGGCGGCGCGCAGCCGACCGGCGACGACCGCGCGCCGCTCGGCCTGGTAGCTGTCGAGCAGCGCCTCGTGCGGGCCGTGGTGCCAGGCCAGGGCCAGTTTCCAGGCGAGGTTGTCGGCGTCCCTCAGGCCCTCGTCGAGCCCCTGCGTACCGAGCGCCCCGAGGCAGTGCGCCGCGTCCCCGGCGAGAAAGACCCGCCCGGCACGCCAGCGGCGGGCCAGCCGATGGTGGACGGTGTGGACGCCGGTGTCGAGGAGTTCGTACGGCGGAGTCGCACCGCCCGTCCAGCCCGCGAGGGTCTCCCGGACGCGGGTCACCAGGAGCTCGGGCGTGACCAGGTCCTTGCCCGGCGGCAGCAGCCAGTCCAGGCGCCACACGCCCTCGGGGAGCGGACGGGCGGCGATCTCCCCGGCTGACGGTCCGGACGTCCGCCACGGCGGCATCCGGTGCAGCAACGCCCGGTCCTCCCAGGGGAGTTCCGCGCGCAGGGCGGCGACCGCGTGGCGTTCCACCGCCGTACGGCCCGGGAACCGGATGTCCTGGAGCTTGCGCACGGTGGAGCGCGTGCCGTCGCAGCCGACCAGGTAACTCCCGCGCCACCAGGTGCCCTTGGGGCCGCGGGTGTGGGCGGTGATGCCCGAGGGCTCCTGCTCGATGCTGTCGAGACGGCTGTCCGAAGTGAGCTTGACCAGTCGCTCCTCGGCGAGGGCGGCACGCAGGGCACCGGTCAGATCGTGCTGGGCGACGTGCAGGGGGGCGTCCCCGGGCTCCTCGAAGTCAACCTCGCGCATCACCTGCTTGCGGCGCATCGACCGCCATCCGGCCCAGTGCAGACCCAGCTCGGTGACCGGCACTCCGGTCAGCCGTGACATGAGGGCTGCGGTGTCCTCGTGCAGTACGGCGGTGCGGGCCAGGCGGGGCTCGTCCTTGCCCGGACCCTCGTCGAGGACCACGGAGGGGACCTCCTGACGCGCCAGCGCCAGGGCGAGCGTGAGCCCGACGGGCCCCGCTCCGACGATGATCACCGGGTCCACGGCGCGGCGCCCCCTGACCGCGGCGGAGTCCCGAGGGACGTGTGTGAACAGGAGGTTGGAGCAGGGTGCACGATCACAGAACGTATGCAACCTATTGCCGGTGCTTGCGTCAAGTGACGGAGGGCAGTGGCGATCATGCCACTGCCCTCCGTGCCCTTCACGCCGCTTGACTGAGCATCAGATCACCGGGGCGGCTTGTCGGTGAAGGTGAACCCGCTCGGGCCGCCGCCCTCTCCGCCGGTCCCGAAGGTGCCCCCCACCGCCGCCGGGTTGATCTCCGTGTCCTCACCGAGGACCGCCCCCGTGCTCTTCTTGCTGCGCCGCAGCCTCTGCTCCAGCCAGCTCGCGAAGCTGGTGAGGATGAAGTTCACGACGATGTAGATGATCGCCACGACGATGAAGCTGGGGATGACGTTGGCGTAGTTGGCCGCCAGCGTCTGGCGCGCGTTGAGCAGCTCGGTGAAGCCGAGCATCACGCCGCCCAGCGCGGTGTCCTTCACGATGACCACCAGCTGGCTGACGATGGCCGGCAGCATCGCGGTGACCGCCTGCGGGAGCAGGATGCTGGTCATCGTCTGGCCCTTGCGCAGACCGACCGCGTAGGCCGCCTCCGTCTGCCCCCGGGGCAGCGAGAGGATGCCGGCCCGCACGATTTCGGCGAGCACCGAGGCGTTGTAGAGCACCAGGCCGGTGACTACGGCGTACAGGGGCCGTTCCTCGCTGCTGATGTTCAGGGAGGAACGGACGTAGAGCTCGTTCGCGAACAGCATCAGCAGCAGGACCGGGATGGCCCGGAAGAACTCGACCACCGTGCCGGCCACGCCCCGCACCCAGGCGTGGTCGGACATCCGGGCGATGCCGAAGACCGCGCCCAGGGGCAGGGCGATCACCATGGAGATCGCCGCGGCCTTGAGGGTGTCGGCGAGGCCGGGCAGGAGGTAGGTCGTCCAGGCCTCGCCGGTGGTGAAGGGCTCCCAGAGGTCCCACTCCAGCTGGTTGTTGTCGTCCATCGTCCGCCACACCCACCACAGCACGAGGGCGAGCAGGAGGATGAAGACGACCGACAGCAGGACGTTGCGCCGTTTGGCGCGGGGTCCCGGAGTGTCGTAGAGGACCGAGCTCATCGCTTCACCGCCAGTCGCTTGCTCAGCCAGCCAAGGAAGAGGCCGGTGGGGAGGGTCAGCACCACGAAACCGAAGGCGAAGACCGCGCCGATGAGCAGCGTCTGAGCCTCGTTCTCGATCATTGTCTTCATCAGGTACGCGGCCTCGGCCACGCCGATCGCGGCCGCCACCGTGGTGTTCTTCGTCAGCGCGATCAGGACGTTGGCCAGCGGGCCGATGACCGAGCGGAAGGCCTGCGGCAGCACGATGAGGCGCAGGGTCTGGCTGAAGTTCAGCCCGATCGCGCGGGCCGCCTCGGCCTGGCCGAGCGGCACCGTGTTGATGCCGGAGCGGATCGCCTCGCAGACGAAGGCGGCGGTGTAGACGATGAAACCGAGGATGGCCAGCCGGAAGCTCATGACCTTCACGTCGTCGCCCGCACCCAGCGTGATGCGGAAGATGTCGGCGAGGCCGAGAGAGGTGAAGACGATGATGACCGTCAGGGGGATGTTCCGGACGATGTTGACGTAGGCGGTGCCGAACCCGCGCATCAGCGGGACGGGGCTGACCCGCATCGCGGCCAGCAGGGTGCCCCAGATGAGGGAGCCGATGCCGGAGAAGAAGGTCAGCTTCACCGTCATCCAGAAGGCGCCCCACAGACTCGGGTCGTCATAGTCTGAAATAAAGTCGAACACGATCTCCCGCGCTTCCGGGTGTGTGGCGGAGGTATGAGGGGCGCGACGCGCCGCCGCCCTGATCGCGGCGGGCGGCGGCGCACCGGTGGATGCCTGCGCAGACGCTCCGCTGGACGGTCGGCGTCTGCCGATGGCCGGCCGCGGGCTCGCTGTGGCTCGTCACGCGGTCGCCCGCGCCCCTTGCGGGGCGCGGCCGAACCGCGGTCGCGACGCTGCGCCGGTGGAGCCCTGCGTTACTTGACGATGACGCCGATCTTCGGGGCGGGCTCGTTCTTGTAGCCGGCCGGGCCGAAGTTCTTGTCGACCGCCTTCTGCCAGGAGCCGTCGCTGACCATCTTCTCCAGGGCGGCGTTGATCTTGTTGACGGTGGCGGTGTCGCCCTTCTTCACGCCGATGCCGTAGTTCTCGTTGCTCAGCTTGAGGCCGGCGAGCTTGAACTGACCCTTGTACTTGTCCTGGGCGGCGAAGCCCGCGAGGATCGAGTCGTCCGTGGTCAGCGCGTCGACGGCGCCGCTCTGGAGGCCGGCGATGCACTCCGAGTAACCGGAGTACTCACGCAGCTGGGCCTTCGGGGCGAAGTCGTCATGGACGTTCTGCGCCGAGGTGGAGCCGGTCACGGAGCACAGCTTCTCGCCGTTGAGGTCCGTGGCCTCGCTGATCTTGGAGTCCTTCTTGACCAGCAGGTCCTGGTGGGCCAGCAGGTACGGGCCGGCGAAGTCGACCTTCTTCTTGCGCTCGTCGTTGATCGAGTAGGTGGCCGCGATGAACTTCACGTCGTTGCGGGCCAGCGCGTTCTCACGGTCGGCGCTCTTGGTCTCGACGAACTCGATCTGGTCGGGCTTGTAGCCGAGCTGCTTGGCCACGTACGTCGCCACGTCCACGTCGAAGCCGGAGAAGGACCCGTCGGGCTTCTTCAGCCCGAGACCGGGCTGGTCGTACTTGATACCGATCTTGATCTTGCCGCCGCCGGAACCCGAACCGGAGCTGTCGTCATTGCTGTCGCCGCCGCAGGCGGTCGCGGACAGGGCGAGGGCGAGAACGGCGGCCGAGGCGGCGGTGACCTTGCGGAGCTTCATGGTGAACATCCTTTGGGTGGTGAAGAATTGAGAGCCGTCGGTGGTCGATCCGGGTGGCACGTCAGTGGTGCAGGATCTTCGACAGGAAGTCCTTGGCACGGTCGCTGCGCGGATTGCTGAAGAACTGGTCGGGCGCAGCCTCCTCGACAATCCGTCCGTCCGCCATGAAGACCACGCGGTTTGCAGCCGATCGTGCGAAACCCATCTCGTGCGTGACGACGATCATTGTCATGCCGTCGCGGGCGAGCTGCTGCATGACCTCCAGCACCTCGTTGATCATCTCGGGATCGAGCGCCGACGTGGGCTCGTCGAAGAGCATGACCTTCGGGTCCATCGCCAGGGCGCGGGCGATGGCGACACGCTGCTGCTGACCGCCGGACAGCTGGGCGGGGTACTTGTCCGCCTGCGTGGCGACACCGACCCGGTCGAGCAGGGCGCGCGCCTTCTCCTCGGCCTGCTTCTTGTCGGCCTTGCGGACCTTGATCTGGCCCAGCATCACGTTCTCGAGCACGGTCTTGTGCGCGAAGAGGTTGAAGGACTGGAAGACCATGCCGACGTCGGCGCGCAGCCGCGCCAGTTCCTTGCCCTCCTGGGGCAGCGGCTTGCCGTCGATGGCGATCGAACCCGTGTCGATCGTCTCCAGGCGGTTGATGGTGCGGCACAGGGTGGACTTCCCGGACCCGGAGGGTCCGATGACCACGACGACCTCGCCGCGGGCGATCGTCAGGTCGATGTCCTGGAGTACGTGCAACGCACCGAAGTGCTTGTTGACGCCCTTCAGGACGACCAGCTCGCCGGTCGCGACCGCATCTTCCTTGGCCGCCGATACTTCGGTCATCGCTCTCTGGCTCCGTCCTCCTCGGTTTCGGAGGACAGTAGTAACCCCATGCGACCAGCGTCATTAGTCTTGAGGGGAATCTGAGCATCACGATCCGATAGCAATCGGACACGTGTCGTAGCACTTGCGGCCAGTGGTCATATCGGCCGGGTAACGGAACCGCGGCGCAACCGGAACCCTCTTGACGCCGTCCTCATCCATCAGCATGACTGCACGGTGCGCACGCGCGCGTGTGCCGCACAGTTCTACCTGTTCATTGCATATTCGGATAGTACGTCCGATGGACCAAAGGGGGCCGGGGTGAGACTTCTCCTCGTCGAGGACGACAACCATGTGGCCGCCGCGCTGTCCGCGGTACTCGCCCGGCACGGTTTCGACGTCACTCACGCGCGCAGCGGCGAGGAGGCACTCCAGGCGCTCGTCCCGGAGGTCGACGGCTTCGGGGTCGTCCTTCTCGACCTCGGGCTGCCCGACCAGGACGGCTACGAGGTGTGCGGCAAGATCCGCAAGCGCACCAGCACGCCGGTGATCATGGTCACCGCGCGCTCCGACGTGCGCTCCCGCATCCACGGGCTGAACCTCGGCGCCGACGACTACGTGGTCAAGCCGTACGACACGGGGGAGCTCCTCGCCCGCATCCACGCCGTCAGCCGGCGCACCGTCCACGAGGACGCTCCCGGCGGCGGGGACACCGCGCTGGTCCTCGGCGCCGTACGCATCGAACTGCCGACCCGTCAGGTCACCGTGGACGGCATGATCGTCCAGCTCACCCGCAAGGAGTTCGACCTCCTCGCGCTGCTCGCCCAGCGGCCCGGTGTGGTCTTCCGGCGCGAGCAGATCATCAGCGAGGTCTGGCGCACCAGTTGGGAGGGCACCGGCCGCACGCTGGAGGTGCACGTGGCGTCCCTGCGCGCGAAGCTGCGGATGCCGGCGCTGATCGAGACGGTGCGGGGGGTCGGGTACCGGTTGGTGGCGCCGGGGATGTGAGGAGCCCGCGCGAGGGGGCCGCGCCTCGGGAGCCAGGGGCGGGGGCCGCCGTGGGGTTCCGGGTGAAGGTGGGGGCGGGAAGCTGTGCGAGGCTCAGGGGGAGGGAATCGGGTCGGGTGAGGGACGGTGGCTGTGGGCGCGGGTGAGTGGGGCGGTGAGGCTGCCCGCGTGTGCGGCGGTGGCCGGGGGCGGCTCGCCGCGGGGGGCCGGGGTGGTTCGGGTGACTACGGTCGGTCGTTCCGGGGTGCGGTACGGCCTGCTGTGCCCCGACAGCAGGGCCTCTCTGCGTGCCGAGTGGCCGAGACGCCGTTCGGTGGTGCCCGCGCGCATACGGGCTCGCGGCTTCGGGCCGGGGCGTAGGCGGGCCCGTGCGCACACGTCTTCTTCCGCTGCTCATCGTCCTCATGGCTGCCGTCCTGCTGGCCCTTGGAGTGCCGCTCGCCATCGGTGTGGCCTCCGCGCAGCAGCAGAAGGTCGTCGTCGACCGGATCGACGACACCGCGCACTTCGCGGCCCTCGCCCAGTTCGTCACCGACGCCTCCGACGAGCGCCTGGAGACCCTGGAGAGTGAGCTCACCAGCTACTACAAGGTCTACGGCATCCGCGTCGGCGTCTTCTACGACGGTGACGTACCCATGGCCACCGCGCCCCGCGGGTGGTTCCTCCCCCGGGAGGGCGAGGTGCGCGATGCGTTCGGCGAGGCCCTGCTCAGCCGCCGCAGTCAGGACCCCAAACAGGTGTGGCCCTGGCAGCGGGGCCGGCTGGTCGTCGCCTCCCCGGTGATCCGGGACGGTGACGTCGTCGCGGTCGTCGTCACCGACTCGCCCACCGGACCGATGCGTTCACGGATCCTGCACGACTGGCTCGTCATCTTCGCGGGCGAACTCGCCGCCATGCTGCTGGCCGTGGGCGCCGCGCTACGGCTGACCGGGTGGGTGCTGAGACCCGTACGGGTCCTCGACGCCACCACCCACTCCATCGCGAGCGGGGCCCTGAAGTCCCGGGTGGCGGTCGCCGGCGGACCGCCCGAACTCAGGCGCCTGGCCCGCTCGTTCAACGAGATGGCGGACAACGTCGAGGACGTGTTGGAGCAGCAGCGGGCCTTTGTCGCGGACGCCTCGCACCAGTTGCGTAATCCGCTCGCCGCACTTCTGCTGCGCATCGAACTGCTCGCCTTCGAACTCCCCGAGGGGAACTCCGAGATCGCCTCCGTGCAGGCGGAGGGCAAGCGGCTGGCCCAGGTCCTCGACGACCTCCTCGACCTCGCGCTCGCCGAGCACACCGAGGCCGATCTGAAAGTCACCGACATCGGCGAACTCACCGCCGAACGGGTCGCCGCCTGGACACCCACTGCCGAGGCCAAGGGCGTACGACTGGTGGGGAGCTGTCCGCCCACCACCGCCTGGGCCGACCCCGTCACCCTCTCCAGCGCCCTCGACGCGGTCATCGACAACGCGCTCAAGTTCACGCCCGAGGACGAGACCGTCGAGGTCACGGTCGCCGCGGACGGGAACACCTCGACGGTCGTCGTCGCCGACCGCGGACCCGGGCTCACCGACGAGGAACTCGCGCGGGTCGGCGACCGGTTCTGGCGCAGCGGACGGCATCAGAACATCAAGGGGTCCGGTCTCGGGCTGTCCATCTCGCGGGCCCTGCTGGCGGCGGGTGGCGGGTCGATCTCGTACGGGCGCCACGAGCCGCACGGCCTGGTGGTGACGGTCTCCGTGCCCCGCAGCCGTCCTACGGCTTGACCGAACGGTAGTAGCGGCGGGCGCCCTCGTGCAGGGGCACCGGGTCGGTGTAGATCGCCGTGCGTACGTCCACCAGCTGGGCGGAGTGGACGTCGTGGCCGATGCCGTCCCTGCTCTTGATCACGGTCCGGGTGAGCCACTCGGTGAGCTCGGGGTCCATGTCCTTGCGGGTGATCAGCACGTTGGAGACGGCCATGGTCGGGACGGTCCTGCCGTTCTGGACGGACGGGTACGCCGACGCCGGCATGTTGGTGGCGCGGTAGTAGCGGGTGGGCTCGCCCTCGGCGTGCAGCTTCGCCACGAGGGACGGTTCGATCGGGACGAAGCGGAACGCCGAGCGTTCGGCCAGCTGCTTCAGACCGTCGGTGGGCAGGCCGCCGGACCAGAAGAACGCGTCCAGGCCGTGGCCGAGGAGCTTGGGGCCGGTGTCGATGCCCTCGGCCCTCGGCTGGATGTCCTTGTCCGGGTCGAGGCCGGCGGCGTCGAGCACGCGGTCGGCTATCAGTCGTACGCCGGAGTTCGGGACGCCGATGGAGACGCGCTTGCCCTTCAGGTCGGCCACGGTGTGGATGTCCGAGTCGGTGGGGACGACGAGCTGTACGTAGTCGTCGTAGAGGCGGGCCACGCCGCGGAGCCGGTCGGCGCCGGGGTCGCCGTTCTGCTGGTAGGTCTCCACCGCGTCGGCAGCGGCGATGGCGAAGTCGGACCTTCCGAGCGCCACGAGTCTGACGTTCTCCTGGGAGCCCGCGCTGGTCTCCAGTTTCACCTTCAGGTCCGGCATGTCCTTGTGGATCTCGTTGCGGAGGAGCTCGCCGTACTTCTGGTAGACGCCTGCCTTGGTGCCCGTGCTGAAGGTGATCGTGCCGGTCGGGGGGCTCTCACCCAGCGGGAGCAGCCACCACAGGAGCAGGCCGAGGGCCACGAGGGCGGCGGCCGCGCTCTGGAGCGCCCGGCGGCGGCTGAGGCGGGGGAACGGCTGGGGCATGCCGGTGATCCTGCCAGGGGGTGTGGGGGGCTGGCCAGTGCCGATTGCCTCCGACGGTCGGGAGGGTGGGGTTGTGGTTTGTCTGCGGGCCGGTGGGGGCTGGTCGCGCAGTTCCCCGCGCCCCTTGGTGCCTGCGGCGGCCTGTGCGGCTTCGGTGGGGCTGGTGTGGCGCGCTGCGCGACCAGCCGCAACGGACGCGGGCGCCGTGCGGGCAGCCTCGCCACCACCGGCCGGTGGGGGATGGTCGCGCAGTTCCCCGCGCCCCTTGGTGCCTGCGGCGGCCTGTGCGGCTTCGGTGGGGCTGGTGTGGCGCGCGGCTGCTGCGCGACCAGCCGCAACGGGCGCGGGCGCCGTGCGGGCAGCCCCGCGACCACCGGCCGGTGGGGGCTGGTCGCGCAGTTCCCCGCGCCCCTTGGTGCCTGCGGCGGCCTGTGCGGCTTCGGTGGGGCTGGTGTGGCGCGCTGCGCGACCAGCCGCAACGGACCCGCAGGCGACCTACGGCAGCCCCGCACCCCACCGACCGGTGAGGGCCGGCAGCCCTGTCACCCCCTTCAGTCGCCTTCAGGCCCCGTCCCCGCCGACCGGCACCCGTGACGCGCTCTCCGGTGTCTTCGGGGACTCGCGGTGGGCCGTCAGTCTCGTGGCCAGTGGCTCGGTGTAGCGGGCCGTGAGGGGGCCGATGATCACCAGGATGAGGACGTAGGCCGTGGCGAGGGGACCGAGGGAGGGTTCTATGCCGGCCGAGACCGCCAGGCCCGCGATGACGATCGAGAACTCGCCACGGGCCACCAGTGCGCCACCCGTGCGCCAGCGGCCCTTGGAGGAGATTCCGGCTCGGCGGGCCGCCCAGTAGCCGGTGGCGATCTTCGTGGCTGCCGTGACCAGGGCCAGGGCGAGGGCGGGGAGCAGGACCGGTGGGATGCTCGCCGGGTCCGTGTGGAGGCCGAAGAAGACGAAGAAGACCGCGGCGAAGAGGTCGCGCAGGGGGCTCAGGAGGGTGTGGGCGCCCTCCGCCACCTCGCCGGAGAGGGCTATGCCGACGAGGAACGCGCCCACGGCTGCTGATACTTGGAGTTGCTGTGCCACTCCGGCCACCAGGATCGTCAGGCCCAGGACCACCAGGAGGAGCTTTTCCGGGTCGTCGCTGGAGACGAAGCGGGAGATCAGGCGGCCGTAGCGGACCGCCACGAAGAGGACCAGGCCGGCCGCTCCGAGGGCGATCGCCAGGGTCAGGCTTCCGGCCAGCAGGCCCGCTCCGGCCACGAGGGCGGTGACGATGGGCAGGTACACCGCCATCGCGAGGTCCTCCAGGACCAGGACGCTGAGGATCACCGGGGTCTCCCTGTTGCCCACTCGGCCCAGGTCGCCCAGGACCTTCGCTATGACGCCCGAGGAGGAGATCCAGGTGACGCCGGCCAGGACCACCGCGGCCACCGGGCCCCAGCCCAGCAGCAGGGCGGCCGCCGCTCCCGGGAGGGCGTTGAGGGCGCCGTCGACCAGGCCCGAGGGGTAGTGGGCCTTGAGGTTGGTGACCAGGTCTCCGGCCGTGTACTCCAGGCCGAGCATCAGCAGGAGAAGGATGACGCCTATCTCGGCGCCTATCGACACGAACTCCTCGCTGGCGCCGAGCGGGAGCAGGCCGCCCTCGCCGAAGGCCAGGCCGGCCAGGAGGTAGAGGGGGATGGGGGAGAGGCGGAAGCGGGCGGCGAAACGGCCGAGGAGTCCCAGGCCGAGGATGATCGAGCCGAACTCGATCAGCAGGACCGCGGAGTGCACGCGCTCACTCCCGCCCGAGGACGGCCGCGGCGGCGTCCACGCCCTCGCGGGTGCCCACGACGATGAGGATGTCGCCGCCGGCCAGGCGGAAGTCCGGTGCGGGCGACGGGATCGCCTCGGCCCGGCGCAGGGCCGCCACGACGGACGCGCCGGTGTCCGTGCGCATCCTCGTGTCGCCGAGGACCCGGCCGTTCCAGCGGGAGCCGGCCGCCACCTCGATCCGCTCGGCCACCAGGCCCAGGTCGGAGGTGTAGAGGAGGCTCGCGCTGTGGTGGGAGGGCTTCAGCGCGTCGATCAGGGCGCCCGCCTCGGAGCCGGTCAGGCGCAGCGACTGGGCGCAGGAGTCGGGGTCGTCGGCCCGGTACACGCTCACCGTGCGGGCACCGTCGCGGTGCGCCACCACGGAGAGATGGCGGTCCTCGCGGGTCATGAGGTCGTACTGGACCCCGATTCCCGGCAGCGGCGTCGCCCTCAGGCGTGGAGCAGACACGTTTCTCCCCTTGTGGTTCGTGTGATCACTGGTGCCGGGTTCGCATGCTGCCAGGCCCCCGTACGGTGGCGATATGGGTGACGTGACGGATATACGCGAGCGGCCGGGCCCGGCGACGCTGGGTGCGGGGACGTCGTGCCAAGCGGAGGAGAGGGGCGGAGGCCGGGCCGTGTCACTGTTCTGGCGGATCTTCTCGCTCAACGCCGCGGGCCTCGTCGTCGCCGCCGCGCTGCTGCTGGGGCCGGTCACCGTGTCGACGCCCGTCCGGCAGGGGGAGGCCGTGGTCGTCCTCGGGGGGCTTGCCCTGTTGCTGGCCGCCAATGCGGTGGTGCTGCGCGTCGGGCTCATCCCGCTGCAGCGGCTCGGGCGGGCCATGGCCGCCGCCGATCTGTTGCGCCCCGGGGTGCGTGCCCCTGTCTCCGGTCCTTCCGAGACGGCCGCGCTGATCACGACGTACAACACCATGCTCGACCGGCTGGAGGCCGAGCGGGTGACCGGCGCGGCCCACGCGCTCTCCGCCCAGGAGCGGGAGCGGCACCGTATCGCGCGCGAACTGCACGACGAGGTCGGGCAGACGCTGACCGCTGTGCTGTTGCAGCTGAAGAGGGTCGCCGACCGGGCGCCGCAGGAGCTGCGGGAGGAAGTGGGGCAGGCGCAGGAGGCGACCCGGGCCGGGCTCGACGAGATCCGTCGGATAGCGCGGCGGCTGCGGCCCGGGGTGCTGGAGGAGCTCGGTCTGTCGAGCGCTCTGCGGTCTCTCGCGGCCGAGTTCACCACGCACGGGCTGACCGTGCGCCATCACGTCGGCGGCGATCTGCCCCGGCTGACCGAGGAGTCGGAACTGGTGGTCTACCGGGTGGCCCAGGAGGGTCTGACCAACACCGCGCGGCACTCCGCCGCCGACCGGGCCGAAGTCCGGCTCCAGTCGGTCGCGGGGGGAGTCGAGCTCCTCGTGCGTGACAACGGCAAGGGGCTGCGCGGGGCGCCCGACGGGGCCGGGATCCAGGGGATGCGGGAGCGGGCGCTGCTGGTCGGAGCGGTGTTCTCGGTGGAGGCAGGTCCCGGGCGGGGGACGGATGTGCGGTTGCGGATACCGGTCGCGGCGGGGACGCGCCGATGACGGAGCCGACCCGGGTGCTGCTCGCCGATGACCACACCCTCGTACGGCGGGGGGTGCGGCTGATTCTCGAGGGGGAGCCGGACCTCACGGTCGTGGCCGAGGCGGGCGACGGCGCCGAGGCGGTCGAGCTGGCACGCGCGCGTGAGGTCGATCTCGCCGTGCTGGACATCGCCATGCCGCGGATGACCGGGCTCCAGGCGGCCCGTGAGCTGTCCCGGCGCTTGCCGGACCTGCGGATCCTGATCCTGACGATGTACGACAACGAGCAGTACTTCTTCGAGGCGCTCAAGGCCGGGGCCAGCGGATACGTCCTCAAGTCCGTCGCCGACCGCGATCTCGTCGAGGCGTGCCGGGCCGCTGTGCGCGACGAGTCCTTCGTCTACCCCGGCGCCGAGCGGGCCCTGGTCCGCTCCTACCTCGACCGACTGCACCGCGGTGACGACCTGCCCGCGCGGGCCGTCACCGAACGCGAGGAGGAGATCCTCAAGCTCGTCGCCGAGGGGCACACCACGAAGGAGATCGGCGAGCTGCTGTTCATCAGCGCGAAGACGGTCGAGCGGCACCGCGCGAACCTGCTGGCCAAGCTGGGGATGCGGGACCGCCTGGAGCTGACCCGGTACGCGATACGGGCAGGGCTCATCGATCCTTGAGGCGGGCGTGCGGGCGCGTGCCACGACGCCGTCGCACCACATACGCGCCGGCGAGGCCGACCCCGCCGAGCGCCATTGCCGCCCCGATCGCCCGCTCGAAGCCGGCCGGGCCCACACTGCCTCCGGACCCGCCCTGGACGCCGAGCGTGGGAAGCGGCGTGGCGCGTGGCGTAGCGGGCGGCGTGGCCGCGCTCACGGCGCCGGTGCCCCTGTGGGGCAGCACCTCGCAGGCGATGCCGTCGTCCCGACCCTGGTCCTCGTCGAGCCGGTTGGGGTCGCTGCGGTCGCGGTCGAACTCCGCCTGCGCGTCCTCCTGGAAGGCGAAGTCGGCGCAGTCCAGGTCGCCTTGGGCGTGTGCGATGCCGGTCAGCGGCCCGGCGGTGGCCAGGACGGCCAGTGCCGCGGTGGTGAGCGCGATGCGTATTGCCATGGGACGTGCCTTTCGGGTGGGGCCTGAACAGCCGTCACCGCGACCCTAGGGACGCGCCCGGCATCCGGCCCGTGGAGCTGGGCCGAACGGGCAGGGCCGAACGGGCAGGGCCGAACGGGCAGGGCCGAACGGGCAGGGCCGAACGGGCACGCGCAGTCACAGAAGCGTCTCCCAGTCCTCGTCGAGGTCCGCGGCGTTCAGGAACAGCACGTCCGCCGGCTCGGCCGGGCCCCGCAGGGACTGTTCCGTCCAGATGCACTTGCCCGTGGGGGTGTAGCGGGCGCCCCAGCGGGTGGAGAGGGCCGAGATGAGCTGGAGGCCCCGGCCGCCCTCATCGGTGTCCGCGGCGTGGCGGATGCGAGGCATGGTCTGGCTGCCGTCGTAGACCTCGCAGATCAGCTCGGTGGTGTGCAGCAGGCGCAGCCGGACCGGGCCGCGGGCGTGCCGGACGACATTGCCTACCAGCTCGCTGACCAGGAGCTCCGTGGTGGGGGACAGGTCGTCCAGGTCCCAGGCCGCAAGCTGTTCGCGGACGTGCCGGCGGGCCTGGCTCGCCGCCTTCGGGTCGTCGTGCAGGGACCAGGCGGCCATCCGTTCGGCCGGCAGCGCGTGCAGCCGGGCCACCAGGAACGCCGCGTCGTCGGCCGCCTGTTGGTCCGCCGGCAGCAGCCCGGCCGTCAGCCTGTCGCACAGGCGCTCAAGGTCTACGGTGGTCCCGTCGGCGTGGGCGGCGCCGAGCAGCCGCGCCAGCTCGGCCATACCCTCGTCGATCTCCCGCTTCGCCGATTCCACCAGTCCGTCGGTGTACAGCACGAGCAGACTGCCCTCGGGCACCTCCAACTCGGCCGTCTCGAACGGTGGCTTGGCCGCGCCCAGCGGGGGATCGGCGTCCGGTTCGGGGAAGTGCACGCTTCCGTCGGGCCGTACCAGGGCGGGCGGTGGATGGCCGGCCCGGGAGATGGAGCAGACCCGGGTCGTCGGGTCGTAGAGCGCGTACAGACACGTGGCGTACGACGCCTCGCTCATGCCGCCGACGATGTCGTTGAGGTGGCCGAGGATCTCGTCGGGCGGCAGCTCCAGGTCGGCCAGCGTGTGCACCGCGGTGCGCAGCCGGCCCATGGTGGCCGCCTCCGGCAGGCCGTGACCCATCACGTCACCGACGACCAGCGCGACCCGTCCGCCGGACAGCGGGATGATGTCGTACCAGTCGCCGCCCACGTCAGCGCCCTGCCCGGCCGGCAGATAGCGCGCGGCCGCCGTGCACGCGGGCAGGTCGGGCAGTGCCTGGGGAAGCAGGCTCCGCTGGAGTTCCCGGGACCGGGTGTGCTCGGCGTCGTAGAGGCGGGCCCGTTCCAGGGACTGGGCGACCAGGGCGGTGATCGTGGTGAGCAGGGCGCGTTCCTCGTCGTCGAGGACCCGGGGCCGGTCGAAGGAGACCGCGCAGACGCCGAAGGTGTGCCCGGACGCCGTCAGCGGCAGGAACGCCCAGGACTTCTTCTCGCCGCGAGCGGGGAAGTCGGCCAGTTCGGGGTAGCGGGTGGCGTACTCCTGCGGTGACGACATGAACAGCGGGAGACCGGACGCGATCGTGTCCCAGGCGGGGTCGCCGGTCGATGCCCGACGGCGGCTGTCGAGAAGGGCCACGAAGTCCCGGGGATAGCCGACCGCACCGACGTGGTGGAGCCGGTCGCCCTCGCTGACCTGGACCATCAACCCGGAGGCTGCGAACGGCGGCAGCACCCGGCGGGCGACCGCGTCCACCACGTCCCGGGAGGTCGTCGCCTTGGCGAGTTCCGTGGTCAGCTCGGCGATGCGCACCGCCCGCTCGGCCGCGGCCCGCTCCGCCGCCTGCCGCTCCTGTGCCAGCCGGCGCTTCTCCGTGACGTCCTGGAAGTACAGGGTGCGGCCGTCGGGACCCGGCACCAGCCGTACGTGCAGGCGCCGTCGGCAGTCCGCGATGTACACGTCGAACCCGGTGGACCTCTCCTCGGCCCCGGCCGCCAGGCAGCTCTCCTTGAGGCCCGGCACCTGCCGGGTGGCCGGAAGGTCCCACAGCAGGCGCCCGAACAGCTCCTCCTCGGAGAAGCCGAGGAAGCGTTCCGCCTCCAGGTTGGCGAAGGTGATCCGCCACTCGTCGTCCACCGCGAGGAAGCCGTCGCTCATGTGCCGCAGGGCCCTGCCGAGGGCGTCCCGCGCGGTGCGGGACTCGTTGCTCTCCCAGCCCACCCCGATCATCCGCAGGGGCTCGCCCTGCTCGTCGTAGGTCGCCCGGCCGCGGGCCTGCGTCCAGCCCCAGGTGCCGTCCAGGCGCCGCACCCGGTACTCGGCCTCGTAGACGGAGTGGTCGAGGAGCGCCTGCTGCGCCGCCGCGAGGGTGGGGGCCAGGTCGTCGGGGTGGACGATCCGCATCCAGTTGTCGATCCGGCCGGTGAAGTCGGCGGGCAGTGTGCCGTACAGCTCCAGCGCGGCCTCGTCCCAGATCAGGTCGCCGCTGCGGATGTCCCAGTCCCACGAGCCGACCTGGACCTCCTTCAGCGCCTGCCGCAGCCGCTCGCCGCCCAGCTCCGCCTGGGTGGGCCCCGACGGGGGCGGTGCCTGGGCCATCCGGTCCTCGGTCCAGGCGACGACGTCCCGCAGGAAGTCCCAGTGCTCGGGGGTGGGCTCGCCCTCCGCACCGGCCAGGACGGTCAGCGCGCCGATGCTGCGCCGGCCGCTGAACACCGGGAGGGCGGCGAGGCCGCTGCCGGGCCAGGAGTCCTCTCGCGGCGGGTCCTGGGGCAGCGGCACCCAGACGCCCCTGCCCTGCTGGAGCGCGCGGGCCGGGGCCAGGGGGCCCTCCTGGTCGACGATCTCCCAGGAGCGGGTGAGGGCGGTCGGCAGACCGACGGACGACACCAGTCGCAGGGCGGACATCGGGCCGCGCAGGTGCACGGTCCCGCCGAGCGCGCTCAGCTCACCGACCGCATGCCCGAGCGCCAGCCGGAAGACCTCGCTCTCCGTCGCACCAGGGGGGACCGTGCCGAGAAGAGCGAGCCGCGCGTTCATGGAGGGAACTTATCGTTCCCGTTTCCGATCGAAACCTGCTTCACCGTTTCCGCCGAGCTGTTTCTCGGCATTCCCTTACCTCAACTGCCCTTGCTCCATGGGAAGTTGCCGAAACTCCGGCCGTGTACCGTGCCGTCGGACCGGGCAGTCTTCGATCATGAGGAGCGGCATGGACATCGGTGTCTTCATCCCCATCGGCAACAACGGCTGGCTCATCTCGAAGAGTTCCCCGCAGTACATGCCGACCTTCGAGCTCAACAAGGCGGTCGTGCAGAAGGCCGAGCAGCACGGGTTCGACTTCGCCCTCTCGATGATCAAACTCAAGGGTTTCGGCGGCGAGACCCAGTTCTGGGACCACTGCCTGGAGTCGTTCACGCTGATGGCGGGGCTGGCCGCGGTGACCGAGCGGATCAAGCTGTACGCCTCCACGCCCATCCTCGCGCTGCCGCCGGCGATCGTCGCCCGCATGGCGGTCACGGTCGACTCGATCGCCCCCGGCCGCTTCGGCGTCAACATCGTCACCGGCTGGGCGCCCGGCGAGTACACGCAGATGGGCGTATGGCCCGGCGACGAGCACTTCGGCAACCGGTACGAACGGGCCGTCGAGTACGTGACGGTGATGAAGGAGCTGTGGAGCGAGGGCGTCAGCAACTTCAAGGGCGCGTTCTACGAGATGGACGACTGCGTGCTCTCGCCGCGGCCGGCCGACGGGCACATCGACATCGTGGCCGCCGGGCAGAGCGGCACGGGCATGCGGTTCGCCGCCGGGCACGCCGACTACAACTTCATCCTGGGCAGCGGCGTGAACACCCCGCTCGCCTTCGCGGACAGCGCGGCCACGCTGGTGGAGGCGGCACGGGAGACCGGCCGTGACGTCGGTGCCCTGTCCCTGTTCATGGTCATCGCCGACGAGACCGACGAGGCCGCCCGCGCGAAGTGGCAGGACTACCACGACAACGCCGACCTGGCGGCGCTGGCCTACATGGCGGGGGAGTCGGCCACGGACGCCACCGCCGACGACTCCTCCACGGCCCGCACCATCGTGCTGCCCGAGGGCGCCGTGAACTTCAACATGGGGACGCTCGTGGGCTCGTACGAGAGTGTCGCGCGCATGCTCGACGAGATCGCCGGGGTCGAGGGCACCAAGGGGATCATGCTGGTCTTCGACGACTTCCTCGACGGGATCGAGGCCTTCGGGACGCGGATCCAGCCGTTGATGCGGTCGCGGGAGGGGCGGGCATGAGAAGAGGCCGGCGCTGTCTCGCACCGGCCTCTTCCCACGAACCTCTCGGGGTGGATCAGTCCGTGCCGAACTCCATCGCCGCCCGGTCCAGCAGGGCCTCGTCCTCGGAGACCTCGCCGCGGGAGGCGATCGCCTCGGCGCCGCCCTCGGGGAGTTCCGGCATGGTGCCGATCAGCCCGGTCGCGGCGGCCTGGGACGCACCGATCGTGGGGCTGCCGGTGCCGATCAGGCCGAGACCCGCGTACTGCTCCAGCTTGGCGCGGGAGTCGGCGATGTCGAGGTTGCGCATGGTGAGCTGGCCGATCCGGTCCACCGGGCCGAAGGCCGAGTCCTCGGTGCGCTCCATCGACAGCTTGTCCGGGTGGTACGAGAACGCCGGGCCCGTGGTGTCGAGGATCGAGTAGTCCTCGCCGCGCCGCAGGCGGAGGGTGACCTCGCCCGTGATCGCCGCGCCGACCCACCGCTGGAGCGACTCGCGGATCATCAGGGCCTGCGGGTCCAGCCAGCGGCCCTCGTACATGAGACGGCCCAGGCGCCGGCCCTCGTTGTGGTACTGGGCGACGGTGTCCTCGTTGTGGATCGCGTTGACGAGACGCTCGTAGGCCGCGTGCAGCAGGGCCATGCCCGGGGCCTCGTAGATGCCGCGGCTCTTCGCCTCGATGATCCGGTTCTCGATCTGGTCGGACATGCCCAGGCCGTGCCGGCCGCCGATGGCGTTGGCCTCCATGACCAGGTCGACGGCGGAGCCGAACTCCTTGCCGTTGATGGTGACCGGGCGGCCCTGGTCGAAGCCGATCGTCACGTCCTCGGGCGCGATCTCGACCGACGGGTCCCAGAACTTCACACCCATGATCGGCTCGACGGTCTCGATGCCGGTGTTGAGGTGCTCCAGGGTCTTGGCCTCGTGCGTGGCGCCCCAGATGTTGGCGTCGGTGGAGTACGCCTTCTCCGTGGAGTCCCGGTACGGCAGCTGGTGCGCGACCAGCCACTCCGACATCTCCTTGCGGCCGCCGAGCTCGGTGACGAAGTCCGCGTCCAACCAGGGCTTGTAGATGCGCAGGTTCGGGTTCGCGAGCAGGCCGTAGCGGTAGAACCGCTCGATGTCGTTGCCCTTGAACGTCGAACCGTCGCCCCAGATCTGGACGTTGTCCTCCAGCATCGCCCGCACCAGCAGCGTGCCGGTGACGGCACGGCCCAGCGGGGTGGTGTTGAAGTACGCCCGCCCGCCCGAGCGGATGTGGAACGCCCCGCAGGTGAGCGCGGCCAGCCCCTCCTCGACCAGCGCGGCCCGGCAGTCGACCAGGCGCGCGATCTCGGCACCGTAGGTCTTCGCGCGGCCGGGCACCGAGTCGATGTCGGGCTCGTCGTACTGGCCGATGTGCGCGGTGTAGGTGCAGGGAATGGCGCCCTTGTCGCGCATCCACGCGACCGCGACGGAGGTGTCGAGACCGCCGGAGAAGGCGATGCCGACGCGTTCGCCGGCGGGGAGGGACGTGAGGACCTTGGACATAGGAAGATTATGCATCACCACGTATGGTCATGCAAAGCCCCCGGGCCCCGCCTCCCAAGTGATTCACGTCATCCGCGATGCGTGCCCCCTCTCGCCCGGCACCCCGCGGTGGGCGCCGCAGTGACCTGCACGCACCTTGAGGGGGGCGAGTGGCTCCCGGGGGAGGGTGGAGCAGCGGTATGAGGGCCTCCTTCGGACGGGCCTCCCGGACAGGGGCCGACGCCACCCGGTCCTCCTTCGCGCGGGCCGCCGTCACCCGGTTCTCTCGCGTAGACCTTCCTCACGCGTCGGGCCCGCGGTGTGCGGTTCGTCGGCGTCACCGTGCTGGTGCCGGGTGTGGCCGGCGTCCTCGCGCTGCTGCTGTGCCCCGCTCCGGGCGGTGCCCGGCGACCCACCGGCGCCCACCGGTGCCCGTATCGCACGTCGACGCCGCCGCCCGGGCCTGTCTGCCGCCGTCCACGGACACCGGCCCCGGTGGCACCTCGGCGGCGCTGCGGCGGACCGACGCGCACCTCGTGGTCCAGCGCTACCGGATGCCCGCCGACGCGACCCCCCGCCACCTACCTCGACACCCTGGTCCAGCTCCGAAGCTCCACCGTCGTGGCCTCCCGCCTGGCCGAGGAACGGGCCCGGGCAGTCCGCCTCGTGGTCGTGGCCCACCGACCCCCGGCCGGAACGGCCCGCCTGAGTCCTTTCTCGGTCAGCGCGAGCGCCCTGGAGCGGCTGCTGCGCCCGTGAGCGGCCAGGGCTGAGCACCGGGGCGGCGGTCTCCGCGGAGCGCCTACCCTTGAGCCATGACCAGCAGCAGCGACCGGAGCCCGGCAGTGGACGTTCCCTCTTCGAAAACGTATGAAGTGCGCACTTATGGGTGCCAGATGAACGTCCACGACTCCGAGCGATTGTCCGGACTGCTGGAGGAGGCGGGCTACGTACCCGCCCCCGAGGGCTCCGACGGGGACGCGGACGTCGTCGTCTTCAACACCTGCGCGGTACGGGAGAACGCCGACAACCGGCTCTACGGCAACCTCGGCCGGCTCGCGCCGCGCAAGGCGTCGCGGCCCGGAATGCAGATCGCGGTCGGCGGCTGTCTCGCGCAGAAGGACCGGGACACCATCGTGCGGAAGGCGCCCTGGGTGGACGTCGTCTTCGGCACCCACAACATCGGCAAGCTGCCGGTCCTGCTGGAACGCGCGCGCGTGCAGGAGGAGGCGCAGGTCGAGATCGCCGAGTCGCTGGAGGCGTTCCCGTCCACGCTGCCGACCCGGCGTGAGAGCGCCTACGCGGCCTGGGTGTCGATCTCCGTCGGCTGCAACAACACCTGCACCTTCTGCATCGTCCCGGCGCTGCGCGGCAAGGAGAAGGACCGCCGCAGCGGCGACATCCTCGCCGAGATCGAGGCGCTGGTCGGCGAGGGCGTCTCCGAGATCACCCTGCTCGGCCAGAACGTCAACGCGTACGGCTCCGACATCGGCGACCGGGAGGCGTTCAGCAAGCTGCTGCGCGCGTGCGGCTCGATCGAGGGCCTGGAGCGCGTGCGATTCACGTCTCCCCACCCCCGCGACTTCACGGACGACGTGATCGCGGCGATGGCGGAGACGCCGAACGTCATGCCGCAGCTGCACATGCCCCTGCAGTCCGGCTCGGACACGGTCCTCAAGGCGATGCGCCGTTCCTACCGGCAGGAGCGCTACCTGGGGATCATCGAGAAGGTGCGCGCCGCCATGCCGGACGCCGCGATCTCGACCGACATCATCGTGGGCTTCCCCGGCGAGACCGAGGAGGACTTCGAGCAGACCATGCGCGTGGTCCGCGAGGCCCGCTTCACGAACGCCTTCACCTTCCAGTACTCCAAGCGCCCCGGAACCCCGGCGGCGACCATGGACGGGCAGATCCCCAAGGAGGTCGTGCAGTCGCGCTACGAGCGTCTCGTCGCCCTTCAGGAGGAGATCTCCTGGGAGGAGAACAAGAAGCAGGTCGGCCGCACCCTGGAGCTGATGGTCGCCGAGGGTGAGGGCCGCAAGGACGGCGCCACCCACCGCCTCTCCGGCCGCGCCCCCGACAACCGCCTGGTCCACTTCACCAAGCCCGACCAGGAGGTACGCCCCGGCGACGTGGTCACGGTCGAGATCACCTACGCCGCCCCGCACCACCTCCTCGCCGAGGGCACCGTTCTCGACGTGCGCCGCACGCGCGCGGGGGACGCGTGGGAGAAGCGGAACGCGGCCGAGGCCGCCACGCCCGCGGGTGTCATGCTGGGCCTCCCGAAGATCGGGGTTCCCGAGCCGCTGCCGGCGGCCACGGGCGGCTGCGTGGCGCACTGAGCCCACGCAGCCGGTCGCGCAGGAGGGGCGGGGCATGGGGCGTTGGGTGGTCCTGGTCGACCGAAGTCACGGAGACCAGCAGGACGTCGACGAGGTGGCGCACTTCGAGGGCACCCGGGAAGAGGCCCGCGCCCGTCTGTACGAGCTCGCCTGCACCCACCGGCCGGGCCTCACTCTGCGCCAGAAGCGTCGGCACGTCTACCGGATCGGCGACGGGGACGCCTACTACGCCCACATCGAGGGTGTGATGTCCACGCATCGCATGGTGTACCGGCTCGGCGAACTGGTGTGGAGCACGCATCCCGAGTCCTGGCCGTGGGCCTGGAAGTAGGCTGCCGATCATGCTTGTAGCAGCCGCTGTCTGTCCCTGTCCGCCCGTTCTCGTGCCCCAGGTCGCCGCCGGGGCCGCGCCCGAGCTCGACGGGGCCCGCGCCGCCTGCACGGACACGCTGGGTGTCCTCGCGGCGGCCCGGCCCGACCGCCTCGTCGTCGTGGGGCCCGCCGACGAGAGCGGACGTGGCCCGCACTCGCAGGGCGCCCGGGGGTCGTTCCGCGGCTTCGGCGTCGATGTGGACGTACGGCTCGGGCCGGAGCGGGAGCCTGCCCCGCAGCGTCCGCTCCCGGCCTCGCTCGCCGTCGCCGCCTGGCTGCTGGAGCGCACCGACTGGTCCGGCGCCCCGATCGAGGGACTCGGCGTGGGGGAACCTCTGGAGCCCGAGCGGTGTATCCAGACCGGTAGGGACATCGCCGCCCGGGCCGAGCGGGTGGCGCTGCTGGTGATGGGCGACGCCAGCGCCTGCCGCACACTGAAGGCACCCGGCTACCTCGACGAGCGCGCGGCCCCCTTCGACGCGGAGGTCGCGCGGGCGCTGGGCGCGGCCGACGTGGCGGCCCTGCGAGCGCTGGACGCCGAGCTGGCGTACGAACTGAAGGCCTCCGGCCGGGCCTGCTGGCAGGTCCTCGCGGGCGCGGCCGAGGGCGCGAACCTCAGCGGCTCGCTGCTGTACGAGGACGCGCCTTATGGCGTGGGGTACCTGGTCGCGACCTGGTCCTGAGGTCCACGGAGGGCCTGTGGTCGCGAGAGCCGCTGCCGAGACCGCAGGGGGCCGTGGTGGAGGCCTGGGCTGGTCCTGGGCTGGTCCTGGGCAAACGGCGGACGGCCCGGGGGCGTCATGCCCCGTGGCCGTCCGTCGGTGTGCCGTGCCGCCGTTCAGGAAGCGGGCGGCGGTGAGGCCGGTGGCACGCTGCCGCCCCCCGGTCCCTCCGTGCCCTCGTGGTGCGCGAGTCGGTCCATGGCGTCCTTGGCCTTGCCCGTGCCCGTCCGGATCCTGTCGCTGTACTTGCCCTTGGTCTTCTCGTCCACGACCTTGGCGGCCTTGTCGAGACCGTGCTGGATCTTGCCCCCGTGCTGCTGCGCGAGGCCGGAGACCTTGTCCTTGGCCGGGCCGAGCTTGGCCTTCACATTGTCCAGGAGACCCATCGTTCACCTTCCCACGCGGGACAGTTACGTGCGGGCGCCCTCGCCGGCCTCATGGTCGGCCGCATCCTCGGCGGACTGCTGCTTGGGGATCTCGACGCCGTCGGCGGCAGCGTCGTCGCCGGGTTCCGCCGCCGACCCGTCCGTGTCCTCGGTCGCGGCGGTCTCGGTGATCTCGACCTGGCTCCTGCCCTCGGTCTCGGTCCCGGCCTTGGCGTCGGACTTGGCGTCGGCCTTGGCCTTGACGTCGGTCGATCCCTTCGCTTCTGCCGCCTCCTCCGCCGCGGACTCGGCCGTCGGGATGTCGGCCTGCGTCTCGGCGGTTGACGCCTCCTCCGTAGCCTTCGACCTGCGGAGAAGTCGTGCAAAAACGCCCATATCCACTCCATACGCTACTCGTGCGGGGGAAATCCCGCGTCGCCCGGTGCGCCCGTTTGCGCCGTCCGGATCGCCGCCTCCGTGAACAGGGCGGCGGAAGCCACGCAACTGGCAACGACGCCGCAGCCGGGCCGTCACGTAACTCGTTCGAGGTGGTGCCCGGAGGTTTGCGAGACTGGGGCGGTGAGCAGCGCACCCCCCGCCCCCCGCGTCATCGCCGTCGTCGGACCCACTGCGGCCGGAAAGTCCGATCTGGGCGTCTTCCTCGCCCAACGACTGGGAGGCGAGGTCGTCAACGCCGACTCCATGCAGCTCTACCGAGGGATGGACATCGGCACCGCCAAATTGACGCCCTCGGAACGCGACGGCGTCCCGCACCACCTCCTGGACATCTGGGACGTGACCGTCACCGCGTCCGTCGCCGAGTACCAGCGGCTGGCCCGCGCCAGGATCGACGCACTGCTCGCCGAGGGCCGCTGGCCGATCCTCGTCGGGGGTTCCGGGCTCTACGTGCGCGGGGCCGTCGACAACCTGGAGTTCCCCGGCACCGACCCGGAGGTCAGGGCCCGCCTGGAGGAGGAACTCGTCCTGCGTGGCTCCGGCGCGCTGCACGCCCGCCTCTCCGCCGCCGACCCCGGGGCCGCGCAGGCCATCCTGCCCAGCAACGGCCGCCGTATCGTCCGGGCTCTCGAAGTGATCGAGATCACCGGCAAGCCCTTCACCGCCAACCTCCCCGGCCACGACTCCATCTACGACACCCTCCAGATCGGTGTCGACGTCGCCCGGCCCGAGCTCGACGAGCGCATCGCGCGCCGCGTCGACCGGATGTGGGACGCCGGCCTCGTGGAGGAGGTGCGGGAGCTGGAGGCGCGAGGGTTGCGCGAGGGGCGCACAGCCTCGCGCGCGCTCGGGTACCAGCAGGTGCTGGCGGCGCTCTCGGGGGAGTGCGCGATGGAGGACGCGCGGGCCGAGACCGTCCGTGCCACGAAACGCTTCGCGCGCCGTCAGGATTCATGGTTCAGGCGCGATCCGCGGGTGCACTGGTTGAGTGGGGCTGCGGCGCATCTCACAGAACTTCCGCAGCTCGCGCTGGCGTTGGTCGAACGACCGGTCACAGCCTGATCACGTCATGGCATCGGGACGCTCCGGCCGTCATCCGGGCCTCCGCCGCCGTGCCATCATCGAGCTTCGATCGACCAAGTGGAGTCCGAGTTGGGAGGGCGCGTGGTGATGGAGGCCGGCCCTCGCGACACCGCACAAGGCATCGAGCCCCTCACCGCCGAGAGCGGTGAACCGGAGCAGGACGCGGAGCGTCTGATCTCCGACGGGCCCGACGACACCCAGGGCGGTGTGACCGCCGACGGTCCCGAGCCCGAGGAGATGTTCCCGGGCGGGGAAGAGGTCGAGGTCGAGCTGCGCCCGCAGCGCCGCCTGCGGATCTGGCAGCTCGCCCCCATCGTCTCGCTGGCCGCGGTGGGCTCCCTGATGTTCGCCTTCCCGCTAGCCTTCGACTTCGGCGACAGCGGAGCGGTGATCGCGATGCTGGGTCTGCTGATCTGCTCGTGCGCGGCCGGCTGGGGCTCGATGGCAGCGCGCCGCGTTGGTTACACGTGGCCCGGGCTGCCGCAGCGGGGTTCCGGTCGGCGCGCGGATTGGCGGGTCGTGATCGGATACGTGCTGCTGGTGGCCGTGGTGGTGGTTCTGGCGGTCTGGCGCGTAGCCAGGCTGCGCTGAAGCGCCGCTTCAGGGGCGCGGGGAACTGCTCGGCAACCTCCGCCGGGCCCGCGGCCGGGAACCGCGCCTCCCTTACGATCGAAGAATGAGCACCAGGATCGCCTTCCTCAAGGGCCACGGCACCGAGAACGACTTCGTGATCGTCCCGGACCCCGAGAACGCCCTCGACCTGCCCCCCGCCGCGGTCACCGCCCTGTGCGACCGCCGGGCCGGCATCGGCGGTGACGGCCTCCTCCACGTCGTACGGTCCGCCGCGCACCCCGAGGCCACGCACATGGCCGGGCAGGCCGAGTGGTTCATGGACTACCGCAACGGCGACGGCTCCGTCGCGGAGATGTGCGGCAACGGCGTACGCGTCTTCGCCCGCTACCTCCAGCACGCCGGTCACGTCACCGAGGGCGACCTCGCTGTGGCCACCCGCGGGGGCGTGAAGACCGTGCACATCGCGAAGGACGGTGACGTCACCGTCGGCATGGGCAGGGCGTTGCTCCCCGAGGGGGACGTCACGGTGAGCGTCGGCGACCGCCGTTGGCCCGCACGGAACGTGAACATGGGCAACCCGCACGCCGTGGCCTTCGTGGACGACCTCGCGCACGCCGGCGACCTGTACTCCCCGCCGCCGTTCAGTCCGGCCGACGCCTACCCGAGCGGGGTCAACGTCGAGTTCGTGGTCGACCGCGGCCCCCGCCACGTCGCCATGCGCGTGCATGAGCGCGGGGCGGGCGAGACCCGGTCCTGCGGCACGGGCGCGTGCGCCGTCGCCGTGGCCACGGCCCGCAGGGACGGCGCCGACCCGGCGGCCACCGGCAGCCCGGCGACGTACACCGTCGACGTGCCCGGCGGCACCCTGGTGATCACCGAACGGACCGACGGCGAGATCGAGATGACCGGCCCCGCGGTGATCGTCGCCGAAGGCGAGATCGATGGTGACTGGCTTGAAAACGCGGTTCGTTGACCATATGAATCGCAATGATCGGCGTCCCGGGGACGTGGAACCGCAGCCTCCGAGCCCTTGTGCGATTCAGAACCACAGTCAGTCGCAGGTCAGATGGCGCGAAATGGTAAACCTGCAAACCTTCGCTCGAATGGGTGATCCGTTTCACGCTCGCCGAGAGGCGGTCAGCCGGGCGTGATGGGCTCGGTAGCATCAAGCACCGGCCCGGACGGGGGACAGATGCCATCCCCTGAGCCGTGTCCGCCATGGGGCACCCCGTCCGCCGGTCCACGCAGCCGGAGGTGCCCATGAGTGCGGAGGCGACGAACCCCGCGACCCCAGGTCCGGTAGCAGGCCCGGCCGCCCGCTGGCGGGCGCGGATCGACCTGCGCCGTCTGGGCCGTGCCGCGCTGCTCGGCCCCGCCGCCCGCGACCGGCTGCCCGACGCCATCGGCCACGTTGCCGAGGCCCACCGCGCCCACCACCCCGACGCCGACCTCGAGCCGCTGCGCCGCGCCTGGGTCCTGGCCGAGTCCTCGCACCGCGGCCAGATGCGCAAGAGCGGTGAGCCGTACATCACACACCCGCTCGCGGTGACCCTGATCCTCGCCGAACTCGGCGCCGAGACCACGACCCTGACGGCCTCTCTGCTCCACGACACCGTCGAGGACACCGAGGTGACGCTCGATCAGGTCGGCGAGGAGTTCGGCGCGGAGGTCCGCTTCCTCGTCGACGGCGTCACCAAGCTGGAGAAGGTCGACTACGGCGCCGCCGCCGAGCCCGAGACCTTCCGCAAGATGCTCGTCGCCACCGGCAACGACGTCCGCGTGATGTCGATCAAACTCGCCGACCGGCTGCACAACATGCGCACCCTCGGCGTGATGCGCCCCGAGAAACAGGCCCGCATCGCCAAGGTCACCCGCGACGTTCTCATCCCGCTCGCCGAACGCCTCGGCGTCCAGGCCCTCAAGACCGAACTGGAAGACCTGGTCTTCGCGATCCTCCACCCCGAGGAGTACGAGCACACGCGCGAGCTGATCGTCGACAACGCCTCCCGCGCGGACGACCCGCTCGCCGAGATCGCCGACGAGGTGCGGGGGGTGCTGCGCGAGGCCGGCATCCAGGCCGAAGTCGTCATCCGGCCACGGCACTTCGTCTCCGTGCACCGGACGGCCCGCAAGCGCGGCCGGCTGCGCGGCGCGGACTTCGGCCGCCTGCTGGTCCTGGTCGGCGAGGACGCGGACTGCTACGCCGTCCTGGGCGAACTGCACACCTGTATGACACCTGTCGTCTCGGAGTTCAAGGACTTCATCGCGGTACCGAAGTTCAACCTGTACCAGTCGCTGCACACCGCCGTGGCCCGCGGCGACGGCCAGGTGGTCGAGGTCCTCATCCGCACCCACCAGATGCACAAGGTCGCCGAGGCCGGCGTGGTGGCGCTCGGCAATCCGTACGCGTCCCCTTCGGACTCCTCGGAGGAGCAGAGCGCGTCCCACGGCGTCGGCGCCGACGAGGAGCGGGTGGACCCCACCCGGCCCGGCTGGCTCTCCCGCCTCCTCGACTGGCAGGCGGCCGCGCCCGACGCGGACACCTTCTGGTCCACCCTGCGCGAGGACCTCGCCCAGGATCGGGAGATCACCGTCTTCCGGCCGGACGGCGGCACCCTGGGCCTGCCCGAGGGCGCGACCTGTGTGGACGCCGCTTACGCGCAGTACGGCGAGGACGCGCACGCGTGCCTGGGCGCTCGGGTCAACGGCCGCCTGGCGACCCTGAGCACCGTCCTCAAGGACGGCGACACCGTTCAGCTCCTCATGGGACAGGACCCGGCCGCCGAACCCTCCAAGGAGTGGCTGGAGCACGCGCACACCCCCGCGGCGCGGATCGCCATCCAGCGGTGGATCGCCACGCATCCCTCGCACGAGGCGCCGGAGGGCGCCGAGGAGCGCGACGGGACGGCGGGGGTGACCGGGCACGCGCGGGCCGGGCGGGGGGACGCGAACCCCTTCCGTGCCTCCGTCGCGGAGCCGTCGGCGGCCGACACACCCGACAGCGCGGGCCGGAGCAGCGCCGAGCCGCAGACCCCCGACGACCAGGCCGCGGACCGCCCCGGCGCCGCCGTCGCCCTCGTCGACCTGCCCGGCGCGACCGTACGGCTGGCCGGCTGCTGCACGCCCGTACCGCCCGACGAGATCACCGGCTTCGCGGTGCGCGGGGGAGTGGTCACCGTGCACCGCGTCGAGTGCGCCGCTGTGGCCCGTATGAAGGGGCGCAGGGAGGTCGGCGTGCGCTGGGGCGACACCGCCGAGTGCCGGGTCACGCTGTTCGCGGAGTCCTTCGGCCGTCCGCACCTCCTCGCCGACCTCACCGAGGCCATGGCCGGCGAGGGCGCCGAGATCGTCTCCGCGACCGTCGAACCCCCCAGCCAGCAGCGGGTGCGCCACACGTACACGGTCCAGCTGCCGGACGCGGCCCAGCTGCCCGCACTGATGAGGGCGATGCGGAACGTGCCGGGCGTGTACGACGTGAGCCGGGCGCAGACGCCGACGGGGGATTGAGGGAGGACTCGGGGGCCTGCGCTGGTCGGGATGGGTGCCGCAGGGGGCGCCGAGGGGGTGCCGTAGGGGCGCGGTGATCGGGGAGCCGAAGGGGGCGCGCGCCGACCGGGATGGGTGCCGTAGGGAGTCGCGCCAGCCGAGATGGGTGCCTCAGCGTGCCGCGCCGACCGGAGTCGACACTTCAGAGGCTCGTCAGACCCCAGGACGGCGCGTCAGGGGGGCGCGTTGATCGGGATCGGTGCCGCAGGTGTCTGACCGACCTGGGGGTGATGCGTCTGGGGGCGCGCTGAACCGGGATCGGTGCCTCAGTTGGCTCGTCCGAACCGGGAGTGACGCGTCTGGCGGGCGCGCCGACCGGAATCGACGCCTCAGAGGCTCGTCCGACCCCCCGGATCGGCACGTCAGGGGCGGCCGCGCCCACTGGGCCGCTTCCTCAAGGAGTCATCGTCGGATGGTGCCGGCACCTCACGCGTCGCGTTGTGCCGACCCGGGCGAGGAGCCCACAGGACGCCACCGCGCCCGTGAGGAACCGGCCCCTATGCCTTTCACACACGTGAGGATCGCTCCACACGCCCTTACGCTCGCGTGGCGTGCCGGCGCGAGCGGGAACGCACCTTGTGCCATGGCCGCACACCCGCACACCCACGCGCGCGTCTCCTCAACAGGACCGCAGGACCCCGTTCGAGTGGGCCCGTCGCGAGTCGCCGTCGTGGTGCACGCGCGCGCTGGTAGCGGTGGTGCATGCCGCTCACCCCCCGCACTCACCCCGCCCCTGCCCCCGTACCCCCCGCCGACGCCCCCCGTCGCCGTACCGCAAACGCCCGTCGCAACAGGGCGGCCGCGCTGCTCGCCTCCGCCGTCTCCGTCTGTCTGCTCGCCGCGAGCGCCCCGCCCACGCCGCTCGGTGTCGGCGACCGCCTCTTCCCCGACCTCGGCAACCCGGGCTACGACGTGGCGTCGTACGACCTCTCCTTCACCTACCCCGGCAGCAACAGCAAGCCGCTCACGGCCGTCACCACGATCGACGCCTGGACGACGACCGAACTCGACCGCCTCAACCTCGACTTCGCGCACGGCGAGGTCCGGTCGGTGGAGGTCGACGGACTGCCCGCGGCCTTCACCAGCGTCGGCGAGGACCTTGTCGTCACACCCGACACCCCACTGCCCGCCGGCAGCTGGATGCGGATCACCGTCCGTCACACGAGCGACCCCGTCTCCGCCGCGGACCGGGACGGCGGCTGGGTACGCACCACGGACGGCCTCGCCATGGCCAACCAGGCCGACGTCGCCCACCTGGTGTTCCCGTGCAACGACCACCCCTCCGACAAGGCGATGTTCACCATCCGGGTCACCGCGCCCGACGGTTACACGGCCGTCGCGAACGGACTGCCGACGGAGGTGGACCGCGTCGGCAAGGCGACCACCTGGACGTACCGCACCCAGCACCCCATGGCCACCGAGCTCGCGCAGGTGTCCATCGGCCGCTCCGCCGTGGTGCACCGCAGCGGACCGCACGGACTGCCCGTCCGGGACGTCGTACCGGCGAGGGACCGCGCCCAGCTCGAACCGTGGCTAAAGAAGACCCCCGGCCAGCTCGCCTGGATGGAGAAGAAGGTCGGTCCGTACCCCTTCGAGACGTACGGCATCCTCATGGCGACCGCCGACACCGGCTTCGAGTTGGAGACTCAAACCCTCTCCCTCTTCGAGAAGAATCTCTTCACCGAGCCCGCCTACCCCAAGTGGTACATCGAGTCGATCATGGTCCATGAGCTCGCCCACCAGTGGTTCGGCGACAGCGTCAGCCCCCGCACCTGGTCCGATCTGTGGCTCAACGAAGGACACGCCACCTGGTACGAGGCCTTGTACGCGGAGGAGAAGGCGGGCCACACCCTTGAGGCCCGCATGAAGGCCGCGTACGGCGCTTCCGACCGTTGGCGGGCGGCAGGCGGGCCGCCGGCCGCGCCCAAGCCGCCCAAGCCCGGCGAGAAGATCAGCATCTTCCGGGCGAACGTCTATGACGGCGCCGCCCTGGTTCTGTACGCCCTGCGCCAGGAGATCGGCCGCGGCCCCTTCGAGGCCCTGGAACGCGCATGGGTGCGGGAACACCGGGACGGCACGGCGTCGACCGCCGACTTCGTACGCCTCGCCTCCGAGATCTCCGGACGCGACCTCCACGGCTTCCTCCAGGACTGGCTGTACGGGGAGAAGACCCCGCCCATGCCCGGCCACCGGGACTGGAAGGCCGTGGCAGCCGCACCGGTGAAATAAGGCAGTGACGAGACGCCCCGTGCCGTGCGACCATCTTCAGGTCGGCGCGGCACGGGACAGGGGAATCTCCCGGGGTTCTCGTGCGTTGAGAGACATGACCGCCGAATCGGAATCCCCATCGACGTAAGGACCCAATGACCTCCTCTTCATCCCCTTCCCAGGACACGCAGCGCCTCGCGCACACCTACGCCGAAGGTCTTCGGGCCGATGCCCTGATGGAAGAGGACGTCGCCTGGAGCCACGAGATCGACGGAGAGCGGGACGGCGAGCAGTTCGACCGCTCCGAGCGCGCGGCCCTGCGCCGCGTCGCCGGCCTCTCCACCGAACTCGAGGACGTCACCGAGGTCGAGTACCGCCAGCTCCGTCTGGAGCGGGTCGTCCTCGTCGGCGTCTGGACCACGGGGACCGTGCAGGACGCGGACAACTCCCTCGCGGAGCTCGCCGCCCTCGCGGAGACCGCGGGCGCACTCGTGCTCGACGGCGTGATCCAGCGCCGCGACAAGCCCGACGCGGCCACCTTCATCGGTTCCGGCAAGGCCCTGGAGCTGCGTGACATCGTCGTCGAGTCCGGCGCGGACACCGTCATCTGCGACGGTGAACTCAGCCCCGGCCAGCTCATCGCCCTCGAAGACGTCGTCAAGGTCAAGGTCATCGACCGTACGGCCCTGATCCTCGACATCTTCGCCCAGCACGCCAAGTCCCGTGAGGGCAAGGCGCAGGTCGCGCTCGCGCAGATGCAGTACATGCTGCCGAGGCTGCGAGGCTGGGGTCAGTCGCTGTCCCGTCAGATGGGCGGCGGCAAGGGCGGCGGCCTCGCCACCCGTGGCCCCGGTGAGACCAAGATCGAGACGGACCGGCGCCGGATCCGCGAGAAGATGGCGAAGATGCGCCGGGAGATCGCGGACATGAAGACCGGCCGCGAGATCAAGCGCCAGGAACGCAAGCGCCACAAGGTGCCCTCGGTCGCCATCGCGGGCTACACCAACGCCGGCAAGTCGTCCCTGCTCAACCGCCTCACGGGCGCGGGCGTCCTGGTCGAGAACGCCCTGTTCGCGACCCTGGACCCCACCGTCCGCCGCGCGCAGACCCCGAGCGGCCGCCTGTACACGCTGGCCGACACCGTCGGTTTTGTACGGCACCTGCCGCACCACCTGGTCGAGGCGTTCCGCTCCACCATGGAGGAGGTCGGCGAGTCCGACCTGATCCTGCACGTGGTGGACGGCTCGCACCCGAACCCGGAGGAGCAACTGGCCGCCGTACGCGAGGTGATCAGGGACGTCGGCGCCACCGATGTACCCGAGATCGTTGTGATCAACAAGGCCGACGCGGCGGACCCGCTGACGCTTCAGCGGCTGATGCGGATCGAGAAGCGCTCCATCGCGGTCTCGGCCCGTACCGGCCAGGGCATCACCGAGCTGCTCGCCCTGATCGACAACGAACTGCCCAGGCCGTCCGTCGAGATCGAGGCGCTCGTGCCGTACACCCACGGCAAGCTGGTCGCCCGCGCCCATGACGAGGGCGAGGTGATCTCCGAGGAGCACACGGCGGAGGGCACCCTGCTCAAGGTCCGGGTGCACGAGGAGCTGGCCGCGGACCTGGCGCCGTACGTGCCGGTGCCGGTGGCCTGAGCGCATGTAGCCCAGCGGCCTTGAGGCCCGTCCCTTTCACAGGGGGCGGGCCTCGGTCACGTCCAGGTCACCGGCGGTCGTGCAGGTCACCGGCGGTCGTGCCCGATCGGCATGCTTGAGAGCGCCTGGGCTGTCACTGCCCCGCGAACTTCCGACTGACCGAGTCGTACACCCCCTCGGCCACCTCACCCAGCCGGGGCCCGGCCAGCCAACCCGCGGCCACCGGGCCGATCGAGGTGTTGGACACCAGCGCCGGCTCGCCGTCCGAGGCGGTCGCGACCCAGCCGCCGCCGGACGACCCACCGGTCATCGTGCAGCCGATCCGGTACATCGTCGGATCCGAGGCGTTGATCGACAGCCGTCCCGGCCTGTCCTGGCACTGGTACAGCGTCTCCCCGTCGAACGGCGCCGCCGCCGGATACCCCGCGGCCGTGATGCTCTCCACCCGCGGCACCGCCGGCGCGGCGAAGTCCACCGGCAGAGCCGAACCGATTGTCTCCTCCAAGGACTTGCCGGTGCCGCCTTCCTCCGGCGTCACATGAATGACGGCGAAGTCGTAGGGGGCACCGTCCCCACCGGTCGGACCGCCCCGCGCGATCCACTGATCCGACGTCCCCGCCCAGTCGGCCCACCAGACGCCGTACGGAGCGAGCTCGTCCTCGGTCGCACCCGCCAACTCCCCGGCCGAGAGGGCCCGGTCGTTGTAGGACGGCACGAACGCGATGTTGCGGTACCAGCCGCCACTCCTGCCCGCGTGCACACAATGCCCCGCGGTCCACACCAAGTTGGACCTGCCCGGGTGGGCCGGGTCCGCCACGACCGTCGCCGAGCAGACCATCGTGCCTTCGGGGGAGTCGAAGAACACCTTGCCCGCCTCGGGAACGTTGTCGTGGTACGTAGGAGATACGGCCTTCGCGTCCACCGGCGGCGGCTCCGGGTCGGTCACACCCTGGTCACCCGAGAGGTCGCTCTCCTGGACGCCGCGGTCGGGATCCTCGGCCTCCCGCATCCGGTCCGGGTTCCACAGGCCCTCGATGATGGGGTTGATGTAGTCCTGGGCCTCGCGCAGCCAGTCGTCCCTGTCCCAGTCCTTCCAGGCGCCGTTCTTCCACTGGTCGACATCGATCCCGTGCTCCTTCAGCCTGTCCCTGATGTCGTCCGGGATCGTGATCTTGCCGTCTCCCCCGGGGGTGTTGGAGGCGGAGGCCTGCGCATTCGCGTCCGGGCCGCCCGATTCGCAGCCGGTTACGGTCAACGCCAGCACCGAGGCGAGGGCCATTGCGGCCAGCAGGGGGGAGGTTGTTCGGCGCGCGGGGGAGGTTCTGCGGCGCGCACCCCTTCGGCCTTCGCCGTGGGCCGTCAACGGCAGTGGTCCGGATCGCATGCTCCGCCTCCCCCTGGTGTGGACGAACCCGGCGCCGGATCCGGGCACTTCCCGCAGACGTCCCGCGAGTTCACCTTCCGGCACCGCGCCTTGGAACGGCACCACACACTATGCGCCCGCTATGGGTGATTTCCGACGGAACCGCAACAGTTCCGTCACGCCAAAGATCTTCAGGCAACCCGTAACCCGCCGAACACTCCGGGGTTGGTAGCGGTGTGGGCCCGCTGTCGGCGGACGGTTCGGTCCCCGCGCCCCAATCCTGCGAGTTTTCCCGACAGTCGGGGCAGCGATGTGCCGAGATGTCGAGCAAAGGGTCCCGGGGCGCCGTATGTCGGGACGGGCGAGTCCGCCAGCGACCGTTTGCCCCTGCACAGCGCGACGACGGGAGAACCATGGCCGTGACCGAGACCGCACCCGGGGAGGCCACGGCGGGGCAGACCGCCGTCGCGGAACCGTCGCAGGCCCGCTCCGCGCACGAGGGCATCCTGCGGCGCCAGTCGGCCCGCGAGTCGGCAGCGCGCACCTACGCCCGGGCCCTCCCGATCGTCCCAGTACGCGCCCGCGGCCTGACCATCGAGGGCGCCGACGGCCGCCGCTACCTCGACTGCCTCTCGGGCGCCGGCACGCTGGCCCTCGGCCACAACCACCCCGTCGTCCTGGAAGCCATTCGCAAGGTCCTCGACTCGGGTGCGCCCCTTCACGTTCTCGACCTCGCGACCCCCGTCAAGGACGCCTTCACCACCGAACTGTTCCGAACCCTCCCTCCTGGGCTCGCCGACCGTGCACGCGTGCAGTTCTGCGGCCCGGCCGGCACCGACGCGGTGGAGGCTGCCTTCAAGCTCGTACGGGCCGCGACCGGCCGCAACGGCATGCTCGCCTTCGCCGGCGCCTACCACGGCATGACCTCCGGCGCCCTCGAGGCGTCCGGCGAGGCCCCGGACGTACGGGTCGCCCGGTTGCCCTATCCGCAGGACTACCGCTGCCCCTTCGGGGTCGGTGGCCCGCATGGCGCCGAACTCGCCGCCCGCTGGACACAATCCGTCCTCGACGACCCCAAATCCGGGGTGCCGCTGCCCGCCGGGATGATCCTCGAACCCGTCCAGGGCGAGGGCGGGGTCCTTCCGGCCCCGGACGAGTGGATGCGGCGCATGCGCCAGATCACGGCCGACCGCTCGATCCCGCTCATCGCCGACGAGGTCCAGACGGGGGTTGGCCGAACCGGCGCCTTCTGGGCCGTGGAGCACAGCGGCATCACCCCCGACGTGATGGTCCTCTCCAAGGCCATCGGCGGCAGCCTGCCTCTCGCTGTCGTCGTCTACCGCGACGACCTCGACGTCTGGGAACCCGGCGCCCACGCAGGCACCTTCCGCGGCAACCAACTCGCCATGGCCGCGGGCACGGCCACGATGGCCTACGTCCGGGAGAACGACCTCACGGCGCGCGCGGCAACGCTGGGGGCCCGGATGCTGTCTCAACTCCAGTCGCTGGCACAGGAGTTCCCCGTGATCGGCGACGTGCGGGGGCGGGGGTTGATGATCGGGGTTGAGATGGTCGAGGGGGCGGGTGAGGTGGCGGGGGAGGGGCTGGGTGTCGCTGGATCCAATGGACCTGGTGCATCCGGTGCAGCCGGTGGATTCAGGGAGGCCGGTGAGGCTGGCGGACCGGGGTTGTCGGTCGGGAGCGGTGGCGGAGAAGGGTCCGCCGGATTGTCGGACACGGTCGGACCAGGCAGCGCGGCTGGTGCGAGCGCTGCGCTGACGCCTGGTGCCGTCCCGTCTCCCCGCCCTGCCTCTCCGGAACTCGCCGCCGCCGTCCAGCGGGAGTGCCTCCGACGCGGCCTGATCGTCGAGCTCGGTGGCCGTCACGCGAGCGTCGTCCGCCTGCTCCCGCCCCTGACGATCACCGAGGAACAGGCGACCGCCGTCCTTGACCGACTTGCCGACGCGGTGGCCGCGGTGGCCCGCAGTCACAGCCCCGGTGGCGGGAGGCACCAGCAGCACCGACGCCGGGGCCGGGACGAGGGCGACGGGACGGCGAGGTAGCTGCCGAGCCGACAGTGGGAGTCGATGGAGCGGCAGAAGCCGGCGGTATGGGCGGCGCGGCCTGGGCGGTAGCGGCCCGTGTGTCGGTCGGGGCCGATCAAGCGGCAACTGGGGTGTTGGGGGTAACTGGGGTGTTGGCTGAGGCCGACCGATCGGCAGGGGCCGGAGACGCGGCTGGAGCGGCACAAGAGCCCGGGGACGCGGCCACACCTCCGGACGGAGTGAACGCCCCTGCCGAAACCGCTGTGACAGCGGCACTCGGCGCCGGGGCCGAGTGCCGGGTCGGAATCGGGTCCAGGTCAGAAGCCGGAGTGCGGATCCGGCCAGCAGCTGCCACCACACCCCGCGCCACCGGCCGAGCCGCGTTCCGCTCGCCGGCACCTCCGAACCACCCCCGCCATCAAGTCGATTGGTCACAGATCCCTTCCCGAACACCACTCACCTCCACGCTCTTTTCTCACCAAGCCCTCGTCCAGCCGCCGTGATCCCTGTCCCGGCCCGGGCAACATCGACCCACCACCCCCGAGGAACACGGAACTTGAACACCACCCCCACCCCCCACAGCCCCGCCCCCGCACACCCCCGCACCCACTCCGACACAGCTCCCTCCCCGCAGCGCCGCGCCCGCCCCGCCCACACCCCGTCGCAGGGAGGCCCGCCCGAACAGGAGGGTCTGCGCGGCGCCACCGCCGACCCTCTGGACCATCCCGACCCACACAGTGCCGCCGAAGCCGCGGCGGTGGAGAATCTGCTCCGTTGCTGGGTACGCGAGACCGACCTGCCCGCCCCCACGGGCGGCACCCTTCGCATCCCCCTCACAGCCAGTGGCGCATCCCTCCTCGTCCCCATCCACTACTGGTCCCCGACGGGATGGCACCGCTTCGGCCTCCCCCACCTCGCCGACGCCCCCCAACAAGCTCCGCCGGTCGACGCGGTCACCGTCGCGGCACTGCTCACCCGTGAGTCGCTGGCCACAGAAACCCCCGCCCCCGCAGGTGCTGCCGAACTGGTGGCCCGCGTCGCCGACTCCATCCGCCGCACCGCCACCTTCGTCCGCGAGCGCCGCAAGGACCCCGGCGACGGTCCCGACCTCTTCCTCACCGCCGAACAGTCGCTCGTGCTCGGCCACCCTCTGCACCCCGCCCCGAAGAGCCGCGAAGGTCTCTCCGAAGCTGAAGGGGCCCTGTACTCACCCGAATTGCGCGGCTCCTTCCCCCTGCACTGGCTCGCTGTCGATCCCTCCCTCCTCGCCACCGATTCGGCCTGGACCGAACGCGGTCGTCCCGTCGCCGCCGCCCAGCTCACCCAGCGCCTGGCCGGCGCCGACCTGCCGCTGCCCGACGGCCGCACGGCCCTGCCGCTGCATCCCTGGCAACTCCGCGAGGTCCGGAACCGCCCCGAGACCGCTCCTCTCTTCGACACCGGGCTGCTCCAGGACCTGGGCACCCACGGCTCCCCTTGGCACCCCACCTCCTCCGTACGTACCGTTCATCGCTCCGGCGCCCCCGCCATGCTCAAGCTCTCGCTGGGCCTGCGCATCACCAACTCCCGCCGCGAGAACCTCCGCAAGGAACTCCATCGCGGTGTCGAGGTACATCGGCTCCTGCGCAGCGGTCTGTCCAAGGTGTGGCAGGCGGCCCACCCGGCGTTCGACATCGTCCGCGACCCGGCCTGGCTGGCCATCGACGGGCCCGACGGCAGTCCCGTCCCCGGAATCGACGTGGTGATCCGGCACAACCCGTTCAGCACCTCGGACGACGTCTCCTGCATCGCCGGACTCGTCTCACCACGCCCCGACGTTCGAGCAGGCACCGCCGAGGCATGTCCGGACATGGGCGGCCCGGGCAGGGGCTACCCCCCGGACGTGAACCGCCCGGAGACGCACCGCCCGGCCTGGCGATCCCGGCTGGGGGAGATCGTCACCCGGCTCGCCGCCCGCACCGGCCGCCCCCGAGGAGCCGTCTCCACCGAGTGGTTCCTGCGCTACCTGGAACACGTCGTTCGCCCGGTGCTGTGGCTCGACGGCGAGGCAGGGATCGCGCTGGAGGCACACCAGCAGAACACCCTGGTCCTGCTGGACGGTGACGGCTGGCCCGCCGGCGGCCGCTACCGCGACAACCAGGGCTACTACTTCCGTGAGTCCCGGCGGGCGGAACTCGACGCCCGGCTGCCCGGCATCGGCGTACACAGCGACACCTTCGTCTCCGACGAAGTCACCGACGAGCGTTTCGCCTACTACCTCGCGATCAACAACGTCCTCGGCCTCATCGGTGCGTTCGGCTCCCAGCGCCTGGCCGACGAACGGCTGCTGCTCGCCGCCTTCCGCCGCTTCCTCGCCGACGTGGCCCACGGACCCACCCGACTGCGCTCCACGCTTCCGGGGCGTCTGCTCGACTCACCCGTCCTGCGCTGCAAGGCCAATCTGCTGACCCGCGCGCACGGCTTGGACGAACTCGTCGGCCCGGTCGACACCCAGTCCGTCTACGTCACCATCGCCAACCCCCTTCACTCCTGAGGAACATGACCGACCCCGCCTCCTGAGAGGAGCGCCTGCGTGTCTGCCGACGCGACTGCCGACGCCGTTTCCGCCCCCTCGCCCGACGTCGGCACCGGCCCCTGTCCCGCCCCGGGCGAGGACGGCACCGCCCGGTGCACTGACCGGAGCACTGACCACGAGGACACACTGGACCTGCGCCTGCCGGATGAATTCGTCGCACGCTTCGAGACGGGGCGGCCCGGCGCGGGCGACACCGATGCCGAGGACGGGCCGGGGCCGCAGAGCCGGGGCGACAGCACCGCACCCCCCGCCTCGCCCACCCCGGCCGGCTACGACCTGCTCGACGGTGTCGCCGGCTGGGGGCCGATCGCGACCCCGGTCGGCGTGTTCCAACTCGTGCCCGTACGTGTCGAGCGGGACCTTGCCCTCGTCTGCCGTTGGATGAACGACCCCGCAGTGGCCGCGTTCTGGGAGCTGGCCGGGCCCCAGAACGTGACGGAGGACCACCTGCGGTCCCAGCTGGCCGACGACGGACGCAGTGTTCCCTGCCTAGGGGTGCTGGAGGGCACCCCGATGAGCTACTGGGAGGTCTACCGGGCGGACCTGGATCCGCTGGCCCGCCACTACCCGGCCAGACCGCACGACACCGGTATCCATCTGCTCATCGGCGCTGTCGCCGATCGGGGTCGCGGTCTTGGCAGCACTCTGCTCAGAGCCGTCGCCGATCTCGCACTCGACAGGAGACCCGCCTGTGCCCGCGTCATCGCGGAACCCGACCTTCGGAACATTCGGTCCGTCACCGCCTTTCTGAGCGCAGGTTTCCGCTTCTCGGCCGAGGTGGACCTGCCCGCCAAACGGGCGGCCCTCATGATCCGAGACCGGTCCCTGCGCGGTCTGTTGTAGCAACACGTGATCGCGCAATCACTTCTGGTACACCGCTCGCGCCGAGCCGGTTCCCATCTGCCGCAGGACTTTTTTTCGACGGCCTCGAACCGCACGAGTCCCGCTCCATCGCCCCACTGGGCCTCGATCATTTCCGGCCATTGACGGATCGAGGTCGGTCCCGACCGGACCATGTCCGGCCGAAGTCGGACCGAAGGCGAGGCGATCCGACTTCCAGCCGCTGCTTCTCCGAGGAGCCCCCGGTCTTGATCCCGTCCCTCGTCCCCGCCTTGATCACCCCTTTGTCAGTGCCGGGCCGTAGGGTGGTCGCGCTATGACGAAGCCCTCACTCCCCGAACTCCTGCATGCTGCCGTCACTGCCGTCGGCGGTACGGAGCGCCCCGGCCAGGTGACCATGGCCGAATCCGTCGCGGACGCGATCGACGAAGGTTCCCACCTGCTGGTGCAGGCCGGCACCGGTACCGGAAAGTCGCTCGGCTATCTCGTGCCCGCGCTCGCGCACGGGGAGCGGGTCGTCGTCGCGACGGCCACCCTGGCACTGCAGAGACAGCTCGTCGAACGCGACCTGCCCCGCACGGTCGAGGCGCTGCACCCGCTGCTGCGCCGCCGCCCTGAGTTCGCGATGCTCAAGGGCCGGTCGAACTATCTGTGTCTGCACCGCCTCCACGAAGGCGTCCCGCAGGACGAGGAAGAGGGACTCTTCGACCGGTTCGAGGCCGCCGCACCCACCAGCAAGCTGGGCCAGGATCTGCTGCGGCTCCGGGACTGGTCGCAGGACACCGAGAACGGCGACCGCGACGACCTCACACCGGGAGTCTCCGACCGCGCCTGGGCGCAGATCTCCGTGTCCTCACGGGAGTGCCTGGGCGCGACGAAGTGTGCCTACGGCGCCGAGTGCTTCGCCGAGATGGCCCGTGAGCGCGCCAAGCTCGCCGAGGTCGTCGTCACCAACCACGCGCTGCTCGCGATCGACGCCATCGAAGGCGCCCCCGTCCTCCCCCAGCACGAAGTGCTGATCGTCGACGAGGCGCACGAGCTGGTGTCCCGGGTCACCGGCGTCGCCACCGGCGAACTCACCCCCGGCCAGGTCAACCGTGCGGTGCGCCGCGCCGCGAAGCTCGTCAACGAAAAGGCGGCCGACCAGCTCCAGACCGCTGCCGAGGGCTTCGAGCGGTTGATGGAGCTCGCTTTGCCCGGCCGGTTGGAGGAGATCCCGGAGGACCTCGGCTACGCGCTGATGGCACTGCGCGACGCCGCCCGTACGGTCATCTCCGCGATCGGAGCGACGCGCGACAAGTCGGTCCAGGACGAGGACGCGGTCCGCAAGCAGGCGCTGGCCTCCGTGGAGTCGGTGCACGACGTGGCGGAGCGGATCACGAACGGTTCGGAGTGGGACGTGGTCTGGTACGAGCGCCATGACCGCTTCGGCGCCTCCCTGCGCGTGGCCCCCATGTCCGTCTCCGGTCTGCTGAGGGAGAAGCTGTTCGCGGACCGCTCCGTGGTCCTGACCTCGGCGACCCTGAAGCTCGGCGGCGACTTCAACGGCGTAGGGGCGTCCTTGGGGCTCGCCCCGGAAGGGACCGAGGGCGAAGACCTGCCGAAGTGGAAGGGCCTCGACGTCGGTTCGCCCTTCGACTACCCGAGGCAGGGCATCCTCTACGTCGCCAAGCACCTCGCGCGCCCCGCGCGGGACGGCGACCGAGCGGACATGCTCGACGAACTGACGGAGCTCATCCAGGCGGCCGGTGGCCGCACCCTGGGGCTGTTCTCCTCCATGAGGGCGGCCCAGCTGGCCGCCGAGGAACTGCGCTCCCGTATCCCGGAGTTCCCGATCCTTCTGCAGGGTGAGGAGACCCTCGGCGAGTTGATCAAGAACTTCGCGGCCGACCCGAAGACCTGTCTCTTCGGCACGCTGTCGCTCTGGCAGGGTGTCGACGTGCCCGGACCCAGCTGCCAGCTGGTCGTCATGGACAAGATCCCGTTCCCACGCCCCGACGACCCCCTGATGAGCGCCCGCCAGAAGGCGGTGGAGGACGCGGGCGGCAACGGCTTCATGGCGGTCGCCGCCACGCACGCCGCCCTGCTCATGGCCCAGGGCGCCGGTCGCCTCGTTCGGGCCTCGGGGGACCGAGGCGTCGTCGCCGTACTGGATCAGCGGCTGGCTACGGCTCGCTACGGCAGTTATCTCAAGGCGTCACTGCCCGACTTCTGGTACACCACGGACCGTAACCAGGTCCGTAAGTCACTGACGGCCATCGACGCCGCGGCGAAGGCCACAGAAGCGGCGGAACTCGCGGCCGAGGCGGAGAAGGCTCGGGAGGAACTCGGGTGATCGCCGTGGTCTGACCCGTTTCCGGTGGGACTGCCCCGGTACACGCACTCGCCGTTGCCGCTGCTGTGGCTGGACTTGGCGAACTCGAAGTGCGGCACGGTCACAGCTCCTTGCGGATGCG